>JAUNEW010000004.1 GCA_030525365.1 Eubacteriales bacterium
CCTGCATCAGATGATGGCTTCCCAGCTTGCGGCTCCGACTCACCTGAATCTGCCGGACGTCCAGTTCCAGTCCGTACCGAGTCTCCAGCTCGCGGATTTCCGCCAGGGTTTCCAGGCTCACCGCATTCAGCACCACCCGGATTTCCCGGTTCAATGCCATCAAGTAATCCATGATGTCCATCAGGTTTCCGCTGCTGCCGCCAATGAATACGTGGGTCGGTGTGGGAAGGGGCGGCAGACATTCCGGCGCTTCCCCTTCTACCACTGTCACGTTGGGAAGTCCCATTTTCGAAATATTCCGACGGGTCAGGTCTGCCGCCCCTTCCTTCTTTTCAATTCCGTACACCCGAATGGAGGGGGACAGCGCGGCGATTTCCGCCGTCACGGATCCAGTACCGCAACCGATATCGTAGGCCACGGCCCCTTCTCGAAGATGCAGCTGACAGAGGGAAAGAATCCGAACTTCCTCCTTCGTCATGGGAACCTTGTCCCGGCTGAAGGTTTCGTCCGCCATTCCCGGTGTCAGCCGGCGCAGCATCGGATGAGGATTCTTAATCTGCACAGTGCACAGTCCCTCCACGGCCACGTCCTGACACTCTTCCGGCAGCAATTCCAGTATTTGCTCCGACTCACTTCCCAGATCGAATCCGGCAGAAATCCCACAGTCCTGTACGTCCGCTTCCCCACACAGCAAGTTTCCAATTTTCCGAAGGTCTTCCACCCCAGAGGTAATGGCGAAAACTTTTCCGTTATGCCGAACCGCGTCCAGCAGCTCCGGAATCCAAGACGCAGCCGGAACTCCGTGGGTGCTGAGGATTCGGGCATCCTGCCAGCTCTCCTGGATTCGAGCCGCCAGCGCCGATACCGAAGAAATTCCCGGATATACGGTAACCTTTGCTTCCGGGATTTCCCGAAGAGCCGGTACCAGCAAGCGGCACCCGCTATAGAAGCCGGTATCTCCAGAGAACAGAATCCCAATCCGAATCGGTTCGAATTCTTCCGCTTCCCTCCGCTCTTCTTGAATCACCCGAATCTGCTCTAGAATTTTTTCCGCCTGGTAATAGGGGAACTTCGCCTTCTTCGGGGTGAAGGGGGCAATCATCCGCATCGCACCGAAAATATAGTCCGCCTCTGCAATTATCCCCTGACTTTCCTGGGTCAACTGCGTGACGCCGTTCATGCCAATTCCCAGAAGAGCGATGCGAAGTCCGGGCTTCATGCCACCTGAGGACTCCCCTTCCAGGCATTCTGGACGTTCCGAACGTTCCGGAAATTCCGGACAGTTCCCACCCTCCAGCCGCTTCCGAATCTCTGCCAGAACCTGCTCCAGCGTCATCCCCGCCCTCTCACCGTAGGCAGGTTTCGGTGTTTCCAAGCTTTCTACCCCAGCAGAGTCTCCCGGCCGCCGGATGATATAGCATACCGCACCGGCACGCTGTGCCGCCTCCATTCGGCTGGCTTCGCCGCCAATCCGGCCGCTTTCCTTCATCACCAGAATCTTCGAATCGGTTTCCTGAAGCATCTGTTCATTCATGGCCTCGGAGAAGGGACCCTGCATGGCAATAATTCGGTTCCCGGTAATTCCTGCATTCTGACAGATTTCCAAGCTTTCCACGCTGGGAAGCACCCGAACGTACAGCCGATTCCGAAGGGAATTATCCCGGCAGAACTCCGGCAGATTCTTGCTTCCGGTGGTGAGAAGAATGTTTCCGGTGGTCTTCTGAAGGGCGGAAACGCACTCCGAAACGGTATCGAAATACCGGGCGTTTTCCCGTTCTACTAGAACCTCCTGCTTCCGTTCCACTCGAAAGAATGGGACTTTCCGGTATCCCTCCAGGCTTTCCCAGATGTTCTTTTTCACCAGCTCCGCGTAGGGATGAGTGGCATCTACAATAACATCCGGTTTCTCTTTCCCATAAAGCGCCGCCATTTCCTCCGCCGTCAGCCGGCCCTGCAGAACGCGAACCGAATTCTGGAGACCCTCCTCCAAAGGCCGGAGCATCTGCTCGCCGTATTCCGTGGCCACCAGCACCAGGCAGTGAATGCCGCCTTGGGCCAAGCTTTCCGCCAGCAAACGGCCCTCAGTGGTTCCGCCATAAATCAGCACTTTACTCATTTCCGTCTCCTCTGTACCCCCTGGGGGTTATCATCTTTCCATTCCGTATAACCGTCTGGGAATTTCCCACGAATACCGTGGTGAACATGTCCACCGACGCTTCCCGAAGCTGGGCCAAGGTGCAGGTCACCGCCTGGGTTCCCGCTCTTCCAATGTTCATCACGTACCCGCAGGCCCGGTCCGACGCCGCTCCCTCCGACATCATGATGTCCACCGCCCGTTTCAGGTAATCCGCCCGCTTCCGGCTGGAAGGATTGTAGATTGCCAGGGCGAAATCCCCCTGAATGGCACACCGAATTCTCTTCTCAATGACTGACCCAGGCGTCAGCAAGTCGCTAAGAGAAATCACACAGTAATCGTGGTTCAATGGGGCTCCCAGCACTGCCGCTCCGCTGTTCGCCGCGGTGATACCCGGTACAATCTCCACATCCACCTCCGGAAATTCCTCCCCCAGAGATAGTACCGGAGAAGCCATTCCGTACACGCCGGCATCTCCGCTGCAGAGCATCGCCACGTTCTTTCCCTTCATGGCAAATTCGTAGCACTTTCTGCAGCGCTCCATCTCCTTTCTCATGGGAGTGGTAAAAGTATCTTTCTCCGGAAAGCTTTTCCGAATGAGATCCACGTAGACGGTGTACCCCACCACCACGTCTGCTTCTGCAATGACCGCTGCCGCCTGGGGAGTCATCATCTCCCGGCTTCCGGGACCCATTCCCACAATCTGTATTCTTCCAGTCATTTTCCTTCCTCGATTCTGTCTCTTGCTCTCTTCTACCATTCCAGGTTCCAATTCTCCTGACGATAGATGGATAAGGTCATCCCCTCCCCTTTGGTTTTGGGAAGCACCGGCGCACCCTTTGCCGATGCCAGAAAGGCCGCCCTTTCGCAGACGTTTCCCACGCCCACGTTCTCCCGAACGAAAGGGGATTCCTGAAATTCATGGCCGGATGCCTGCTGCAGTTCCTCCGCAGTGTACACCCGAAAGGGTACTCCCAGGTACTGGGCCAGCATCATCAGTCCCGGCTCCTGGGCTTTCCGGTCGATGGAAGCGAGACATCGAATATTCGCTTCGTCTAAGCCGTTATCTGCCAGGGTCTGAAGCAGGAATTCCTGTAGTTTTTCGAAGGGCACATCCTTCCGGCACCCCATTCCCAGCACAAGGTCCCGGGGAATCAGGTACAACGGCCCTGTCATTTCCGGATTATGGGTAATCACTACATCTGCTTTTACCCTATCCGCATCGGAAAGCAGCTTCACCTCCTCCGGCTGGGGTCGGAGGAACCGAGCGTTCAGGTTCGGCCGAAGGCCGATGCTTTTACCACAGAGCAGTTTGCCGGAAACTCTTCGAATTCCCTCCCGGTTTCCGATTCGAAGGCCGTTTCTCCGGGCGAAGTCGTCGATGGAGAAGAGGCCCTTCACGTCGGTGGCAGTGGTGATGACCGGGGTGGCACCCAAGATTTCTGCCAGCTCCCGGGCCAGGGCGTTGGCGCCTCCCATGTGGCCGGAAAGGAGGGGAATCACGTAGTGACCGGATTCCTCCATCACCAGCACCGGGCTATCCGTCAGCTTATCCACCGCTAGCGGGGCGATGGTGCGAAGGGCGATGCCGGTGGCGCCGATGAAGAGAAGGGGCTGATGCAATGAGAAAGCCCCTTTGGCCCACTCCCACAAGGATTCCTTCTCTTTTCGAAATTGGGGAATGTAATCGCTGTCAACCTCTTGTAGCTTTCGGGCCAGCCGCTGGGCCAGCGCCTCGCCCCCTGGCGTACACCAGGCAACTGAGAGGTACTTCTTTCCATTCCTACTCATCGCACCGTCTCCTCATCTTTCTCCGGTTTCGCCGACCGGAACTGGGTCTCGAAGGAGGCATTGTACAGCTTGGAGTCGGCAAAGCCCCTTTTTGCAATCACATCTCCCACCAGCACCACGGCCAAGTTCCGGATTCCATGGGATGCGGCCACTTCTGGAAGGGTAGCCACGGTGCAGATGCACTTCTCCTCCTCCGGCCAGCTGGCTTTGTACACGATAGCGGCGGGAGTATCTTCTCGGTAGCCGCCGGCCATGAGCCGCTGAGACAGCTCGGTCAGCATGCCGGTGCTGAGATAGATGGCCATGCTGGTTCCGTGGGCGGCAAAGCCCTCGATGCTTTCCTGGGGTGGCACCTTCGTTCTTCCTTCCATCCGGGTAATAATGAGGGACTGGGAGATTTCCGGCTGTGTGAACTCCAGGTTCAAAGCCGCCGCCGCGCCGAAGCAGGCGCTGACGCCGGGACAGCTTTCATAGGGGATTCCCTTAGCGTCCAGGATGCGCATCTGCTCCTGCACCGCCCCGTAGATGCTGGGTTCCCCGGTATGAAGGCGGACGGTCCGAAGGCCCGCCCCTTCACTGTCTTCCATCACCTGAATGATTTCCTCCAAAGACATCTTAGCACTGTTATATATCCGGCAGCCCGCCGGGGCATAGGCAAGCAGCTCCGGATTCACCAGCGAACCTGCATAGATGAGCACATCCGCCTGTTCAATCAATCTCATTCCCCGAACCGTAATCAAGTCCGCTGCCCCGCATCCGGCGCCTACGAAATATACCATCCTCGACTCCTTCTAATTCTCTTCGCTTTCCTTCGCCTGTTCCTGTATCCGCCAAAGCATTTCCATGGCCCCCTCAGAAGATGCCAAGAGGCCGAACTCGGAAGAGTACAGAATGCATTCCACCGATAACTTATCCCCGGCTCGCCTCCGGAGGTAGTACAGAATCCGGCTCATCACTTCCTCCATGGTATCCTGAAACAGCTCCTCCGATTCCTCTCGAATAATTCGAAGTGCTTCCTCCGTCACTTTACAGGAAAGGATTTTCCGTCCAGTATCACCGCTGCCGCCGCACCGAATCATGGCGGCAGTCAGCAGCTCCATCCGAGCGTCCCCTTCCTTGGAATGGGTGTTCATCATGCCCCCGCTAACCTTAATCAGCTTGCCGATGTGTCCGGTCAACAGCATACCTGGAAAGCCCATTGCCTTCACCCGGTCGATGGTGTCCCCGATATAGTTGCTACACTTCACGCTTCGGTCCAAGTCGTAGCCGTAGGCTTCTTGCATAAAACTCTGCCCGTAGTTTCCCGGTGTCACCGCCACCTCTCGGTAGCCCAGTTCCCATCGCTGGGAAAGCTCCACAGAAATGGTATCCAGAATGGCTTTGGTGCTCATGGGTTCCACGATTCCGGTGGTTCCCAGGATAGAAATCCCCCCTTGGATTCCCAGACGGGGGTTAAAAGTACGTTCCGCCACTTCCTGCCCTCCCGGCACGGAAATGATTACCTGGATTCTGCCATGGAAGTCCAGGGCCCGGGTGACATCCCGCACTTCCTGCTCTATCATCTGCCGCGGGACTCGGTTGATGGCCGCATTTCCCACCGGCTGGTCCAGTCCAGAGAGGGTCACTCGTCCCACCCCTTCACCGCCATCGATGAAAACCTGAGTTTCTGAATCCGGCTCCTGGAAATTGATTTCCTGAGCCGATACCTGAGCGCGCACCGGAAGGCCTGTGGTCACATCCGGATCATCGCCTCCGTCCTTGAGAACAGCACAGGAGACGCTTCCCGGGCTTCGGCGAACATCCTGAATTTTCGCATGGTACCGAATACCCGCCGGGGTCTCAATGGAGATTTGGTCCAGAGTTCCTCCGGTGAGAAGCATGTACACCGCCGCCTTGGCCGCCGCAGCGCTGCAGCTGCCGGTGGTAAAGCCCTTTCTCAATTTCTTCTTCTCTTCCATCCGACCTTCTCTCTAATCTTTCTGTTCATCTCGAATCCGGTATAGAAGGGCGTTGCAGATGGCCGCCGCCACGTTGCTGCCCCCTTTCCGTCCCCGGTTCACGATATATGGAACGTCACTTTCGAGAATCAATTCTTTGGCGGGAACCACATTGACGAATCCCACCGGCACCCCGATAATCAGGGCCGGACGCCAGTCTGTCCGCGCCATAATCTCATGGAGGGAAATCAGCGCGGTAGGTGCATTTCCCACAGAAACAATCACCGGCCCGGGAATCTCTGCCGCCCGCTCCATACTGACGGTAGCCCGGGTAACTCCCCGTTCCTTTGCTTCCTTCGCCACATCTTCATCCGCCATAAAGCACCGGACTTCGCCCCCCAGCGTGGCCAGAAACTTCTTGTTGATGCCAGACCGGGTCATGTTGGTATCCGTTACGATGGTGGCCCCTTGACGAAGGGCTCGAAGCCCCGCCTCAATGGCCCCTTCCGAATAACACATGGTCTCTCCGTACTCGAAGTCCGCCGTGGTGTGAATCACCCGCCGGGTGATTCGGTCCTCTTCCTCCGGTATCACGATTCTCCGGCTCTGAAGCTCCTCCGCAATAATCTCAAAGCTTCGCTTCTCGATATTCCCGGGTTTCACATACTCTAGGGTTTCCTTCGGAGGTTTCTTTGAAGACGCGGCTGCTTTTACCGAACTTGAAATATCCGGACTCGAAATCGTCGCCTCCCGCAGCATCCCATATACTCTCTCCATGTCCAGATTTTCCCGCACCAAATCCGCCAGCTTATCGTATTCCTGTTCCCGAATACTCTGGTAGCTTTCCTCTGCGGTCCTCGGCAGGGTAACCCCTTTCTTTTCTGCCAATCTCTGGCAAATAGCGGTAGCAATCCGGTCTTCATCGAAGATGCCATGCACGTAGGTGCCGTAGACGTTGCATTCCTGTTGCCCGTTCACCTCTCCCTCTGCATTTCGGGTCAGTGCATCCTCCTCATGGGTTTCGGTTTCCCCCATATGAATCTCGTAACCTTGGTACTCCATCTCGGGAAGGCCCTCGAAAATTCCCTTCTGAAAGTGAATTTTCCCTTTTACCTGCTTCCGATGCTTCGCCTTCGTCAGCGTTGTATGCGCGTCGAAAAACCTCAGTCCCTCTTCCACGCCCCCGTCTTCCACACCATCGGGATCGGAGACCCTCAGGCCCATCATCTGGTAGCCACCGCAGATACCGATAATCGGAATTTCTGGGGTCACCATGTGAATCCGATTTTTCAGCCCCGTATCCTGCAGCCACTGAAGATCTCCCAAGGTATTCTTTGTTCCCGGAAGAATCAGCAGGTCCAAATATCCTTGGTACTTCTTGAACTGTTCCAGGTTCTCGATGTATACCACGCCAACTCCTGGCATGGATTCCAATGGGGTGATGTCGGTAAAATTAGAAATGTGGGGAAACCGAATAACTCCGATGGTCACAAGCCCCAGTCCGCTTCCCTCCAGGTGGGAACTCAGGCTGTCCTCGTCATCGATATTCAGAGGCCGATAAGGAACCGTGCCGATGACTGGGATTCCCGTCTTCTCTTCCAGCATCTCAATGCCGGAATCCAGGAGAGAGGCATCCCCCCGGAATTTGTTGATAATCAGGCCACCGATTCGGGCTTTCTCCGGCTCCGGAAGAAGGGCCACCGTACCGTAAAGCTGAGCGAACACGCCCCCTCGGTCGATATCCCCCACCAGAAGCACTGAGGCGTCCACCATTTCCGCCAGTCCCATGTTCACAATATCGTTCTCCTTGAGATTTATTTCCGCTGGACTTCCAGCCCCCTCAATGACGATAATATCGTTCTCCGCTGCCAGGTGCTTGAACGCCTCCAGAATATCCGGAATCAGCCGGGTCTTATAGGCGAAATACTCTCGGGCCGGCATATCCCGCAGGACTTCCCCGTTCACAATCACCTGGGAGCCAATATCGCCAGTAGGTTTCAGCAGAATGGGATTCATGTATACCGACGGTTCAATGCCGGCGCATTCCGCCTGCATCACCTGAGCCCGTCCCATTTCTAGGCCATCCCGGGTCACAAAAGAATTCAGCGCCATATTCTGAGATTTAAAGGGAGCCACCCGGTATCCGTCCTGCCGGAACACCCGGCAAAGTCCACCTACCAGAAGGCTCTTGCCCGCGTTGGACATGGTGCCCTGTACCATAATTACTTTTGCCATCTATCTCATCCATTTCTGTAATGCTTCCGCATACGTTCTAATTCCTTCTGCCATATCCACTCCAGCACCGGCAGGAAGGTGAAACAGCTCCTCCAGAACAGTTCCCGTCAGCATCTCTTCCGGAGTTCCCATTCTTGTGTCCCCCTCCTCTGGGATGCACAGCACCCGGTCAGCCACGGCGGGAATGAACTCCAGCTCGTGGAGAGAGAGAATCACTGCGATTCCCTTTTCTTTTGAAATCCGCCGAAGGGTTCCCAGAATGTCCAGTTTGAACTGAACATCCAAGAAGGAAGTGGGTTCATCCAACACCAGAATTTCCGGTTCCTGGCAAAGGGCCCGGGCCAGCATAATCCGCTGCCGTTGGCCGTCACTGATTTCGTTGAAATCCGCATCCCCGATGGCCTCTGCCTGCACCATCTTAAGGGCTTCCTCCGTCTTCTTCCGGTCCTCCTGGGAGAGAATTCCCAGGCGTCCAGTGTAGGGGTATCGTCCCGTGGACACCATCTCTCGGCAAGTCATCCACTCCGGTCTTGGACGCTCCGTGCTGACCAGCGCCATCTCCCGGGCCCGGAACTGCTCATCCATGCCGGACAGATCTCTGCCGTCTAGCATTACCACGCCCCCCAGCTTCTGAAGCTGAGAAGTAATGGTCTTAAGCAGCGTGGATTTCCCCGCTCCATTGGGTCCCATTAATGCCAGGATTTCTCCCGGCTGCACTTCCAGGTTCACATCGCCTACGACGATTTTGCGTCCATAACCTGCATCCAGCGCTTCCGTACTGATTTTCTTCACCGGTTCTCCCCCTTTCGCTGCACCATCATGTAGATGACCACCGGTACCAGGAACAATGCGGTAACAGAGCTGATACTGAGTTCCGTCGGTGCAAACACGCTTCGGGCGATTCCATCGCACAGCACCGTCACCAGACTTCCCCCTAAGAATGTGGCCGGTATCATCCGAATGGGTGTATCGGACCGAATCAAGGACCGAATCAGATGGGGCACCGCAATTCCCACGAAAGAAATGGGACCGGCAAAGGCGGTCACCACCCCTGACAGAAGGCTGGAAATGAGAATCAGGAGAATCCGAAGCCGACGGATATTCACGCCCATACTTCTAGCATAGGTTTCTCCCAGGCGGTACGCTCCGATGGGCTTCGACAGAAGGAACGCACACAGCAGCCCCACCATCACCAATACCGAAGAAAGTCTCACATCATCCCATTCCAGTCCGGAAAGGCTTCCCATGGACCAGTTGTGGAGATTCACGATATTGGAATCCTCTGCGAAGGTCACCACGAAATCCGTAATGGCCGAGCAGATATATCCAATCATAACGCCAATTACCACCAACATAGACATATTCCGCACTCGATTGGAAAGAAGAAGGACGAATCCCATGGCAATCAACGACCCTAAGAAGGCGGTAGCCGTCATCCCCAGGGACGAAAGCGTCATGCCCCGTCCCAGCATCAGCACCATGGCCAGCGCCACCGTCAGCTTCGCCCCGGAGGAAATACCCAGGACATAGGGACCGGCAATGGGATTGGCAAAGAAGGTCTGCAGCAGGTACCCCGACACGGATAAAGCGCCTCCCAGCATGACCCCTGCCAGAATCCGAGGCATTCGAATATTCCACAGGATGTCGTAGAAGGTCCCGTCACTTCCTGCTCCCCGGCTTTCGATAATTCCCGGTATATGACTGGCTGGAATGGAAGTGCTTCCCATGGAAAGGTTCCATGCCATCAGAAGCAGAAGGCCCAGCATCAGGCCCAGAACCGCGACTCTATACCTTGTCCTCGACTTCTTTTCGCTTTCCATTGCTTCCACCTTACTTCTTCAGCTTCGTCAGTATCTTCAGTTTGTCACTGTTTCCTTTTAGCACCTGATTCATTTCCTCTACGAAATCTCCGGTCCTTGTGCTGTTCTGGAAGAATCCCGGCTCCAGGCAGTAGACCTGTCCGGATTTCACCGCCTTGAATTTCTTCAGCAATCCGGATTTCTGTTTCAAATCACCCAGCGACCGGATGGGATCTTCAATAGTACTATTATAAATCAATATGTCCGCATTTTTCGCAATTCGATAGAAATCTTCCATCTGAATTGTCCAGGTGGAGTGGGCGGATCCCTTGCTATCCGGTTCCGCAGTGATGTATTTGCCTCCCGCCGAACGAATCATGGCGGACAAATAATCTCCCGAAGCCCGCACCGTCACGCCGCCGGAGGAGTTGATGGCGAAAACCGCCACCGTCTTCCCGCTGGCCTTCTGCGCCGAAATTTTCTCCAGCCGCTTCTTTTCTCCGGCAAAAAAATCATTCGCTTTCTGCTCTTTCCCGTACAGGGCACCAAAGAGTTTTACCCACTCCAGCCGGCCCAGGGGTGTCTTCTCATAACTGGACCGCTCTACCATTACGGGAATCCCTAGGGATTCCAACTTTTCTTTTACTGCCGGGGAATGGTAAATCATGGTGTTCTCAATGGCCAGGTCACAGTCCTTGCTCCGGAGAAGTTCGTAATCCGGGGCGCTGTACTTGCCAGCGTACTGAATCTTTCCGGATTTCACCCGCTTGGATATGCCCGGCACATGCCAGTCCGCCGCCTTGGTTCCGGTGTACGCCACTCCGGAAAGGCCTCCCACCTGCCGGATGGGGTCCATCACGGAGGTGGACACCACGTAAGAGTTCTTCAAGGGTGTTTCCAGGGGAGTGATGTTCTTCGGAAGATTCTTCGGTGTAGTTTCCCCTTCCGGAATCAGAAGAAACAAGTCCTTTGCCCCAATGATAAGAAGGGTATAGGTCTTCCCCTCTTTCTCGTAGCGGTCCATGGTGAATTCCTTTGCGGCGGCCAGCTTCACCCGGGATTTGTGCTTTAGCCCTGGAATAGGCGGGGCTTTCGTGATGTTCCCCCGCTCCACGCCAGTCTCGCTGGTTTCGGTGGACTTGGAGGAATTGGACTTGCTTTTACCCTCGGATTGGCCCGGCGGGTGAACCGTAATCTGATACTGAATTTCGTGGGGCTGGCTCATGGCGGTGGTGTCGCCAATCACCGAGAAACTCTTATCGTATTCTTCGAATGGAATGGTGAATGTGGAGTTCTTCCCAGACTCTGCTTCGTTCTGGTACTTCTTTCCATCCACGATCATGTAATCGTAGTAGGGGCTGCTCCACACCAGCTGGACTTTCTTTCCCTCCTTTTCCTCCATAACAGAAGCAGGGGATTCCACGCTAGCGCGCCCGGAACCCCCTGTCATCGTTACTTCACAGGAAACTGTCTTCACTTTCTCTTTTCCGCTACCTTGAGTGCAACCGGAAAGAAAGAAGATTGTCAGGAGGATCAGAAGTGCGGTCAGTGTGATTCGGCCCGTTTTTGCTGTCTGTCCTGTTCTAGTCCTGTTCATTCGTATTTGTCTTTCTGTCTTCTGGTATTACTTGTCTTCCTTCACCGGATTGGAGACCTTCACCTTGTGATCATACCAGGTTCCCTTGGTGCCGATGAGAGCGCAATCGAACTCCTTGTCGATTTCCGGAACCGGCACGTCGAATCCGTAGACTTCTTCTGTGGTTCCGTCATCGTACTTCACCTTGTCGGTGGTCGGCTGCAGCAGGTCATCCTTATCTGCCTTAGCCGCTTCCTTGGCAGTTCCCGGATACAGGTTCACAATGTGCTTGGAAACCAGTGTGATGTGAATGGTCATCTCACCGTCTTTCACAGTCAGGGTTCCCTTTCCATCCTTCGTCTCATTCACATGGAACATCCGGCTATCCGTGCTGAACTCTGCGGTGTAAGTACCGTCCTCCAAGCCGGAAGAATTCTTGCTAGAGCTTCCGCAAGCCGCCAGTGTGAAAACCATCACAACGGACAGCAGCAGCGCTGCCCAGAGTCTTCTCTTCTTCATGAATAAATTCTCCTTAACGTATCTTTCTAATCTGTCTAATTGCTTACTTGTTCATGGCATCCTGAATATGCTGTACGTAAATCTGCTGGATTTCCGGAATTCTTCCCATTCCGCTAATCTGGCAGTCTACCGAATCGAATTTCTTGGAAGCATCGAACTGGCTCTTCCAGGAATCATCGTCATCCCCTGCCATATCGTTGTTGGCGTGATCTCCCGCAACTACCATCAGCGGACGGAGAATGACCTTCTTATATCCGGCCTTCTCTACTTTCTTAATGACTGCTTCACAGGAGGTATCTTCCGGCTCTCCTTCTACCGTACCGATGAATACATTCTTGTATCCCAGGTCTTCCATCTGGTTCTGCATCTGGCTGTAGGAAATCTTTGCGGTGTGAGAAGTTCCGTGGCCCATGAATACGAATGCGGTTCCATCTGCAGCCGCTGCATCCAGGCTGTCATACTTCGCTTCCTTGAGGGCTGCCTTGGTGATATCCTCTGCAACGGCGGCCTTATCGCTGTTCACGGTCTTGGCGTTCTTTCCAACCTCGCCCAGCAGCGGCTCTGCCACCTTGATGGTGTCGATCTTTCCTTCGTACTTCTTAACGGAATCCATCAGCTCATCATACTCAGCTCCGTGCATCAGGTGGGTCGGCTGAATCACCAGAGTCTTCACCTTGTTCTTTACCGCACGGTCCAGTGCCTGGTCCACGTTGTCGATGCTTTCATCATCTCTGGCCAGCACGTGATTGATGATAATCTGTGCGGTGAAAGCTCTTCTTACGGACCAATCCGGATATGCCTTCTGAACGGCCTTTTCAATGCCGCCTACGTCCTTAGCACGGCTATCGTTAAAGGATGTACCGAAGCTGACTACCAGGATTTCCTTGTCTCCAATCTTGTCTCCGTTCAGTGGGTCATCCTTGGAGGCATCCCCCGTGTCTCTTCCGAAATAGTCCGGATCTGCATTCTCGCCCTTCACCAGTTCCTTCTGGTCGTCAGTCAGCGCATCCCAAGCTTCCTTCGCTTCCTTGCACTGCTTGTCGGTATCCTTCGTCCAGTTCTGCACGTAGATTGCGTCAATCTTGTCTGCAACCTCATCCGCCTTCTCCTGGTCCGACTTTCCGCAGCCGGTCAGTGCCAGGGTCAGTGCTGCAATGGTGAGGAACGCCCAAAGCGTACGCTTCATGCTCTTCTTCATCTCTGATCTCCTTTCTTAATCCCAGGATCTACACCGGAAATCTGTGCCCTTACGAAGTTGCTTTTACCCGAAATTCGTCCACAACAAAAGGCTGCCCATCTGCAGCCTCACCCATGCTTCATTCTTATAAAAGTACGCCGAAAATGCCCTTCCGTGCCCGTGCAATCAGAAGAGTTCCTCGCCTGCTTTCACCAGAACCGGATTCGAGTACCGCAAATCCCTAATTCCCGTATTCAGGCAGGTCTCCTGACTTCGATCATCGCGCTTCCGCTCTTCCCAGGACTCCCCAGTGATTCGTGCGGCTTCGCTCCCTAACACAGTGACGGCCTCGCTCCGGATTCTCACCGGATTCCCTTTTCACCGGCCCCAGCTCCCTCACTTCGGTATAAGAAAACATCGAATTCTCGGAAGTGGCCGGCACCTGAAACGTGTAAAACCCCTATTCAGTTAATACCGTTTCAATCTATCACATACCATAATGGTTGTCAAATGGGAGTGTCATTCAATAGGCTTTCCAAAGCCTGTCATTCGATGACGTATCCCAATCCGCGCACCGTCTGAATTATCAGATTCGAATCGATGTGGGATAATTTCTTTCGGAGGGTGGAGATGTACACGTCGATGCTTCGTTTCCCCTTCTCGGAGGTGTCCATATGAAGTTGAGTTAGCAGGTGCTCACGGGTAAGAACGCGCCCATCTTGTCGGGCCAATTCCAGCAAGATGCACATTTCATTCACCGTCAGTTCCGCAGCGCCTTGGGAAGTCCGCACCCGTAGTTCACTGGGAATCAGCTTCGTGTTATTTCGGGTAAAATCACTCATGTGAATGAGTCTGTTTGCTTTGTCCATTTGAATGTCTCCTTTCATAATGCACCGGGGCAACGCGGGGACCGCCGCAAAACGCCTGGCCCCGGTGACAACAAATCGGGTACACCGAACGCACATCAACTTCAAAAATATACCCAGCGAAGCACTCACTGGGTATATTTGATATTATTTCTTGTTCTTCTTATCGTAATCCTTCAATTCTCTGGAAGAATAATAATTCATCTTTGCCTTATACAGAGCAACAAGTTTCCGAGTTATGAATACTGCCACAGCAATGATTACAAACACGATAATCATCGTGATAATGTTAATCGTACGAGGGCTCATGGTAGGTTCTCCTTATTATCTGTATATTGTTTTTCTTATATTATATAGCACAATTGTTAGAAAATTGTTAGAAAAAAAATTAAGATTAAAACTTCACATTTTCATCACATTTCTAGGTAATAGCCAGACTGTAGTGGAATTTTCAAAATCAGGAAAAATTCTTTCGATAGTAAGAGTCAATTTTCCCGATATCGTCCGTATTAAACGTGTGGGTAATCTTTCCTTTCCTTACTACAACCAGTGTTGGCACCTTGGTGATTTTGTAATTCTTCAGGAACTGATTCATTGCTTTTGTATTTGCGTTATCTCTGTCCATATTCGTATAATATCCATTCCCTTCTACCGAGTATTTTCGGAGGATTTTCTCGTATTCTTTTTCAAACTGCGCACAGCTTTCGCAATCATCCCTTCCGATGTATATCACATTTTCTTCATCCGATTGAATAGATTTCTGCACCTCTGCGAGGGTAATTCCCCGGATATATTCACTGCTAATATAGTCTTCTTGATGAAGATTGTGTGTGTCTTTTCCGTAAACTATTCCGAGTGTGAAAAGACTTGTCGCAATTATCAATGCCGAGGTCCCAGTGCATATCATCTGGACACGAGATTTCTTGTTCGCAACGCTTACTAGAGTGACAAGGATGGCAACAATCATCAGTGCATCCAGCAATGTACTAAGTGTAGCCTCCCCAACGATATTGTTCCTGTCACGTACAACGCCATACCAGTATAGAGAAATTGCCGGAAGAAGAATGGTCCCGAGCCGCAACGCATTATTCAGAATTTTTTTCATATAACGTTACCTTTCTACTATGTTGGGTTACATGCTTTTGCAATTGTCTTTGCCATGCTGACATTTGGACGCCATGGTTCTAAATTCCAACTTGATTTAAATTTCGCAGCTTGTGTATGACAATAGTATTGCTTTCTTAGTCCTTCCGTATTATACCAGTGCTTCGATCCCGATTTCTTTTTCTTTAGCAGTGCCCAACTTGTTGACATATAAGCTATCCCGGACTGACGATTCCACTTTGTAGGTACAACGCAAAGGCTATACTTTCCATCACGTATTTTCCACGTTGCCGATTTGAACCAATCTGAATATTTGTTATGTGGATCCGCAACTATAGGATATGTTGCGCCTGCACTTTTATGTTTCACAATCTGATACAGCTTATTTTCTTTTATTTCATAATAGGTGGGAACTTTCTTTCCATTCACATCCTTTGCCCACGGTATAGCAATAGCTCCAATCGGAACACCTTCCTTATTTACGATTTCAACAGATCCATCCTTCTCACCATTCACTTCTGCAAACCGAATAGAAAAACCTTCTGGCAAATTATATTTGAGGGCGAATTTTTCTGGCGCGTTCTCGTCTTTGATTACAATATTAATCTGAACGCCATCCTCAAATGCCTCCGTCACGACAGAATATTTTTCTTCATCTGATATGATATTATCTTGCTCCACACGTGTTTGTGCATTCTTTTTGATTGGCAGTTTTATACCAATTTCATATTTCTTTCTGTCGTAATCTGATGTGAAATTTACCTTAACCTGCGAAAAATCTTTACGTGCAATATTTACAGTCTGTGATTCCGCATTAATTTTTAGATTATCACGTTTTTCAATTACCTTCAAATTTGTAAATTCGTTATTTGATGCATCATTTATTTGCTCAGGAATACTCCTTTCAGTTGCAACGCACGGTACGGCAAGCACAACAATTAAAACAAGCGTCAATAATACTTCTACTTTTTTCATTAGCTTCTCCTTTTTCCGTGATGGTCTATATCGAAATTACCCTGTGGCATCACTTATTATACCGACCAATTGTTAGAAAATTGTTAGAAAAAGATTAAGATTGAAATTTCACATGTTCATCACATTTCTAAGCCACTGGCTGGAGGGCCGAGAGCGCGGCCGGGCCACGTCATCTCGCCGAATGTGACCGTCGGATGAAGTCATGGCGGCGGTCAAACGAGATTGCAGGTTTTCCCAGCTGCTTACCGCCAACGGATTCCTATTTTTACAAATATCGGCGTCTATTCCATGGCGAAACCTCCAGGGTTCTCGCAGGTTTGCCGCCATGTTTTCACATTAGAAGGCCATAATCCATCGCTTCTGGTAAAAAAAGTTGGCGGCACGATTTCCATTTTCCGGCATTCCGAGGGATTGCGCCGCCAACATATCACATCACGGTCACATTCAGGCAGAGGCGCCCGCTTGGGATGGCGGCCGGACACGTTCGGTTAGGCGAAAATTTCTTTTACAAAGATATCGCGTTCTTCCTTCCCCTTCTCTACGTTCCGTAGGTTCTGGAAGATATTGAATTCCTGTAAAATTCTGAACATGGAGGTAAAGAAATATGAATCAATATGTAACTGGCGCCGCTATTAAGAAGCTGCGCGAGCAACGCCACATGACGCAGTCTATGTTGGCGGACAAGCTGGCGGTAAGTGATAAAACCATTTCCAAATGGGAGACCGGCAAAGGATATCCCGACATCACGCTTCTGGAGTCTCTCGCAGATGCGCTTTCCATATCAGTCACTGAACTGCTTTCCGGAAATACAATAACGAATTCCAATGTATCTGCGAACATGATGCGTTCTCATTTCTACGTATGCCCGATATGCAGAAATATTGTTCACAGCATGGGGGAAGCGATGATTCACTGCCACGGAATCCAGCTCACGCTGGAGGCGCCGGAGAAAGCAGACGAGCTCCACGGAATATCCGTAGAGCTCATTGAAGATGAATATTATGTTCGGATTCATCACGAAATGTCGAAGAGTCATTATATTTCGTTCATTGCTGCTGTATCCGGCGATCAGATGCAGATGATCAAGCTGTATCCGGAAGGGGAGGCGGCCGCAAGGTTCAAACGCAGTGGTATCAAGAAAATCTATTTCTACTGCAATCGGGATGGTTTGTTCTGCCACACTATACGCCCAAGTACATCCGAATAAGACCCAATATCAACAGGTGCACTGGGTAGAAACAGTAATTGAAAATCTTGTTCTGGCATCCTCTCTCTCCGTTATAGGTCAGGGTCAATCCAAATCCTAGCAATGCCCAAGGTTCCTTGTACATGGAAACGTAGCTGAACGGAATGGAGAGAACATACCGCTCATGGAATATGTACATGAAATATCCGATGAGGATGGCATGGTGCTCGTAGTCCAGTCCCAGAATCATGGCTAGAAGGCACATGATTCCAACGATGAGGAAGGAGGCCAGATACCAGAGAGCTTTCGGAAGATTTTCCATCCGCCTCTTCAAGGTGTCAATCCCCCAGATCATGGCCAGCACCGCTGCCAGGGTGAACATGATGTTGTTCCAGTTGGGATCATATAGCTGGCGAGTCGTGAATAGGTCGAAGGGCACTTCGGAAATCACGCCGAACACCAGAAGATTCATCAGATATTTCTTACGACTGTGGGTCTTGAAATATCCCTCCACCAGCAGAAAGATGAACAGCGGAAAAGCAATCCGCCCCAGGATGTCAAACAGGTTGCTGAGTATCTGAAGACTTCCGGAGCCGCTTAGGTACGGATAGATGAGCGCTTTGTTCACATGGTCCAGGAGCATGGACAGAAAAGCGATATATTTCAGCTGCGCATTGGAAAAGATACGGATTTTTTCGAGAAATTTCTTCTCCGGAAAAGTCTGTGTCATAGCATTTCTCCTTTCACAATAGCTGCTTACTGCAGTTTTCATAGGTTGGTTAAGTCCTCGCATTATAACGAATTCCTATGTGAATGTAAATGGATATATGGTTAAGATTGGGTCAAGACTCCGCGAAAGAGTTTGTATTTTTTGTTGTGAGAACTCACAAGCATGAAAAAAGAGAAGCCTGTACCGGGCTCTCTTGCCCCAGCTGGCTTCTCTCAATAAGTCCTGAAACAGCATTCTATTCATAAATCCTCTTAATCGTCTCGAACTTAATCATGTTGGTGTTTCCGGTCACGCCGCTAAGCTTTCCGCCCATCATGATAACGTTGTCCCCCACCTGAAGGTTCAGAATTCGGGTAGCTTCCTTAACCGCGTGGAAGAACAGCACGTCCATGGATTCGTACTCTTCGCAGAGCACCGGAATCACGCCCCAGGAAAGGGCCAGCTTCCGATAGACTTTCGGGCGAATGGTAGTTCCGATAATCGGCACTGCATTCCGGAACCGGCTAACCATTCGAGCCGTGAGACCGCTGACAGAGCTGACGATAACGCACTTGGCATCCACATCAATGGCCATCTGGCAAGCCGAGTGGGAGATAGCATCCAGAATATCCTTGGTGACGAAATCCGTCTTCCGGAACCGATTGCGGTAATCGATGTGGGACTCTGTATACTCTGCCACTTCTGACATGGTTTGAACCGCTTCCACCGGATGTTTTCCCGCTGCACTTTCACCGGAAAGCATGATGGCCGACGCCCCTTCATAGACTGCATTGGCCACGTCGGAAATCTCCGCACGGGTTGGCCGGATGTTGTGAATCATGGATTCCAGCATTTCCGTAGCCACGATGACACGCTTTCCCAGCATCCGGCACTTGGAGACAATCTGCTTCTGGATGGCTGGAACCTCCACGAAAGGAATCTCCACACCCAGGTCGCCTCGCGCCACCATGATACCATCCACCACTTCCGAGATTTCCTCCACGTGGTCTACGCCAGATTGATTCTCAATCTTGGCGATGATGTCGATATCCTGTCCCCCGTTCTGGTCCAGGAAATTCCGCATATCCAAAGCATCCTGCTTGGTGGACATGAAGGACGCCGCCACGTAATCCACGTCCTGTTCAATGCCAAAGAGCAGGTCTTTCTTATCCTGTTCGCTGAGAAAATCGTTACTCATGAGACGCCCCGGGAAGTTCATGCTCTTCCGGTCCGACAGCTCGCCGCCCACTTCCACCTGGGTGAGCACATCGTTTCCTTTGATTTCCAGCACCGTGCACACGATGAGTCCGTTGTTCACCAGAATCCGGTCCCCCTTGTGCAGGTCCTTCGTCAAATCCTTGTAGCTGACAGAGACTCTGTTTTCGTCCCCCTCCACGTCCTCTGTGGTAAAAGTAAATTTCTGTCCTTCCTCCAGAACCACTTTGTGATTCTGGAAGGTTCCCGTACGGTATTCCGGGCCCTTGGTATCCAGCATAATCGGAATCGGCAATTTCAGTTCCTCCCGAACCTTCCGAATCATCTTGATTTTCTTCAAATGCTCCTCGTGGGAACCGTGGGAAAAGTTCAGTCTGGCTACATTCAATCCTGCCAGACACATCTTCCGAAATACTTCTTCGGACTCGCTGGAGGGTCCGATGGTGCAGATAATTTTTGTCTTTCTCATTGCTCTATCCCCTTATTTTCATTTCTTACTTAATTCGTTACCTTCATTATAAAATTCTTCCGCGCTTTATCAACTAGCCACTGCATTAATTTTCTTGAATTTTACGAAGACCTTTCTAGATTGAATAAAAGTGGCAATTTTACCATTTTTATTCAAAACGTGTTGTTTCTTCTTTACAGCTCTAGGCTGTTTTCCTTCAAGAGAAAATCGTAGATGCTCATCGTCGTGATTCCGTCTTCATCTCGGCTCACGTTAACCACATCTTTGACGATGATGATTTTCTTGAAGGAGTCATTCACGTTAAGTAAGGAGGCCTTCTCTTGACGAATCTTCTCCGCACTCGGCAGACTGAATGCGGATTGAATGTAATACCTCTTATTTCCAAGAGTCGCAACAAAGTCAATTTCCAACTGTTTTCGCGTCATATGACCATCCACGTTCTCTCTTTTATCCACAATCCCCACGTCTACAGAATAACCTCTTACCCGAAGTTCGTTAAAAATTATGTTCTCCATCAAATGGGTTTCCTCGGTCTGCCTAAAACCCAGCCTTGCATTTCGAAGTCCTACGTCTTCAAAGTAATACTTGATTGGTGTTCCGATATACTTTCGTCCTTTTACATTATATCGTTGCGCCTTCTGAATGAAGAAAGCATCCTCCAAATACTGGATATACTGCCGGATGGTATTTGTGCTTATGGATGATTGAATACTGCTCCGAAACGTTGCCTCTAGCTTCGCCGGATTGGTCAGAGACCCCACGGCAGAAGCAAGGATATTCACCAGATCCTCCAACTCCTGTGTCTTCGTAATCTTATGACGTTCCAGAATATCTTTCAGATAGGTCTCTTCAAACAAATTCGAAAGATACAGAACTTTCTGCTCTTCTGTTGGCATCGTTACACATAAGGGTAATCCGCCATACATTACATAATCTGCCCAGCCGTGGTAGACATCCCCTGGATACACTTGCATGAACTCACTGAATGAAAGCGGGAATACATGAATTTCGTCTCCCCGTCCGCGGAATTCAGTTAGAATATCTTTGGAAAGAAATTTCGAATTGCTGCCGGTAACATAGACATCGGCATTCGGAAGGTGTAACAGTGAGTTCAGTACTTCCTCGAAATTCTCTAGCATCTGTACCTCATCCAGTAGGATATAGTATGAACCCGTTGCGCCCATGCGCGAATCAATATAGTTGAGCAATGTCTCCGGCTTACGGTATTCTCGGTTCTTCCATCGATCCAGTTCCATCGTAATGATGTTTTCTTCCGGAACCCCACTATCCAGTAAGTATTGGTGGAATATTTTGAAGAGGAGATAGGATTTGCCACAACGACGAATTCCGGTCACCACTTTAATCATTCCGTTATGCATTCGATGAATCAGTCGGTTCAAATAGATATCTCTCTGTATTTCCATTTTCTCTCCTCATGTTTTGAATAAAAGTGGTAATATTGCCTTAATTCTTCAAAACCATTGTACCGAAACTTCTTCCCTTTTGCAATTCACCCATTGAAAAAAAGTGGTAACTTTACCACTTTTCTTCAATCTGCTTCTATCAAAATTTACACGGTAATCACTGTATCCAGGTCTCCGCATGCGTCAATCTGATTCTTTCCGCCAGAGATCACGATTCCGCCATGGGAAATCGTCTCGGTCAATGGCTCTGCATACTGTGCCAAGGATTCTGGAGTAGAGTTCAGGATTCTCCTTCTCTCTCGGCAGCGATCCTCATAGGTTCTATCGCTGAAGTACATGCTGTCTCCGCCGTTTCCCTTCAGTCTCGGCGTCAGGATTCTGGAAGAATCGGAAATGGCACCGATGATAAATCCCGTAAGGTCCGGCTTCGTCGCCATGAACTGAGACAGAAAATCTCCCACAGTGGTATATTTCTCCAGAGATTCCGCTCCGCTTGGGTCACGGTACGAATAGCATGCGGCCAGTCCCGATGTGCCCACGGTCAATCCCGTTCCATAGGCACCACCTTGCACACGAATGACATTCCACAGGTACGCATAGGAAATAATCCGTGCCGCCAGTGACAATTCTCCATTCCACGCGGCACCGAATTTCGTCATATCGCCGCCACGGATGGCAAAGGAGATGTCCGCCGGAATCACAATGCCTTCCTTCTTCGGACCCCACGGCCGAATTGGTTTGGCAATCTCCATCGCAGACTTTTCCGTGGACTCCACCCCTGTGGTGCGTTCCGGAAGTCCCTGATGGAATCGGTCCGCAAGAGTTCGTATATCTTCATCACTGCCACCGGTAATGCTCAGGGTCATTGGGCTGCAATTCGCAACTCGAGATAGCTCTTCACTCAGGCGACTCCGAAGGACCTTCCAGTCCCAGTTCTCCTCCTGATTTTTCATCCACTGGTAGTAGGTCAATCCGTCGGTGCATTCATTCACCACGCCGGCCGCCGTGTACATGGCGGTAAGCCTACGAAGGCCCAGGGAATGTCCTGCCATAGCCATCTGCTGCTGCATATCTCCCCGGTCCTGCATGAGAAGGTTCCGAATCACGTCTTCGTCATCGAACTTCGTCTCCGTCAGAATGTCCGTTACCAGGCGAACGGCTTCCGGAAGATTCTTCGGCAGCGTGCTGAATGTGGCCACCAACATGGCCTTGTAATCCTCCGCATCGTTGTTCTTCGTGAAGGTAGTGGTGCTAAAATCAATTCCGCCGCAGTACAGACGCCCCCGGTTCAGAAGGTCTACTGCGCTTGAATGTTCGGTATCCACTTTTCCCAACACCTCTGTCAGGAAGGAAATGTAGGACAGTTCTTCCTCACTTCGGTCGGATATGTCGAAGAATGCGGTGGCGTAGATGATTCCGTTGGTTGGGATATCGTGTACCAATACCTTTGTCCCCTGGATTTCCTGTACCTCTGTGGGGATATCCTCCGGCATATCCTGGATGTCCGACAGTTCCAAATGCGGCAGACAAGCCAAATCTTCTTCCGAATCCTCTGTATTCTGCCATTCCTTCAGTCTCTGTTCTTCCTCCTGAAGGGACTCTCGCTTCTCCTGGCTCCAGGATTCCGCTTCCTTCTGAATTCTGGCTTCCTCCGCGGCTCTTCTTTCTTCTCCTGCCGTGCGGGACGGCTTCAGGATGATTTCACAGCGGTGTGGATTCTCCAGGTAGACTTCCCGGATTAAGTTTTCGAAGTATCCGTTTTCTGCTTTTACCCGGATGCGGTCAAAAATATCTCCCACTTCCAGATTGGCTTCCGGCTTGCCACCGTACAGCCAGCTTTCCAGAATGTTGAAGCTGAAAATCAGGCCCTGAGGGTAGGAACCGTAATCCCGTTCCCGCATGATGAACTCCGTGTTGGCGATGGCGGATTCCACCTCTCGCTGATCCAGACCTTCGTCCGCAAGGCGTTTCAGCTCCTGGAAAATCAGCTTCCGAATCTCTTCGGTATTCTTCTCATCGTAGTTCCGAACTTCAATCTTCGCATAAGGCTGGCGCATGGAGTCCACCACCGATACGATGACATCCTCCGCCAATCCTCGGTCCAGAATGCACTTCGGCAGTGGAGAATGGTTGTTGTGGGCGATGACGCTGTGCAGGATGTGCATGGCCACCAGCTTCTCTCGGTCGTCGTAATCCCCGATGGCGCCGCCCCAAGCAATGCGCATGCGGCTCTCCATCGGTTCCTCCGGTCCGATTTCGTATGTCTCGGTGCGGCTTCCACCATCCACCGGTGCCTGCATCGGTGGGAAGGCGATGGGTTCGGTCCGTCCGAAATCTTTCAGGAACTCGTCCTGGAGGATTCCCAGAATTTCGTCGATATCCATCTTTCCATCCAGACAAATATAGGCATTGGATGGGGCGTAGAATTTCTTGTGAGTTTCGATGAACTCTTCGTAGGTAAGATCTGGAATCGACTTCGGATCTCCGCCGGAATTGAAACGGTAAGGTGTGTCCGGAAGCATGGCCTGGCACATGGCATCGTCCAGAATCTCGTCTGCGTTGGCCATGGCGCCCTTCATCTCGTTGAACACCACGCCTTTGTAGGAAGGATTTCCTTCCTCGTCAAAGGCATAATGCCATCCTTCCTGCTCAAAGATTCTTGGATTCGTGTAGATAGCCGGATGGAACACCGCATCCATGTACACCCGCATCAGATTGATGAAATCCTTGTTATTTCGGCTAGCCACCGGATACAGGGTCTTGTCCGGAAATGTCATGGCGTTGAGAAAGGTGTTCAGGGAATTCTTCACCAGCTCCACGAAAGGTTCTTTTACCGGATAACGATCCGATCCACACAGTACCGAATGCTCCAAGATGTGGAACACGCCGGTATCGCTTCTAGGAAGGGTCTTGAAGGCGATTCCGAAAGTTTTGTTCTCTTCCTCCCGGTCCATCCACACCAGCTTCAGCCCCGTGGGTTCGTGCTCCATCTCGTACATTATCGCATCCAGTTCATTCAAAGGAACCTGTCGCTTTACCCGAAAAGCGTGCAGGCAGTCGTTTACTTGTAATTCCATATATACCTCCATTCAGCTCTTACAGATACTGATCTTCCACTTTCTCCGAAGCGTAGTGATCCGTCACATCGGAAATGTCCTTCGCCCCTTCTTCGGCCTGCTCCGGTTCCGCCGGTGCCTCCTCTGTGGAAAGGCCTTCCTCCGGTGTCGGTTCTGCAAACATTTCGCTCAGGCTCGGATGTTCTTCTTTCTCTGTCTCTTTCTTCTTTCCTCTGGTCACCGCATGGCCCGCCGGAATGTACTCCTCCTCACTCCGTACTTTCTTCCGGTTCCGAATCCAGATAACTAGAGAAACCAGGTAGAACAGGGGAACGAACACAATCAGGAAGGTGACCACGCTTCGCTGCCAGGATTCCACCACGTCACTTCCTGGAAGCACTATCGTAAGGGGTGCCAGCCACAGGACATGAAGAATGGTCGGAATCAGGAAAGCACCCACACGGCTACTTTTCCAGAGGAAGAACGCCATCCAGATTGCAGTCATGAATTGAGATAGGATGGTCTGCCAGCGAATCTCTGCGCTGATGAATCCACCGCCAAAGGCCGTCAGCACGCTGAGAATCCCCACAAAGCCCATGGTGACCCACATCACACTTCGGAAATAGCTCCGGAAGGAATACCGGTCAAAGCCCGGATGCTTCTCCCCCCGGCACAGAAAATACCACCGAAGTCCCTCTTCTACAATCGCCATCATCCCAGCGACGGCAACGCCGCCCACCAAGGTTCCCGTATTCCAGCCCAGAACCCCTTGCAACACATACCGCTGAACCGCACCTTCCAGCACAAGCACCAGCACTGCCATTCCCATTCCGTACAGGAAGCATCGCCGGTCCCGCTTTGGGGCGGACCATTCTTTTATCGTATCAGGCATCCTCATACCTCCTTCTTCTCTGTAAAAATATATTCCATTATACAATACAGATTTCCGGAACGCAAAATTCATGCGTAAATAAAAAGGACGCCGGCCCTATCCGCAGGTTGGCGTCCTTACCATCGTCTATTTCTCCATTCCTACATATTCGTAGCCGGCATCTTCCACGGCGGCCTTTACCGCATCCTCAGCGACTTCCTTCGACAGTGTCAGAACTGTGTTGTTCTCATCCTTGCTCGGAACAGCGCTCTCTACACCATCCAGGGCCTCCAGGGCTTTCTTCACATGGGCCTCGCAGTGTCCGCACATCATTCCGTTAATCTTAACTGTTGTTGTCATTTCATTTTCCTCCTTTGAATTCTGAAGTGAATTAAGTATCTCATCTATATCGGAAAGGTTCTGTCCCTTCTTCCGAAGTGGCCGATCCTTCTTCCGGTCATGAATCTTAAGCAGATTCAGTCTCAGCGCATTCATGCACACGGTAAAACTAGATAGGGACATGGCTGCCGCACCCCACATGGGGTTGATGGAAATTCCCGGATACAGTCCGGCTGCCATCGGAATGAGAAGGATGTTATAGGCAAAAGCCCAGAACAGGTTCTCATGAATGTTCCGAAGAGTTCCTCGGCTGAGACGCACTGCCGCTGCCACATCGGACAGCTTAGAATTCATCAACACCACATCGGCGGAATCAATGGCCACGTCTGTTCCGGCACCGATGGCAATTCCCATATCCGCACGGGTCAGGGCCGGCGCATCGTTGATACCATCGCCCACCATGGCCACCCCTCCGAACTCCTGCAGCTTCCGAACCACGGCCTCCTTTCCTTCCGGAAGGACACCGGCAATCACGTGTTTTACGCCTGCCTCTTTCGCGATGGCCTGGGCGGTCTTCGGATTGTCTCCCGTCACCATAACCACTTCCGTTCCCATGCTTTGCAGCTGCTGAATGGCCTCTCTGGAATCCTCTCGCACCGTATCCGCTACCGCGATGATTCCCAGAATTTTGCCGTCTTCCTCGAAGAAGAGCGGTGTCTTCCCCTGGTCTGCCAAAGCCTCGGATTGCGTCCGGATTGCTTCCGAAAGTTCCGCTTTCCGCTGTATGAATTTTGCCGAGCCACCGGTTACCTTTCGGTTCCCGATTTTTCCGCAGATGCCGTTCCCGGCAAGCACTTGGAAATCCGTAATTTCTGCCAGGTCTACCCGGCCCTGGCACCACTTCGTCACGGCGGATCCCAGCGGGTGCTCGCTACGGCTTTCCAACGCATATGCAACACGAAGGAGTTCCTCCTCGGAGGCGTTCACCGGAAGCACGTCCGTTACCTTCGGCGTTCCCTCTGTAATTGTTCCGGTCTTATCCAGTAAAACCAGGTTGATTTTGCCCGTGTTCTCCAGAGACTCGGAGGTCTTGAACAGAATGCCGTTCTTCGCTCCTACACCATTTCCTACCATGATTGCCACTGGTGTTGCCAGGCCCAAGGCACAAGGGCAGGAAATTACCAGTACGGTGATGGCGTGTTCCAAAGCTATCGCCAAGGCCGCACCTTTCAGAAGCCAGACAGCAAATACCACCAGCGCGATTCCCATCACCGCCGGTACGAACACCGCGGAGACACGGTCGGCGATCCGTGCGATAGGGGCTTTGGTTCCTGCGGCATCGCTGACCAACTGGACAATCTGGGCAAAAGTAGTATCATTTCCCACCCGGGTGGCCTGGCAGCGCAGATAACCGGACTGACTGATGGTGGCGGCAGAGACAGTATCTCCCGTGACTTTATCCACCGGAATGGACTCTCCCGTCAGCGCAGACTCATCAATTGCCGCAGTGCCTTCCAGTATTACGCCATCCACCGGTACAGCATCACCGGATTTGACGATGTAGATGTCACTTACTTTTACCTCTTGAATCGGAACCTCCAGAACCTCCCCGTCCCGTTCCACACGGGCGGTCTTCGGTGCCATGTGAAGCAGCTGCTTCAGGGCATCGGTGGTTCGTCCCTTGGACAGGGATTCCAGGGTCTTCCCCACGGTAATCAGGGCCGGAATCATGGCCGCCGACTCGAAGTACAGTTGGTCGTGGTAAAGGGGCATGAGAGCCATGTTCCCCGCGCCACCTGTCACCATGTAAGTCATTCGGAACATGATGTACAGCGACCACAGGAAAGAAACGCTGGAGCCAAGTGCTACCAAAGTGTCCATGTTGGGGGAGCCGTGGCGAAGGGATTTGAACCCGGAGATGAAAAACGCCCGGTTAATCACCATCACCAGAAGTGCCAGAAGCATCTGGGTCAGCGCCAACCCCAGGTGGTTATGTACCAGGAATCCCGGCACCGGCCAATCTAGCATGTTGTGTCCCATGGTGATGTACATCAGTACTAATAGAACCACTACCGAAAGCTTGAGACGCCTTAGCAGCTTCGGCGTTTCTTTGTCCTGAAGGGCCTCCTCTTCGGCCGTGAAGTCCGGCATATCCGGATTTGTTAGGTCGCGGCCGGTGCTGCTTTTACCACTTCTTCTCGGTTCCGCACCGTATCCCGCATCTTCTACGGCTCGGACAATGCTCTCCTGGGATGCGGTTCCTTCCACGGTCATGGAATTGGTCAGCAGGGAAACGTTCACCGACTCCACGCCCTCCACGGCTCGCACCGCTTTCTCTACATGGGCCTGGCAGGCGGCGCATGTCATTCCGCTTACACTATATTGTTCCAATAGAATACCTCCTTTTGAATGCCTCCTTGATGGGGGGTCTCTAGCTGTGCCGCAATCGCTGTGTCTGTTGCTTCAGCAGATACTTCGGCTGCTTCATCTGGGTTACTTCATCAACTTCTGAAGCAGCTTGCAAAGTTCGTCAATCTTCTCGTCGTTGCCTGCACGGATGTCCTCCGCCACGCAAGTTCGGATGTGACATCCCAGTAGCACTTTGTTGAAACTGTTCAGTGCACTGGTAGCCGCGGATGACTGGGTCAGGATATCCGGACAGTAGGCGTCGTTCTCTACCATCTTCTGGAGTCCTCGAATCTGTCCTTCAATCCTCCGAAGTCTTGTTAGCAGCGCCTTCTGTTCCTCTTCCGAACGCTTCTTGTGACGAGTGCCGCAACAACAGTGCGGAGTACTGCTGTCATTGCTATCATTGCGCTCGCTACTTTCGCTGTTCTCGTTGCCCTCCGGTCTTGTCGCTTCGAGAGGGGTGTTCGTATCACTCAATTCGTTCATATTTTCCATATCGTTCAGTTCGGTTAGTTCGGTTAGTTCATTTGTATTCATGGGTTCTCGCTTTCGTTGTCGATGATGATGTTGTTACTAGGTTTGGTCGGTCGGTTGGTTGGTCGGGTCGGTCGGATCGGTCAATCGCAATACCCCTCTGGGGTATTGCGATTATCTGATGCTATGTTATACCCCAGTGGGGTATATGTCAACTGGTTTTCTGAATATGAGATGCACTTTCTCCGGTACAGGTTGGAGTGGGCGCCGCGATTTCGAGTCTGGCTAGACCTAACGGAGATATTCGGTGGCTCAGGTTCTGGGGTTTTCACGTTCCTGAGCCACCGGACCTGGCCATTGCTAGCGCTCCGCCGTATTTCGGTGGCTCAGAATCCGGAGTTTTCGCGTTTCGGGCGCCAACATCTGGCTCTGCGCGTGGCGCCCGTTGCCCGATTTTCCTAATCGGGCGCCAACTTTAGGCTGGGCGCGTGGCGCCCGGCCCTCCTTCATTAACGAAGTTCAACGTTTTCTCTGCATTTTCGTTAACCTGTGACCGCCTTCCGCAGAGCAAGCGAGAGGGCATATCACACGACTCGCGGTGTGATATGCCCTCTCTTTAAATTCCACTAATTGATTTATTTATGCGCCACCCGTCAGCCGAATATCGCTACTTTCTGAGCATCAGCTTTTTCCGAAGGACAGTTACAACTGCCAACATTACGGCCGCAATGCCCATGATTCCCAGAAGCATTCCGGTTTCGCTGGTGTCGCCTGTATTTGGCACATGGCTGTGGCTGGAAACCTGCGTTGCGGTCTTGCCGCTTCCCCTATGGGAGCTACCTGTGGAGCTAGTGGATTTCTTGGTGCTACTGGTGCTACCGGTACTACCGTTGTTTCCGCCGTTTCCATTATTTCCGGTATTTCCAGTGGTTCCATTATCTCCACCGTTCGAACCGTTACCGTTATCTCCCTGGTTGCCTCCATTGCCGCCATTGTTACCGTTGCCGTTACTGCCGTCTCCATCATTGTGCGGCTTTGTGTACTTATTGGTGAAGGTCAGGCTCTCCGCAGTCGCTTTTTCCGACGCTTTATCCCCCTGGGTCTGGATGCTTTCCTCTGCCACCAGCTTTCCATCCTTCGAGGTGACTACGTATGTCAGCTCGTATATGGTGGTGTCGTAGGTGTAATCCGAATTCTCACCGGTTCCCTCGATAACCTGGTAGCAATAGGTTCCGGCCTTGTCGAAGGTAATCTCGCCGAAGGTCTGGGTTCCCTCTCCTTCCACGGTTACCGTCTTGGTGCCGTCCTTTGCATCCGCCGGCATAGGTGGCATCTTGTCTGCGTCACCATCCACGCTGATTCCGGTCAATGCGAAACAGAAAATTTCCTTCTGTTCCGGCGTGTCTCCCACAATCTTCTTGGTCACGC
This sequence comes from Eubacteriales bacterium, assembly GCA_030525365.1. Taxonomy (GTDB): domain Bacteria; phylum Bacillota; class Clostridia; order Peptostreptococcales; family Anaerovoracaceae; genus Mogibacterium_A. The sequence continues at coordinate 29,694 of JAUNEW010000004.1, forward strand.
TTGGATTCACCGACACCGATGCGACTGCGTTGTTATTTCCGTTGTTTCCACCGTTATCATCGTTGCCGTCATTATCCTCGTGGTATGTGTTGGTAAAAGTAAAGAGCGATTCCCCTTCCCCTTCCGTCTCTGCCGTGAGCTTTCCGGTGCTATCCTTCTTTACAGTCACTTTCACCGTTTTCGCCTCTGGATCATTGGTAACACCCGGCTGGGTTCCAGATTCGCTTACGTGATAAGTGAAGGTTTTCTCTGTTTTGTCTCCTAAATCCGCATTTTTGAAGGTGATGTCTCCGAAGCAAATATGACCATCTGCGTCATTCTTCACCTCCGTCTTCTCCGGCATCGGTGCGTTTGCATCGTCGGAGGTTACATGGAAGGTGAATTCATCTGCTTTTAGCGTACGGCCTTTCAGGATCTTGGTTCCCTGGAACGAAGTAGAAACCGTACTGTCTTCCTCTACCGGTTCGCTCGGCTTGTTGTTATACTGTCTGGCCTGGAACATGAAGTGCCACTCTGCACTTCCGTTCAGCGTACCGCCGGTCACCAGCCAGCCCCCTACAGCACCACCATCCATATTGATGGTGGCAGTATCCTTTGGAACCAGGAACATTCCTGCGTTGTCCTTCAGATTCACCTTCTCGGCATTCGGCATGTTCCAGATTACCTTTCGCAGGATTTCTTCATCGGCCTTCTGATTGGTGTCGCTCTGACTCGTCTGGGAGCGAACGGTCTCTCCATCGGATATAACGGTGAAATCCTTAAGCGAAATCTCCTTGTTCGGAATGTTGAACACCACAATCTGATTGGACTTCTTCTGGATGGTCAGATTATGATTGATCACTTCCGTCAGGAAATTGCCATTCTCCGGAACAGCCACATAAATTACCGCATTGTTATCGTATCGGGTCAAATTGATTGTGTTGCTTCTCATATTCTCCGGCAGGACGACTGTTGCCTTCTTAGCTGCCAATTTCTTGGACCACTCCGCTACGTGATTCTGCAGCTTTGCGACCCGGTTCCGGACGGAGTCTTCCGATTCGTAGGTGGCATTCACAGCAACCCGGTCCCTATTGTCCCGAAGGAACACACTGTCATCGTATTTATCGCTGGTCACCACGTCCATGGTCACGTTCTCGTTGTTGTACGTGTGCTGGCCAAAGCGAATCTTGTTTTCCATTTTCCCGATAAGAAATGGAATATTTCCCTTTCCCATCAAATCCGCTTCCAGTACTTCGTCTCCCCCGCGGACGTATTCATTTGCGGCAAAATTTGTCTGCGCATGATTCGATTGTCGGTAGGTGTCCGCAACCACACCATACTCCATTGCATCGCCCAGAATTTTCTGGTAATTCACATCCGTCACTGTATCCGTTGCTTCATTGTATGTAACTTCCTCATCTGCAAAAACAGACGTGGGCATATAGCAAAAAAAGCACACCAAAGACAATAGCCATGCAGCAACGTTTCTTAATACCTTTTTCTCCATTGTTACTCCTCAAAGAATTTAACTGATATACAACTTACTGTTGAATGAATGGATGCCATCAGAAGACATCGTCCAAGAATCCCAACGTTTAATATTCTATGATTACACCACTTCCCCTTCAATTAACTTCTAGTTCAATTCTAGGATTCTCTATTGAACAACCTGTTAATTTTATTAGCCTTACTTTAATTGAACTTAAAATTGCCCACCCGTGGAAACTGCAAAATTCCCACAGATGAGCATGCTTTTCGATTAAATATTGAATAATCTATTCGGATTACCTCTTTTGCGTCAATTCCTACAACCCGTACCGAGCCGCATGAAATCCCTGGAAAACCGGTTCCCCGGAGTATTCCATAATTTCTGCCTGTCCCGTCAATGCCTGCCAGGCTCCCCGAGCCAGCGCCACCAATTCGTATTCCCCGGGAAGAACCCACATCGGTGCAATCCATTCTACGTATGGACGCATCTGTTCGATAACATAAGTAGAATGGGCCACGCCGCCGGTGACGATGATGGCTTCCACCTTTCCCTGCAGCGCTGCCGCGCAGGAACCGATGGCCTTGCCGAACTGATATGCCATGGCATCTGTACAGAGCTTGGCGTATTCATCGCCGCTTTCGATTCGGCGCTGCACCTCTCGCATATCGTCCAATCCCAGGTGACTGTACAACCCCCCTTTCCGGGTCAACAAATCCTCCATCTCCTGATAGGTGTACTTTCCGCTGTAAGCCATCTTGATGATTTTGACGGTGGGAAAAGATCCCACCCGCGTCGGTGTCATCGGGCCATCCCCGGCCAAGTTATCGTTGCTATCGATCATTTTACCCTTTCGATGGGCGGTAAAGGACACGCCGCCGCCGATATGGGCCACGATGAAATTATGGTCCTCATACCGAATTCCCTTCTCTAGGCAGTACCGGTGCACTGCTTCCTTCTGGTTCAAACAGTGAATGTGGCTATCCCGGTACATTCCCTTAATGCCGCTGATTCTGGCAATGTCCTGGAACTCATCCACATCCGGCGGATTGAACACCAGCGCTTTGCCGTGGTACTTGTGTTCCAGATACCGAGCAATCTGACAGGCCAGCATGGCGGGATGAGATACTCCAGTGCGAGCGGTCTGACAGTCGTAAATCAGCTGATCATTCACCGTGTACACCCCGGAGACACAGGACGCCATTCCACCCCCTCTGGCTACGAAGGAATCCACCTCATTCAGGTCCACATCGTTGACCTTGCAGGCGTTCTCCACCAGCTTCGCCCGGTACATCAGCTGAGACTGGACGCAATCAAACTTCGCCAGCTCCTCCTTGGTATGGTAGATATTCTCGATGAACACTTTCTGATCGTTATGGTATACCCCGATTTTGGTGGATGTGGATCCCGGATTAATTGCCACAATCGTGTATATCTCTTTGCCAGCAATAACCTTCATATCTTCCTCTCCTTCGCTTCGTGCATCCGTACGTAATTCGTCCAGACGTCTCAGATTTCCCGGTAAAAAAATATATCCATACCTCTAAATTCCCCGATTAAGCGATTTCCTGCGATTCAAAACCATGAACCGCAGGAAATCTAAGCAGGTAGTTATTCGAAGGCTCGGGTGAAGCCTCCACCTGTACAGAATCTCTTATACAGGTCTAGGCCTCTGCCTTTGCCTCTTTGATGGAGTCAATCAGCAGCGGTACAACCTTGAACAGGTCACCCACGATGCCGTAATCTGCAACTTCGAAAATCGGTGCGTTATCTGCCTTGTTGATGGCGATGATGCACTCAGAATCCTGCATTCCGGCTTTGTGCTGAATCGCACCGGAGATACCCAGTGCTACGTATACCTTTGGATGTACGGTTTTACCGGTCTGTCCAACCTGGTGATCGGCACCAATCCAGCCCGCATCTACTACGGCACGGGACGCACCTACAACACCGCCCAGCAGGTCTGCCAGCTCTTCGGCCAGCTTGATTCCGCCTTCTACATCCTTCGCAATACCGCGGCCAACAGAAACGATGAAGTCTGCCCCGATCAGGTCTACCATCTTCTTTGCTGCCTTCACGATATCGATTACCTCAGTCTCAATGTCCGAAGCTTCCAGCTTGAACTCTGGATGTACCACTTCGATGCTGTTTGCTTTCGCTTCATCGAACGGTCTCTTCTTCATAACGCCCGGACGAACCGTTGCCATTGCTGGACGGAATCTTGGGCACACGATGGTGGCCATCAGGTGTCCGCCGAATGCCGGACGGGTCATCTTCATGTTGGTATTTACATCGAAGAGCTTGCTCTCGAACTTCGTATTCTCTACGTCCAGAGAAGATCCAGTCTTCAGGAAGTCAATATATCCGCCCAGGTCTACATCCAGGTGTGTGCAGTCTGCGCACAGTCCGGTGTGCAGTCTAGCCGCACATCTCGGTGCCAGGTCTCTTCCGATGTTGGAAGCGCCGAACAACATGATTTCCGGCTTGTACTCCTGTACCATGTCACAGATTACCTTGGTGTAACCATCGGTGGTGTAATTCTTCAGAAGTGGACTGTCGCATACGATGACCTGATCTGCACCGTAGCCACCGATTTCCTTCGCGATTCCATCCACGTTCTCTCCCAGGAGGATTCCGCACAGGTCTACTCCCAGTTCGTCTGCCAGTTTCCGTCCTTCGGAAATCAGCTCAAAAGTTGTCGGCATCATTACGCCCTGACGCTGCTCACAGAACACCCATACATTCTTGAAAGCAGCAATATCTGCACTATTGTAAGCCATTAATATTTCTCCCTTCTTAGATGATGTGCTTGCCGGTGAGAATTCCTGCCAGCTTGTCTGTGGTTTCTTTTCCGGATCCTTCCAGAATCATGCCTGCGCCCTTTCTCGGTGGTGTGAAGGACTTATAGATATTGGTCGGAGATCCCTTCAGACCGATGGTTGTTTTATCAATCAGCGGATGATCCTTGAGGGCTTCGTAATCCATTAATTTTACAGGCATATCGAAGCATTTCTCGGTGCCTGCAACGGACATGTATCTTGGCTCGTTCAGTTCCTTGATGCAAGTAATCATGCAAGGGGTGTGGGTCTTCACCACCATATAGCCATCCTCCAGCATTCTCTGTACAGTCAGAGTGTTGCCATCCTTCTCAATCTTGCCTGCGTAGGTGATCTGTGGCAGGTGCAGCTTCTCTGCAATCTGCGGTCCTACCTGTGCGGTATCTCCATCGATTGCCTGACGGCCTGCGATGATGATATCCTCTTCGCCCAGTCCGTAGGTATCAATCGCTGCAGCGATAATCTGGGATGTTGCGTATGTATCGGATCCACCGAATTCACGAGCGGAAATCAGAACCGTTTCGTCTACCCCCATGGCCATCAGTTCTCTCAGCATTCCTTCTGCTGGAGCCGGTCCCATGGTAAAAGCAACTACCTCACAACCATACTCATCCTTGAGAGTCAGAGCGGCTTCCACTGCGTTCAGGTCGTCCGGGTTGATGATTGTCTGCATGGATGCACGGTTCAGTGTTCCGTCATCGTTCACCGCTACCTTACCGGAGGTATCCGGAACCTGCTTTACAGTTACCATAATTTTCATATTTCCATTACCTCCTTACTTTCTGAGCAAGCTGTTCGCGATAACAACCTGCTGAATTTCGCTAGTTCCTTCGAAGATGCTCAGGATACGAGCGTCACGGTACATTCTTTCCACTCTGTACTCTTCAATGTATCCGTATCCACCGTGAATCTGAACCGCTTCATATGCGCATCTGTTTGCCATCTCTGCGGCGAAATACTTCGCTTCCGAGCATACCTTGCTGGCTTCCGGATCGTTGGCATCCTTGAGGAGGGCTGCATGGTAGGTCAGCTGACGAGCTGCTTCCAGTTCAGCCTGCATCTTCGCAATCTTGAAGCTGATTGCCTGGAAATCTGCCAGCTTGTGTCCGAACTGCTTTCTCTCCAGGGAATACTTTACAGCCTCGTCCAGGCATCCCTGTGCCAGACCGATGGACATTGCCGCAACGCCCAGACGTCCGCCATCCAGTGTCTTCATCGCGTACTGGAATCCCTTGTGGAGAGGTCCCACCAGGTTTTCCTTCGGAACTCTTACGTCTTCGAATACCACGTCGCAAGTCGGATATCCCTTGATACCCATCTTCTTCTCCGGTGCGCCCAGGGATACGCCTTCTGCGTGCATGTCCACGATGAACATGGAAATTCCACGGGAACCCTTGAGGGACAGGTCGGTCTTTGCGAAAATGATAATCCAATCCGCCATCGGTGCGCCGGAAATAAAGCACTTACGTCCGTTGATGATATAGTCATCGCCATCTGGAATTGCGGTTGTGGTGGTACCACCGGCATCGGAGCCAGCACCTGGCTCGGTCAGACCAAATACCATGATTTTTTCACCGCTTGCAACCAGTGGCAAGTATTTCTCTTTCTGTTCCTTGCTTCCTGCCAGCAGCAACGGGCCGCCGCCCAGGGAGTTGGATGTGTTGGCGTAGATTGCCAGAACCAGGTCCTGACGCGCGAACTCTTCGTCCATCAGAACGAAGGAAAGGCTGTCTCCGCCTGCTCCACCGTACTCTGCCGGAATCTTGGTTCCCATGAAACCATAACGGGCCATCTTCTTATGCATCTCCCAGTTGAACTCACCGGTCAGATCCAGCTCGTCCTGCAGTTCTTTGGTGAATTCCGTCTCTGCGAACTGACGGAACAGTTTCTGCTGCAGGGCATGTTTTTTGTCAAGAATCATGTTGTCCTCCTTGATTATGTTTTACACTCCGGGAGAGCGTATCGCTCTCCCGGCCTTACCTAACTGTCCTATTGTGGAATTTCGTGTGCGGAAGAACCGTCTGTCAGCACTTCGTAGATTCCATCGATTCCGGAGAGTGCCATGGATCTTCCAGCCTCTTCCGTAAAGAATGCCATATGCGGCGTATGAATTACGTTCACGAAGGATCTGAGATACTTCAGTTTGAAGTACGGCATTCCCGGTGTGCGGATGATGTCCTCATCGTGCGGCAGGTGGATAATTCCCTCTTCTCCTGGGAACGCATCCATGAACAATGCGCCAATCTTCTCGGTCTCAATTCCATCGATAATCGCATCGATATCCATCAGGCCACCTCTTGCGTTGTTCACCAGAACTACCCCCGGCTTCATCTTTCCGATGGCTTCGCTGTTGATCAGGTTCTCGGTCTCTGCGGTGAGGTTGGTGTGCAGAGTGATAACATCGCACTCCTTATAGATGGTGTCCAAATCCACGTAGGTTGCATACTCTCTAACTGCATCGTTCTCATACATATCGTATGCCAGGATTCTGCATCCGAAACCGGACAGGCACTTGATTACCGTATACCCGATTTTGCCGGCACCGACAACTCCGACGGTCAGGGAGCGCAGCTCCCGGCTCATTTTACCCTTCAGCGTAAAGTCGTTGTCATTGGTGTTGTACAGCGCCTTCTTCGCTTTCCGGATTGCCATCAGAATACCCATTACCGTGTACTCTGCCACGCCGTTCGGTGCGTAGCTTCCGTGAGTAATCCGGAGGCCTAGCTCTCTTGCGTAAGGTACGTCGATGTAGTCGTAACCTACGCAACGGAAGGCCTGTACCTTCACGCCGTTCTCTACCATGGTGTCCAGAATGGATTTGGAGAAATCACTCTGGCCCAGTGTGGTTACACCGTCACAGCCCTTGCTCATCTCTACTGTGGATGCATCCAGGATTGCGCTGGTGGAAATCAGGTCGATTCCCAATTCCTTACAACGTGCTTCAATAACCGGTTTTTCGTCCGGACGGACTTCATATGCTGCAATTTTCATAACACTTTCTCCTTTACCTTAGGCCCTTACCTTACGGGCCACGCCTTGATTCGCAATACGTTTTCTAGTCCCTACCTCTTATGGCTAAAAAAACGTCTTCTCGATCTACACGCTTCCGACAATGTCTCGATTTCTCGATTAGTCTCTCAGTGCCGGATCCATTGGAATGGCAGCGCCGTCCTCCAGCATCTTTGCCACCTCTTCATCGGAGTAACCGTATTCTTTGAGGATGCTTTCGGTCTGCTCACCCAGATATGGTCCTCTGTTGTAGTCTGGAAGGCCCATTTCCTTGAACATTACCGGCGGTCTTACCAGGGTACGCTTGTTTCCGTTGCTGTACTGCATCTCATAGAAGATATCCGATGCCCAAGCCTGCTTATCTACCAACAGGGTATCCCAGTTCTGGGCTACTGCATACGGCAGGTCGGCTGCGTCCAGAATCTTGCACCACTCGTCACAGTTCTTGGTGCGGAACTCGTTGGAAATCCACTCGGAGAATTCCTTCCGGTTCGGTACCAGGTTCTTCTGTGGGTAGAACTTCGGATTATCTGCCATTTCCGGATATCCCATGGCGTTCATCAGAATCGGATAATGTCTGTCGTACTGCGGCATTGCAATCTGCAGCCACTGATCATCCTTGGTCTGGTATACCATGGTGAGCGGATTTCCGTTCTCCCATCTTTCCATCGGGAACTTGCAGCTGTCTGCGCCGTACTGGCTCGCCTGCAGCATCAGGGATACATCCCATACTGCACTGTGGAAGAGGGATACTACAACCTGATCTCCTTCTCCGGTGGTCTTCGCTCTGTACAGTGCTGCCAGAACTCCGGCTGCCAGGTTCATTGCCACCTGGTGGTCTCCGAATCCCTGTACGGTCAGCATTGGTGTGCTGGTCTTATCTCTCAGCGGTCCCAGGATTCCTCCTCTTGCATAGAATGCGGTGAAATCGAATCCCGGAAGGTCTTTGTCTGGACCCTTCTCACCGTATCCGGAGATGTAACCGAATACCAGTGCTGGATACTTCGCATGAAGTGTTTCCCAATCCAGTCCCGCTCTCTTCAGCGGTCCCTGACGCCAGTTGCAGATGAATACGTCTGCCTCTGCAATCAGCTTCTCCAGTGCTTCTCTTCCTTCCTCGGATTTGGTGTTCAGTGCGATACATCTTTTGCCCGCATTTTCCAGGTCATAAGATGTATTCTCTTTCTGGTCCAGCGGACGTCCTTCGTTCACTGCCGTGTATCTCAGCGGATCTCCCTTCGGAGCCTCTACCTTGATAACGTCTGCACCCAGGTCTGCAAGGAATCTTGCGGTACAAGGTGCTGCGATAAATGTTGCCAGTTCTACAACCTTCACCCCTTCCAGAGGGAGTCTAACTTCGCTCATTTCTAACCTCCTGCTTTCTGACTTCTACATATTCACCATATCCCGGAAGGTTTCCAGGTTGGTACGAATCTGTTCAAACTGTTTCATCTGACGGTCTACTTCAATCTGTGTTACCGGAATGTCTGCGGCTTCGCAGGCCTTCTTGATCATGACATAATCGAACTCTTCCGGATCGCAGAACTTCGTCATTGCGACAATTACGCCTTTGGCACCTCTTGCTTTGGCGGTATCCACAATCCACTGAACTCTCGGCTTCTCCACGTTGTAAAGAACGGAGCAGTTATCCATGTTGCCGAACTTCTCTGCCAGTGCGGTAAGAGCATCATCGCCTGCCGGAACATCGGTGCGATACTGACGGGACTGTGCTGCCACATCGTCGGCCACGATGTGGAATCCAAGCTCATCGAAGATGGCGTTCAGCTGCGGTGCGTCGGTGAGGATACCGGAGACGATAACCGGAATTGTTTCCTCTGCCGGTGTTACCTCTTCCAGTTCCTTAATGAGCTGTTCTACCAGTTCTGTGTGCTCTTCCTTGAGCATGAAGAACGCACTCTTGAACAGGTCACTCCGCTGTGCCGCTGTAATTTCAGGATGCTTTGCCAGAAGCTCTTCGGCTCTGCGCATTGCTTGATTGTGTCTGTTATAGATGCGATTGGATTCTGCCAGTGCGGATGCATCAAACTTTCCACCCAGCTTCTCCAAATCGTCAATCACTCTTTCATAACCCGCCTTCGTGTAAGCGATTCCGTATGCCGGCTTTCTGTGCTGCGGGTAAGTCATCGGGATGAAAGGAATATCTTTTACCGCATATTTCCAGTTCTCACCCAGTGTCTTCAATGTGTCACACAGGGAAGGAATCACGATAGCGCTTGCGCCATCGTAAGCTCCGTTGATTCCCAGCTCCAGCATGGACTGTACGATGGAACATAGGAACGCCGGAAAATATTCTTTTGCCCGATTCAGTTCAACATCAGCACCCCACGCGCCCATTGGCACGAATCCCATTGAATGGAGTATTTCTTCTGGAGTATATACAGGAGAAGTCAGAACGACTTTCTTTCCCTGCTTGAGATAGGAATCCATCTGAGCACGCGGTGCTGTTGCTACTGTATGGAACTGTTCGAAAATTTCGTTAACCATCATTACTCTCCCTTCGCTTCCTTATTGGCCTCCATGATTTCCATCAGGCCCTGGACTCTCGTATCGTACTGCGCTTCGGAGAAGTTTCTCGGATCCGCCTGGTCTCCGTCGAAGCTTGCCACCGGAATGTTGCAGGCTTCTCCAATCTGACGGCTCATCTCGCTCATGAATCCGCTCCACAGCTTGCAGGAACGGTTGGTGTGCACCAACAGACCTTCTACGTTGTTATCCTTGCAGAGCTTGATTCTCTTGTCTCTGGATTTCTCCAGATTGATTGCGTTCGGTACGCTGCAGTATGCAGCAATCATCTCATCGAAGGAGTGGTAATCGAATCCAAAAGCATCTGCGTAGATGGTGGTAACCATGTTGATGCCTCTGTCTCTGAGTCCGTGGGATGTGGCTCTCAGATATGGCCAGCAAGCGATTCCCTCGAACATCACTCTGTATTTCTCTTCACCACGGTAAGTGCTGGTGCCATTCTCGTGGTTCTCTTTGTATTCCTTGAGGAGCTGTTCCATGGCTTCGCCAGCGGCTTCTTTGCCTCTTGCGGTTACCATTACTGCCATGTGATTCAGCAGGTCGAATCCGTTAAAAGGAGATGGCGTGTACTTCGCCTGTCCCGTTGCATCTAGCCAAGCCCGGCTGGATCTGCAGCTGAATCCGGTGACTTCCTTGAATCTCTCGTCGGACCACTTCAGGTCGAACAGGTTCTCCAGGGTATGTACTGCATCCCAGAACTGTGCGGAAACGTAATCGATTTCGGCCTGAGATACTTCGTAATCTGGGTTGAACGGGATGTCCAACAGAATCATCGGGATGTTCAGCTCGATAGCCAGATTCTCGTACCACTTAATCATGCAGTTGCAGATGTTATTGCAACATAGCAGTACATCCGGCATTGCCACATCCTGCTCCGGACATTCCTTCAGCTTCGCATAAGCCATGCTGATTCTTGCATATGCACAGATATCGTTGGAATATCCCTCTGCCTCTGCAACTTCGCACATTCTTTCGCCGGCACCTCTTGCCGCGATTCCTGCCGCCTGGTTCTCCGGGTATGCAGTTGCCAGTCCCAAAGTCTCCGGAATCTCTACCGGGAAGTTACTGGATACCCATGCAACCGGCTTTCCCTCTTTCTTTGCGGCGATGGCATCTGCAAATGCATCGGATGCAATCTTGCCCAGTTTGTATTTCGCCGAATTCGGATCTACCGGACGGCGTGCTTTCTTTTCCTCTGCCATTTTAACCTCCTGATTTCTTCACCTATACGTTCTGCTCTCTATCTTACTTATGTTAATTATCTGATTTCGGACCGATTTGCGGCATCTCCGGTGGTCTTGGTTCTTACCGGGTTTCTTTTACCACTTGTCGGTGTGCATAAATGGCTGCTCCAATGGCCCCAAAGTACTGTGCCAGCGGTGAGACCTCGATCGTCATGTCCAGGCTCTGCTCCAGCGCCCTTCTCACAGCGCCGTTCTTCGCAACGCCTCCCGACATGCACACCATCGGTGTAACGCCAGCCCTCCTTGCCAGTGCTGACACCCTTGCCGCAACGCTTGCGCAAATTCCGGCGATGAGATCTTCCCGTTGGACCCCGTTGGCCAGCTGGCTGATGACTTCCGATTCAGCGAACACCGTGCAGGTGCTTGAGATCGAGGCCGGATTGCTGGACTTAGCTGCACAGGCATCGAAGTCGCCAATGTCCATCTGAAGGATTGTCGCCATCACATCGAGGAAGCGTCCGGTTCCTGCCGCGCATTTGTCGTTCATGACGAAATTGGACATCCTTCCGCTTTCCGACAGGATGATAACTTTCGCGTCCTGCCCACCGATGTCGATTACACTTCGCAGCTCCGGAAAGACGAACCGTCCACCTAGCGCATGACAGGTCAGTTCACTGACTTCCCCGTCGCCATGCTGGAAGTTCTTTCTTCCGTACCCAGTGATAATCGTTCTAGCAACGTCCCCGGCAGATAGTTCACACGACTTCAGGATGGAATCCATCGCTCTCTCGGGACTATCTGTACCCATTCCTCCAACAAAGAGGCTCTTTCCGATGATTTTCTCTCCATCCTGAAGCAGAATGCATTTCGATGTTGTTGATCCAATATCAATTCCCAGTGTGTACATTTCCAACCTCTGACATTTTGTATTATCTTCAATGCAGTTTTATTATATCAGCTGTTAAATTGCTGTCAATCTCATTCGGTAATTTTGTTAGTGTTTTAACGTTCGGTAATTTTTTCGGTATGAAAGAAATTCTTTATTTTTATTTTTTCCTTGAATTTAAAGGCTTCTGGCTTGTCAAGCTTTTATCGAAATTTTCTATACCTGATTTTGTATTTGATAATTTTTCAACATATATTTGAATTTTTTAACATGTGTTTGCGTTCAACCTCGGAACCTCTTATAATGAATTAAAGTTCTTTATGTCTTATATGATGGAGTTAAGCCTATGGATATTAATAAGTTAAAAGCATTTGTTGCTGTCTGCAACACCGGCAGTTACACCAAGGTGGCTAAGACCTTCGGCTACACCCATGCCGGAATTTCTTACATGATTAAGAGTCTAGAAGAGGAAGTGGGCTTCTCTCTTCTGGAAAAGAAGGGCACTAGCCGTATCCCGACGGCCAACGCCCGGAAGATTCTTCCGGACATTCTCAACGTGCTGGATTCCATGGACCGGCTGGAGCATTCCATCGCCCTGGGCCGCTCTAGTATGACTGCCGGTCTCAACATTGCAGCCATTGAATCCGCTTCGGTTAAATGGATTCCGCTCACCCTTTCGAAATTCACCGAACTTCATCCGGATATTCCGGTCAATGTCTTCACCGGCGATCCGTTCCAGATCAACGGATGGCTCCGGGACGATGATGCGGACATCGGCCTTTCGGTTCAATCTTGGTCGGATCCAGATTACGACTGGACTCCGCTAATTCAGGACCGCTTCTACGGTATTCTTCCGAAAGCCGATCCGCACACCGAGTCTGTCTCCGTCCAAGATTTCGACGGGAAATACATCTTCGTTCCGAATACCTACGGGAACCGAAGTATCACCAACCTATTGGATACCTATGGGATTTCCTATCGGATTCCGAATGACAATACCATCAGCACCATGTCGGTAAATGCCAACGTTGCGGTGGGCCGTGGCTATTCCATTGCCACAGGACTGATGATTGACTCGAACCGCGTCGTCGATGAGCTTCCAGAGCTTCAGCCGAAAATTCTTCCGATTGAACCGGCAGAATTTCGTGAAATTGGACTTTCCCGCAAGAAAGATTCCAGCCGTAACGTGCTAATAGATGATTTCATCCACTGCCTGAAGCAGGTAATTGCAGAGTATCCAGTGATGCCACCGAGAGGGCTGGGAGGTTCTGATTCTGCGGGCACACCGGATGAAGTGGAGGATTCCGAAACGCTGGGAAAATAGATTTTGACAATAAAGTGGGGCGCACTCGAACGTGCGCCCCACTTTGATTTCTGAATGTGTTGACGGTGTGATATGCCCTCTCTTTTTATTTTTACATCAACATTATTTCTTCTCATCGAGAAGCATGACCCCTTCCGGCGGATTAGCGTCGATGGCGCCCACAACGGGATGGGGAACATAGGGTTCCTCTAGGTAGGCGATGTCCTCCGGCGTCAGGTGAAGCTTCATGGCTTCGGCTGCGTCATCGTAATGACTGGCTTTGGTGGCGCCGATAATCGGAGAAGCAACGCCCTTCGCCCAATGCCAAGCCAATGCAATCTGCTGCATTTTCACTCCGTATCGCTGAGCCAGTTCATCCACTCTTTCCACAATCCGAATATCCTGTTCTTCCATCCGGTCGTATTTTCCCATAGCCACGCGGTCGGTTCGGCCCCGAAGGGTATCGGAAGTCCAAGTCCTACGAGTCAGATGGCCCGCCGCCAGTGGACTGTAGGGCATCAACGATACTCCGAACTCTCTGCAGACCGGAATCAATTCCCGCTCATCCTCCCGGTACAGGAGATTGTAGTGATTCTCCATGGCCTGGAAAGGTGCGAATCCGTTCTCCCGGGCAATCTGCTGCATGTTGTGGAACTGATATCCGTACATGGCGGAAGCGCCTAGGGCGCGGACTTTACCTACTTTTACCAGGTCATTCAAGGCCTCCATGGTTTCCTCCATCGGTGTCTCGTAATCGAAGCGATGGATAATGTAGAGGTCCAGGTAGTCGGTTCCCAGCCGCTTCAAGGTACCGTCGATTTCTCGGTGAATGGCCTCCTTCGAAAGGCGGCCCGGGTTGAAGTAGACTTTGGAGGCGATGACCACCTTGTCGCGGGATACGTTCTTCCGAAGGGCTTTCCCCAGGTATTCCTCGCTGGTGCCGGCGGAATAACCGTTGGCGGTGTCGAAGAAATTGATGCCCAGGTCCAGCGCATGCCGAACGATTCCCTCCGTTCCTTCCTCGTCCAAAGTCCAGTCGTGCATGGTGCCGGCTTTACCAAAGCTCATGCAGCCCACGCAAAGCTTTGAAATTTCTATACCTGTATTTCCCAGTTTCGTGAATTCCATCTCATTTCCTCCTGTGCAGTACTTGATTCTATCCTACCCCCTTAGTAGGTCTTATGTCTAATACTTGTATAGAATCCTGTATAATGCCTTAAAGGTATTAATGGAACTCTCCGCGGATTATTTCCGGCTTCCCAGGAAGGCCAGGATCACCGCCGCGGACAGGTTGGCGCTGGCCTCTTCAAACTGGTCGTAGGAATCCGGTGCCGTGCCGTCTGCCAGGTCGGAAATCACCCGAAGGATTCCGAAAGGCACATCTGAATACTGACAGGTCTGAGCGATTGCCGCACTTTCCATCTCCGCGCAAGTGGCGTCGAAGACCTCCCGAAGTTCCGTCTTCTTCTCCGCTCCGGAAATGAACTGGTCGCCGCTGACGATGCGTCCCGGATGCACCCCTCGCTCCGGTGCCGTGCGATGGGCCGCTTCCACAAGGGCGTTCACCAATGTAGGTTCTGCGGTAAAAACAGTAGGCTTTGTGCTGTCTTCTCCGGTGCACATGTAGCCCTTGGCGTAACCAAAAGAGGTCACGTCAAAGTCGTGCTGCACCAGGTCGGTTCCCACCACGATGTCCCCGATGGAAAGCCCCTTCTTGGTTCCCCCGGCAATTCCGCTGTTGACGATGCAGCAGGGGTCGAATCGGTCAATCAGCATCTGGGTACCTCTTGCCGCATTCACTTTGCCCACACCGCACTGAATCAACACCACCGGCAGTTCGCCAATCCGTCCGGAGTGGAAATCGTACCCGTGGAAGGTTTCGTCTTCCCGGTTCTGAAGCTCCGCCAGCAGATCCTTCATCTCCACCTCCAGGGCGCAGATGATTCCGATTGGTTTCTTCGTAGTCTCTTTGTTCACGCTATTTTCCATAGTTGTAATCCAGCCTTTCTACGGTCCAGTCCTTGAGTACCTCCAGCATATCCTCCGCGGCTGCTTTCGCACCTGGAAGGTCGTGTTCCTTGTAATTTCCACACTCATTTCGCTTCGATCCCGGAATCTCCCCCTGGAAGTCTCGGACGAATGCGAAGGATTCTTTTACCAAAGAAATGGCCTCCTCATGGCTCATGGTATCCCTCACCAGGAAATAGAATCCCGTGCGGCACCCCATCGGTCCAATATAAATTACCGAATCCGACAAAGCGCTGTTCCGCGCATAAGTCGCGAACAGATGCTCAAAAGTGTGCAGCGCACCATTGGTCAGGTAATCCCCCATATTCGGGCGTTTCATGCGGATATCGTAAGTCACCACGTCCCCGTCGATGCGGGAAATGTACATTCCCTTCTGTAACGTATCGTGATCCACTGTAAAACTTGCTATTCTTTCCATTCTAATCTCCTTTTCGTTTCCTCTCGCAGGAATTCACTCCATGATACCACAGCTTTGGCGCCTTTTCCAATCTCAAGAATATCCGGTAAAAAAACAGGCGAGAAACCTGCGGTTTCTCGCCTGAACGTATCATCTCTACGCTTCCGGGATTAGCCAGAATTAGCCGAAATACTTCTTTCCCAGTGCTGCGAAAGAATCAGCCGATCTCTGAATGGTCTCGTTCGCAATGCAGAAGGACAGTCTTACGTATCCTGGGCAAGCGAATGCGCTTCCCGGTACCATCAGGATTCTCTCATCCTTTGCTGCGGCAACCAGTTCCTTCTCGTCTGCAACCGGAGACTTAATCCAGAGGTAGAATGCACCCTGTGGAACCAGTGCAGTGAATCCTGCATCGGTTACGATCTTGTACAGATCCTTAGCATTCTTCTCATAGTAAGGAATGTCTACCT
Source organism: Eubacteriales bacterium (assembly GCA_030525365.1). GTDB lineage: Bacteria > Bacillota > Clostridia > Peptostreptococcales > Anaerovoracaceae > Mogibacterium_A. The sequence continues at coordinate 45,817 of JAUNEW010000004.1, forward strand.
GGGCGTCCATGCACTTCTCAACAACCAGCTGCATCAGGGATGGAGCATTGGTGTCTCCGCATACACGGTTAGCAACTACTGCAGCGCTGAAGAACTCTTCTGCGTTATCAGACTTGTTCGGGATTGCGATGTATCCAATTCTCTCGCCCGGCAGGGACAGGGACTTGGACCAGGAGTAAGCAATTAGAGTGTTGTCATAGAAGTCTGGAATGTATGGAACTTCTCTGTCAACGTATACCAGTTCTCTGTAAGGCTCATCGGACAGGATGTAAATCGGATGTCCGTATTCCTTCTCTGCTTCCTTCAGAACATCAGCGATTGCCTGGATAGTCTCCTTGGAATAAATTGCACCAGTCGGGTTGTTCGGGTTGTTAATGATAACAATCTTAACCTTCGGATCCAGTGCAGCCTTGAGAGCTTCTGCATCCGGCTCGAATCCGTTTGCTTCATTCGGTGGAACAACGATGGTCTCTGCACCATAGTTACGAGCCCAGTTTGCATACTCTACGAAGTATGGAGCGAATACCACCTGCTTGTCGCCAGGATCGAATACAGTCTTCATGATTACGTTCAGAGCAGAACCTGCACCAACAGTCATGATGATGTTGTTCACGCCAAAATCAGAACCATAACGCTTGTTCAGGTTGTCAGCAACAGCCTGTCTTGTGCTCTCATATCCTGCATTTGCCATGTATCCGTGTACTACGTGCGGATCCATTTCGTTATTGATATAGTTGATAGCTTCCTTCACTTCTTTCGGTGGGTGAAGTCCCGGATTTCCTACGCTGAAGTCATATACGTTCTCTTCACCGTATACCTTTGCCATCTTCTTTCCTTCCTCAAACATTGCTCTGATTACAGAGCTTCCTTCGAGGAACGGTTCCATGCTTTTTGCAATCATACCTCTTCTCCTTTTTACTTTGTTAGTATAGTGAGTGTCCGGATACCACTCCGAACAGATATAATTTTATCACAGGGATTTGGTGCTTTCAACGATTCTTATTAAAATATTCTATTTTATAAGAATTTAACAATGTGGGAAGGTGTGGTCAAAAAAAAAGAACCGCCGCATTAGCTGCAGCGATTCCTTTTGCTTTCATGTGCTGTATTCTAAACTTGCCAGATGTCGAGCTAGTATCCTGGGGGTGGTCTTTGCACATTACAAATGGCAAGTATAGAATAACGAAGCGAAGGATGAACGGCAAAGCCATCATCTTTCGTTTTTATTCTACCCGTTTGAAGACGGTTGTCAACCGGATTTTTTAAATTTTTTCAATTATTTACATGCTTTCTATTCAAAAAAGAAATAATAGCTTTTCGAGAGAACAAATTTTCTCTATTTTCTTTAACCCCTTGCAATCACCGGAGTTGCGACGAAATACTCCAGCGAGTAGAAATCGCCTCCGCACTGGATATATTTGTTTCGAATAATTGGCGGAAGGTATTTCATCGGGATTCCCGTCTCCCGATTTAAGCGTAGCAATGTCTTCTCTTCCGGTCGCGTCGTTCTCCCCAGAAAGAAGTCCTGATTCGCTTCCACAATCTGCTCCATGACCTTATACAGGAACCGATGCCTTACATTCAAGTCGTAAATCAGCTGCCGCCCCGTCTCGAAGGATTCTGACAGGAACTCGATTTTCCGCATGTCACTAATCTCCGGAATGAGTTCTCGGCAGCGATTGTCGATAACCGGCATCGGCATTCCGGTAACGTTGAGGTATCCTTTCGCATATGTTCGAGATCTTCGAATGACGATATCTGGAACCACGAAACGCTGAGCTTTCTGATCCCGGTACCGAAGGCCCGGTCTTGGAATTTCGGCAAATCCACCTCGCCGCTGAGATCTCAAAGCCGCTTCCGTATTCGCCGTTCCCACCCCCGGGGGATCCATGGCCCGAACCATCCCCTCGGCCAGCTCCACATCCCATGGGTTGGCAAAGCACAGATTCGCCGCCTCTTCCCGGTTGTAATCCAAATATCCTGCATCATCCATCTTGCTAATCATATAGCGGCAGACGCGGTAAGACCCGCTGCCAAGCCCCGAGGCTTCCAGCTGCTCCATCAGGTGCTTTCGGAGACTGATATCTTCCCGGACATGTTCTTCATATGCCTGCATGCTTTTACCGGTGAGGCGATGGAATTTCTCCCAATTCCAGAAGGCTTCATATCGGTCCATCGAAGTCTCAAAGAACCGGTTATCTTCCCGATTCTCCCGCCATGACCCGCTTCGAAGCACAGGGTTCTTTTCGATTATCCGCGTGGTGCCGTCTGCCACCGCCAGCTGGCTCATAAAAAGTGGATGATTCATCGATATCCTTTCTCTCCTTTGTTAAGCTCGTTCCATTCACACTGCTATGATTATACATTCCTCCGGCTTTTCATTGCAAGGTGTGTGGCAACTTCCTTCGGACTTTGTTATACTGGACTTTATCAATCCGAGATTATTCAAGCAAGCTCATCAGGGGGTTATATGGTAAAAATATATGACGTTATCATTACAGGGGCCGGTGCGGCCGGTCTTCTCGCCGCGTCGAGACTGGACCTGGGCGACCGTTCCGGGCTCATTCTGGAAGCCACCAACGCGCCCGGCACCAAGCTACGCATGAGCGGAGCCGGGCACTGCAACTTTACCCACGAGGGGTCCATCAAGGAAATGGTTCCTTGCTACGGCGAACAGGGGAAGAAAATCCGCAAAATCCTGTACCGCCACAACAACCAGTCCTTCGTGGAATTTCTGGAAAGCTTTGGAATCCCCTCTCACAGCCGGGATGGGGGCCGGATTTTCCCACGGTCCGAAAGCAGTCAGGAGGTACTGACCGCGCTTCTGGAACAGGTCCGGCAAAACAACTTCGCCATCAAGAAAGGCTTCCGAGTTCAATCCATCCAGCCAATTCCGGATTCCGATTCCGACCATCCAACCGACCATCTGCCCGGCAATCTGTGGCAGGTCGCCTGTGAGAACGGTGCCACCTTCCAGACGCGCCACCTAGTCATCACCACCGGCGGCAAATCCTATCCTTCCACCGGTTCCAACGGACGCATGTGGGAAATTCTGGCTCGGGATCTGGGGCTCACCATCGTCCCCCCTCGGCCGGCGCTGGCGCCGATCTCCGTGGCGAATTACCCCTATCGGGAGCTATCCGGACTTTCCTTTGAGAAGGCGGAACTTTCCATTACCGCCCCCGGACGCAAGATAAAGCGCATGCAGGGCGGCCTCCTTCTCACCCATCACCAGTTCTCCGGCCCAGCGGCACTGAACATCTCGGCGGAAGCCCAGGTGTCCGACACCCTTCACGTAAACTACCTTCCGAAGATGTCCCGGGAAGAGCTAACGAATACGCTCCATCAAATTCTAGACCGGGTAAAAGGAAACCCCGCCTCGGAAATGGCTTCCCGGCTGGGCCTTCCAAAGCGGTTCTGCCAGGGAATTCTTCTTCGAAGCCAAGGCAAAAATCTCGCTTCGGATTCCATTTCTTCCACCGAGGGCCTGTCTCCGAAGCGAATTGCCGCCCTTCTGCAAGACGACCAATTTCAGGTTTCGGCGGTTCCAGACTGGAACAAGGCCATGGCCACATCCGGCGGCATCGCATTGTCTCAGGTGAATCCTACTACCCTGGAATTCCGGGATTACCCGGGACTCTACGCAGCCGGCGAATCCTTGGACGTTCTGGGAATCACCGGGGGATACAACCTGCAGTTCGCCTTCTCTTCTGCATCGGCAGTGGCAGAGAATCTGGCGGAGCGAATTTCCGGCGCCACCTTCCGTTAACACTGAACTTTATAAATTCCATCTTCAAAACCGCCTTCCCGGGAATTCCTAGGAAGGCGGTCATTCTTTAATTACGCTTATTTGATGGTTTCGACTGCTTTTCTTTCCGCATAGTCAGGGAAATCTTTTCTCTTTTTACATCCACATCCAACACACGAACGTCGACGATATCTCCCACTTTCACCACATCCAACGGATGCTTTACAAAGCGGTCCGCCAGCTGAGATATGTGCACTAGGCCATCCTGATGCACGCCGATGTCCACGAAGGCACCGAAATCCACAATGTTTCGGACGGTTCCTTTTAGCTCCATACCCGGCTTTAGATCCTTGATTTCTAACACATCCGACCGCAGAATCGGAGCGGCTGCCTGGGTTCTCGGGTCCCGGCCCGGTTTCTCCAGCTCTTCCAGAATGTCCTTCAAGGTGTATTCACCCACACCCAGTTCCTTCGCCATCTTCTGAACGGCGGCTTCGCTGATTCTAGCGGGTTCCGCTGTCGCCTGCTTCGGCTTCTTTTCCTTCGGTTTATTCAGTTCCTTCAAACTGCTCAGGCTGCTGAGACTGCTGAGATTTCCTGAGGCCGTCTTCTTGCCGGAATTCTTCGGGGAATCGGCATTCTTTTTACCCGAAAGTGTGAACTTCGGATTGGAAGACAGATTATGAATTCCGCCGCTCTGCAGGTCGGCTTCGGTGTATCCCAGGTTCTTAAGGATGGTCTTGGCCACATCGTAGCTCTCTGGGTGGACGGCCGTGGCATCCAGGGGTTCCTTACCACCAGTGATTCGCAGGAAGCCGGCGCACTGCTGGTAGGCTTTCGGTCCTAGCTTTGGCACCTTGAGAAGATCCCGACGGCTCTGGAACCGGCCGTTCTCCTCTCGGTACTTGACGATGTTGGTGGCTACGGTTTTGCTGATTCCAGATACGTATTCCAGAAGGGACGGGGAGGCCGTGTTCAAATCCACGCCCACCCGGTTCACGCAGTCCTCCACCACCGCGGTAAGAGCTTCCCCTAATTTCTTCTGGTTCATGTCGTGCTGGTACTGGCCCACACCGATGGATTTCGGGTCGATTTTGACCAGCTCGGACAGAGGATCCTGCAGGCGACGGGCGATGGAGGCGGAGCTTCGCTCTCCCACGTCCAGATCTGGGTACTCTTCGGTAGCTAGCTTGCTGGCGGAATACACGGAAGCTCCCGCCTCGTTGACGATGACATACTGCAGCTTCTTTCCACTTGCAGCTGCGTATTCCTTGATGAATTCCGCAATAATCTGCTCCGATTCCCGGGAGGCGGTGCCGTTTCCCACGGAAATTACGTCGATATCGTATTTCTTCACCAGCTTTGCCAGCACGGCTTTGGCCTCCCGCACCTTGTTCTGAGGAGCCGTCGGGAAAATCACCGTGGTATCCAGAATCTTTCCCGTCGGGTCACACACCGCCAGCTTACAGCCGGTTCGGAAAGCCGGGTCCCAGCCCAGCACCGTCTTTCCCGTTAGCGGTGGCTGCATGAGAAGCTGCTCCAGGTTGCTGCCGAAGATTTTGATGGCCCCTTCCTGGGCCTTCTCCGTCATCTCGTTCCGAAGCTCCGTCTCAATGGATGGTGCAATCAATCGCTTGTAGGAATCCTCCAAAGCCGGATTCAAATACTCTCCGGTTCCCACCTTTTTCTCCAGGTAGCCCACACAAGCTTCTTCTGGGGCTTCGATGTGGACGGAAAGCATCTTCTCCTTCTCCCCTCGGTTCATGGCCAGGATTCGGTGTCCCGGAATGCCCTTGACCCCTTCCTGGTAATCGCTGTAGTTGGCGTATACTGGGTTGTCCGCGCCGTCTTTGGTGGCGGTGGAAATCATCTTACCCTGATTCCAGGTCCGCTTCCGAATTTCGGTCCGGTACTCGGCGTTATCCGACACGTCACCAGCGATGATGTCCTGGGCGTACTGAATCGCTGCCTCAGTGGAATCCACGCCTTTCTCTTCGCTGATATATTTCGCCGCTTCCGCTTTCACCTCTTCGGTGGATGGACGCTTCAGAATGAACTGCGCCAGACCGCTGACCCCCTTCTCCACCGCAATGGTGGCGCGGGTCCGCCGCTTTGGCTTGTAGGGCCGGTATAAATCTTCCACCGCCACCGCGGTCTCCGCCCCCTCAATCTGCTTCCGAAGCTCCGGCGTCATCTTCTCCTGCTCTTCGATGGAAGCGATGACGGTGGCCTTCCGGTCCTCCAGGTTCCGAAGGTACTTGAGCCGCTCGTCAAAGTCCCTCAGAATCTCATCGTTCATTCCACCGGTCACGTCTTTCCGGTATCTGGAAATGAACGGAATAGTGTTGCCCTCATCAATCAACTGAATCACCGCATCGGTCTGTGCCGGCCGGATGCCCAGTTCTTGTGTAATCTTCTTTCGAATATCCATGTTGTCTCTTGTCTTTTCCTTTTACTAAAAAAATCTGCATACGCCGAAGGTGTCCGGCCGCTGCAGCGTGTAAAAAACGTGCTTTTATATAATAACACATTCGAAAGGGAATGTTTCCTTCAAAATTGATTTGACGGGCACCCCCCTCTCTGGTATATAATGTACAGAAATAGTTTGACTAACGCGAGGAGGTTGTATGAAAAAAATCCCGATGGACCAGGAGAAGAAGACCATTCGTCTCTCCACATGGCTGGGTGTCATTGTTGCGCTGTTCGAGGTGGGGATGTTCATCATCAGTGGGTCCCAGGCCATTCTGATTGATGGCGTCTACGATTCCATGGATGTGATTATCCTGGTGATTTATCAGCTGCTGCTGCCGCTGATTTATAAGCCGATCAGCGAGCGGATTCCTTACGGCTTCGCCCAGATCGAGACCCTGTTCATCCTGATCAAAGGTTCCATCCTGATTATCGTCACCTCTTTGATTATCTACAACGATATCGTGATTATCCTTCACGGCGGCACCTCCATTGACACGCAGCAGGTGCTGATTTTCGAGGCGTTCCTGACGCTGTTCTGCGTGTTCGGCTACTTTGTGGTCCGTCGCCTGGGGCGGAAGCTGAAAACGCCAATGATTAAGGTAGAGCTGATTACCTGGAAGATTGACGTATTCCTGAGTCTGGGTGCCTTCCTGGCTTTCTTCATGGAGATTCCGTTCCTCCACTTCCACGTGCTGGAGTGGCTGGTTCCGTACATCGACCCCCTGGTGTCCTGCGTCATCGCCGCACTGATGCTGCCGGAGCCGACCCGGGCCTTCGTCAAAGCCATCCGGGGGCTGGTGCTGATGGCTCCTTCGGAGGAGAAGCTAGAGCGAATCCGCACCATCTGCCACGAGACGCTGTCGGATTATCCGTACGAAATCGACTTCATCGACGCGGTTCGAACCGGCCGAAAGATGTGGATTTCCCTGTATTTCACCACGGAAGGCAACATGATCAAGGTGCCACAGCTGAAGAAGGCCACGGAAGATTTGAAAGCGGCCATCTCCACCATCTACTTCGACCCTTATGTAGAGCTGATTCCGGAGATTCATCCGGACCCGCCGGAGAAAACAGAGAAAGCGGAGATTGTTGGGGATGCGGTAGATGCAGAATAGATTGTGAGGTATAGAAAAGCGACCTGCCAGATGTGGTAGGTCGCTTGTTTGTTGCACGGTCGGAATGATTTCGGAGAAAGGGGCTGTCAAGGCTTAGAGGCGCTATGTAGCGTGCGAAATGTGAAAGGTATGTGAAACGCTAGCGGGAAGAAACGCAAAAGGTGAGTTATAGAAGGCCGACCCCATCTGATTTTTTCATTCAGATGGAGTCGGCCTGCCTCTTTTGAATTTTAAGCTGTCTTATTTGCTATAAATGCGACAGCTCCTTGCGAGATTCCTAACAACATCGATGTACATTGTCAAATTATGACGCTACTTTGTTCGGAAATCTCTTTGTTCCACTTTTCCGTAATATCCATAGGCTTTCTTTCCTTTTACCTTCCGATACGGATTTACCGTTACATAATATGTTTTATGACGCTTCAATCCTTTGATGGTGCACGATGTCTTTTTCTTTCCCTTAATCATACGAGTCTTAACAAGGTTTCCTTTTGCATTGTGGATACTAATCCTGTATCCGCTCGCATCCTTGGATTTGGACCATTTTACCTTCACCGATTTCTTTCCGGCCTTCGCACGCTTCAACACGGCTTTCTGCGGTGCAACGTAGAACTTCTGCGTACAGGTGACAGTCCCAGTGAAGTCTCCTTTGAATACAAATGTTGCTGTCACCGTAGCAGTTCCATATTTCTTGTTGTTTTTATATTTATAGTTCGTTATTGTATAGTCGTGTCCTTTTTTCACATCGAACCACTCAACAGCAACATATGTGAACTTCGGACATATGTTTTTGCCCGTGTATCGATACGATATTGCGCTAGTATTGGTATACAAATTCTTTGCCGTCACCTTAAACGGGCGTACTTCAAAGGAAAATTCTACAGTTCCAGTATACGGAGCATCAGCTTTAATAACCAACGAATATTTTCCCGGAGTCAGTTCCTTATCCGGATCCGTTATTGTCTTTCCCTTGGATGTCCGTATCATCGTGGTAGCATATGCGTCAATATCAAAGTCCGCATCCTTTCCGGCAGTGGTATATGCGATATTATCCAATACATCTTCCACTACTGTTGGATTATATCCTCCATCACCTACATAGTTGTACCAAGCATAACTTGTCTTCTTCAGATACACTAAATCACGGACGTTCTTAGTGCTCTTCACACTTCGAGTGTCCACGGCGTTCGTTTTCTCTGTGCTAACCTTCTGTGTATTCGGCTGCTCGGCTGCTTTTGAGTCATCCGCAAAAGCGGTCATGCCAAAAGTCGATAAGGTCATCACAAAGGTTAAGATTGCAGTTACTAATCGCTTCATAGTTTACCCCCCTATTTGAAGATTTGATTAGAATTAATATTCATTACCATAATACTACTATAATTTCGGCTCAATCACAAATTTTGTGGGATTTGGGATTTCGGACATAGTTCCTTC
>JAUNEW010000131.1 GCA_030525365.1 Eubacteriales bacterium
CCGAACCCGGATCCGAAGGCCATCTACAAGAAGGATATCGCCTTCCACGATGCCATCGCTCGGGCCACCCGGAACGATTTGATTGTCATCGTCAATGAGATGCTGGCCAAGCTGACCTACGGATCTCGAATCAAGACCATCGAACAGTGCATCCGGGAACACGACCGACAGTATCTGGTGGATGTCCATTACGAAATTCTGGATATTCTAGAAAAGCAGGATTCCAGCGCCATCGCAGAGACCCTGAAGCGAAGCTACAGCTACTGGGCCAACGTGCAGATGGAAGAATAAAGAAAAAGGGGCCGCCGCACCTAACTGCGACTGTCCCTTTTTTTCATGCCAATCATCTGGCCCATCTTAATTTCTGTTTCCATGCCCTGCTCCGTGGCCTGGAAATATTCTTCATTTACCTCTGCCGTGTTCGGTTCCAACAGCAGAATAATGGTGGACCCACCGTACAAGAATCGTCCCTTCTCTTCACCGCGGCACACTTCTTTCTCCAGATGGTAATTGTCAATCTTTCCCACCAGCATAGCGCCTACTTCCATCTGGACCATTTCCCCGAAGTTCTGGCTGTGAATCACTGTGTATTCTCTGGAATTCTCTTTGAACACGGGAACTTCCCTTAGGGCAACCGGTCTCACCGTATGGAGTACCCCTGGGATAAAAATATTCCCTTCCTTCACCCCGCTGTCTCCGTAGATATACCGATGATAGTGATGTACACAGAGGCGGAACACCAGGCAGGTTCCCTTCTCGTATCTCGATGCCAGCGAAGAGTCCTGGAGAAGGTCTGGGATGGAATACCGACTTCCTTTTACCGGAATTACCAGGGAATCCCGAATGGGATACGCGCTAAGGAGTCCATCGCAAGGAGCGATGAGGTGATTCTCATTCATATCCACTGGGCGAAGCTCTGGTCGAATACGCCGACAGAAGAAATCATTGAAACAGCGGTAATTCTCTTCCAGATAATCCGACATCTTGATTCCATTGCTTCGGATGAATCTAGGAATAATGGGTTTCGAGAGCCTAGAATCCATGAAGCGTCCTGCGGCTTTGGAAAGGCCGGGGCGAGTCAGAAGCTTTAGAATGCATCGCCCTAAGGCAGTCTGATATAGAAATTCTAGCATCTAACGGCCCTCGTATATGTTCCAAGCAATAATGAGCAATATGAACTCCATGGCGCCGAAGGCCACCATGCCAAGGATGCCTTTGGTCCCCGGCTTTCGCACCGGAATCTTCGAAATGAACAGGAATCCGGTTACTGCAAGTCCCAGAAAGTAAATCCATGTAATATCCTTCGGCAGGACGTACTGGAACAGAAGAATGGTGGGGAAAATCAGAGCTGCCGAGGTAACCGGCAGACCTTCGTAATATTTCCGAACGCCCCCTTCCACTTGCTGCCGCTCTTCTTCTGCCACGTTGAAGTAGGCCAGGCGAATCAATGCCGCCAGAATGTACAGAACCACGATGGCATAGCACAGTATGAAGCACGGGTGGGTCAGCAGGAGCTCTGCTCTGGTTGGGCCGAACTCCTTCACATTCTGTGGAATCACTCGAATCATGGCGCTGCCGATGCAAGCCGGAAGCACCCCGAAGCTCACCATGTCCGCCAGAGAGTCAATCTGAATTCCGTATTTCTTCTGGGCTTCTGTGCGGTTCTTTTTGCTCCGTGCCACCTTGCCATCGAAGGCATCGCATAATCCACAAATCATCAGGAAGAACACCCCGATGAATGGATGAGCGTTACTGTACAGGGATACCATGATTCCCGTTCCCGCAGATATCAGCGACAGGTACGTTAGCCACACTGTATAATCGTAAAATCCGATCATTCTACACCCCTTTTCTTTCTTTCGTTCTTACCAATAAAATACCCCGCCAGCACAATGACCGCACTGGTGACAATGCATAGATAGAAGGAACAGCTTCTGCAGAGCATCTCCACCGACGCCGCGTCGTGTCCCAGAATTTTGCTGAACCCGTCCAGCATCAGGTAATCGGCGCCACCCATTCCTCCCGGAATCGGGATGCTGTTGGATCCCAGCGCCGTGAACGCCTGGATGACAAACCCCGCAAAGGACATGCTAATTCCCTTTCCCAGGGACATGAATATCATGAAGGTCACACCGATTTGGGACATTCTCTGCAGCAGATTCAGGATAAAAATATTTACGAGCATTTTTCCGTGTCCGGCGATTTCATCGGAGCAGTGCTGATACTCTTCCATTTTCTTCTTCAGCTTCTCCTTCTTCTTCGCCAAGTTGCTCAAGAATTTCCGCTTCTCTAGCCAATCCATGATGCGGTCCAGCAAGCGGTGCAAGATTTCAGCTTTCCGGAGCAGCATATAGAACCCGATGGATAATCCAATCATAATGAACCAACCGACGACAATTAGCACTTTCGAAATCACGGAGAGCTTCCGGAACAAATCGAAGTGCAAAATCATGGATACGCTTCCAATGGTTAGCGTGGCCAACGTATACATCACCAGGTTGATTAGAAGCGCCGTGGTGCATGCGGGGAACGACATACCGTCCCGAAGCATGAAGAAGGCGCTGGCCGGCTGACCGCCAGAGGCCGATGGTGTGATGGCCGAAAAGAACACATCCGCCGCACCGTACACCGTTCCCTGGGCCGGAGTACTTCTGTATCCCAACGTTCTGGCTATATGCATAATGGCCATCCCTTCGAACCAGATATATCCGAACATTAGAACTAATGCCCCCAGAATCCATATTTTGTTGGCATGGGCCAGATAATTCATCATGTTATCCCAGGAGAAATCCTTGCTTCCCGCCGCAATAACCCGGATGGTCAGCACCGCAATTCCAAGAGAGATAAATCCCCAGATTACTTTCTTCTTATTCATAAATCCAGGACCCCCTTTCTTGAATACATCTTGCCGGATATAAAGAATCCGATTTCCAGCACCAGCACCCCGCCGAT
>JAUNEW010000132.1 GCA_030525365.1 Eubacteriales bacterium
CCGAAAATCAGGATGGGAAGCACGGACCCGTACAGACCGTATATGGCCGGAAGACCGGCAATCTGTGCGTATCCCATGGAGATGGGGATGGATACCAGGGCGATAATGATTCCCGCCGGAATATCTTTCTTTAGATTCTGCCAGTTATAACTCCGAAGGAACAATTTTCTACCTCCTTCTTCTCTTCATTATTCGTTAATCATCATCTTGATGATTTCTTCGTTGGTTTCCCGCATGCCGTCTTTGCCTAGGCGGCCGATGTTATGGATGGTTCCCTCAATGCCTTTGGTCACGATGCCGTCGCCTGCGTAGAACTGCTGGCCGTTCAGGTACATATTGTATCCCATAATACCTGCATCCACGGCGGAAGCAATCTTAGCCGCACAGGAGGCTTTGGCACCATCACAGATCATTCCCGATACGATGGCCAAAGCATTTACCACGGTATGAATAATCTCTTCGTATCCGCCGCCACAAAGGTAGGCGATTCCAGCACCTGCCGCTGCCCCGGCGCTCACCGCTCCACAGTAAGCGGAAAGCCTGCCGATTCCCGTCTTCTGATGGATGGCAATCAGGTTGGACAGAACCAGCGCCCGGTAGGTCTGCTCCTCCGTGGCATTCAGCTCCTTCGCGTACTCCAGCACCGGAAGAGAACAGGTCATGCCCTGATTTCCGCTGCCCGCATTGATTACCACCGGAAGCTCGCAGCCGTTCATTCTGGCATCGGAGCCGGCCGCCGCCCTGGCTTTGGCCCGAGTTCTCACATCATCCCCGTAGGAAGCCAGCAGCACGCTGCCAATGTTAGCACCGTAGTCCCCACGGAGACCTTCATCGGAAATGGCACTGTTGTATTCAATCTGACGACCGATGACCTCCCGTACGTCTTCCACATCTACACTGTTTGCGAAATCCCAGATGGATTTCACATCCAGCAGTGTCCGGTCCGTCAGTCCCTCTTCGGAATCCGCTTCCACCGGCACGTAGTGGAGTATCTCGCCGTTCTTCTCAATCCGCACGATGTTGGTGTGGTAGCTGGCAATGCGGACTTTCGCGCTTTCATCTCCGGCAAAAACATCCACAATAATATCGAAAACACACCCGTTATCCACGTGTTCCACAGAAATTTCCGTGTTCCCAAGATACTCTGCGATTTCCTTCGCCTGCTCATCCGTTACGTCCGAAATTACCTCTAGCTCCTTCGATGCATCCCCTGCCACGATTCCGGCCGCTGCCGCCGCTGGAATACCCTTGAGATGGTTGGTATGAGGCACGATGACGCTCTTCACATTCTTGATTATGCTTCCGCTGGCACCGATGTGTACCCGGTCCGGAAGCGCACCCAGCACCTCCCGGGCTTTGGCCGCCGCATAGGCCAGAGCAATGGGTTCCGTACATCCCATAGCCGGGACCAGCTCCTCCTTGAGGATATTCACGTAAGCTTGATATTTGATATCGTTCTTCTTCATTTCTTTACACCATTTCCTTCTACCTTATATTGATTCTTCTTAACCTACTCTGCCGTAAGCGGGAACTTCAGCTGCATCATGGAGAAAATTCCCTTGCACAGAAGGGTATCCTTCTCATCGAACAGCTCTACGTCGTATACCATGATCCGCTTTCCGTGTTTCACTTCCTTAGCGATTGCGTACAGCATCTTACATTCAATGGCCGGCCGCAGATAGTGGAAGGAACTGTCCACCGTGGTCACCTTGTACTGATAGGAAGCCGCTGCCGCTCCGCAGGCCGCATCGCACAGGGTGTACATCAGTCCACCGTGCACCGAGTGGGCCGCATTCTCCATAGAACCCTGAATCGGCACCTCCACCCGGGCATACCCCTCCTGTATCTCTGTAATCACCATTCCTAGCCCGTTGGCGAAAGGATTGGTGTGATTTCTTAGTTCCTTTATTTCTTCAAAAGTCATTATTTCTTCTCCTTCTCTCCCATTTCCGGTGGACTCTGCCAGTAAAAATATTTTTTTACCGCAAAGGTTTCCGGCTCTAGCCATTAGAACAGCAAGTTCACCATACCCAGAATCAGACCGATCAGCGCGCCCAGGTTCACGATCCAGTTCAGTTCGTTCTTCATGACGCTGAGAACCAGTGTCTCCAGTTCTTCACTGCTCATGGCGTTAATCTGCTTCTCAATCATGCCGGACACATCCATTCGCTCAATGAGAACCGGCACCAGGGACTTGACCAGGCCTCGGTACATGCGGCGCACCAGAGAACGCACCCGTTCATCGGAATATCCGGCTTCGAAGGTGATTTCCGACAGGCTGTCCTGCCCCCACTGGTTCACCTTATCCTGAATCACCCGGTTCAACATCTCTTCCCCGTTCTCGTCGATTTCCCGTAGAATTTCCGCCTGGACCATTTCCTTGGCGGAGTCTACGAATCCATCGGTAATGAACATCCCCAGCATGCTGTTCCGAAGCTGATCTGCCAGCTTATCAATGCAGCCACCGGAAATCTCTCCGATAATCTCACTGGACCGAATATCCCGAAGAAGCTGCTCCGATGCAACATCCGTCAATCTTTCTGTCACATGCTGATAGCGCTCTGACGAGCCCAAAATGGAACTTCCCAGCTCTTCCACCGGCTGGTCCATGGCACGCATCAGGGCTTCTTCCACCATGTTCTCGGATTCCTCCGAAAGAAACTGGCCTTCGATGTTTTCCTCGGTGAAGAAGGTCTCCTCTACCACTTTTCCCACCGCCTTCGCCAGCCTCGGCTTATTCTTTGGAATGGCTCCCGGCGTGAATGGAAGGGTATGCCCCATCACTTTGATTTCTTTTCTCGGTCGGAATAACATCTTGACCGCAATGTAATTGGTACAGTATCCAATCAGCGCACCGATGAGGGGCGGAATAATATAATGAATCATAATTTCTCCTTCTACTATATTAGAATATACCTAGGTATCATACCGCATTCCGG
>JAUNEW010000133.1 GCA_030525365.1 Eubacteriales bacterium
CAGACCGAGCGGGAACGCACTGGAATCAAGACTATCAAAGTAGGGTTTAACAAGGTATTCGGATATTATATCGACGTAAGCAAGTCCTTTACAGACAAGGTTCCGGAGGATTACATCCGAAAGCAGACACTGGTGAACAATGAACGCTACATTACGCCAGAACTCAAAGAGAAGGAGAGCCTGGTACTGAGTGCAGAAGCGAAGATTAATGCCATGGAGTACGATATTTTCCGGAAAATCCGAACCTCCATTGAACCGTATATTACACGGCTTCAGAAGGCTTCTCAGGGCGTAGCTCTTCTAGATGTACTGGTGTCCTTCTCTGATGTAGCGGTGGCCAACGGTTATGTCCGTCCGGTGGTAGATGATTCTAGCTTGCTGGAAATCGAAGAGGGGCGACATCCTGCCGTGGAGCAGATGGTGGGGAATGGCATGTTCGTCTCCAATAACACCACCATGGATACGGAGGGGAAGAGTCTACTCCTTATCACCGGACCGAATATGTCCGGTAAGTCCACCTACATGCGCCAGACCGCCATCATTGTGCTGATGGCCCAGATGGGAGCTTTCGTGCCGTGTCAGCGGGCTCATATTGGCGTGTGCGACCGGGTATTCACTCGAATTGGCGCGTCGGACAACTTATCCTCTGGTCAATCCACGTTCTTCATTGAAATGAGTGAGCTGGCCAACATTCTTCGGAATTCCACTCGCCGAAGTCTCATTATTCTGGATGAAATTGGAAGAGGTACCAGCACTTTCGATGGTCTTTCCATCGCATGGGCTACGGCAGAATACTTGGCGGAGGACGATCACCGGGTTCGCACTATGTTCGCCACCCACTATCATGAACTCACGGAACTGGAAGACACCTTACCGGCGGTTCACAATCTATCGGTAGCCGTGTCGGAAGAGGGGAAGGATGTGGTCTTCTTGCACCGCATTATCGATGGCCCAGCCAGCAAGAGCTACGGGATTCATGTGGCCAAAATCGCCGGGATTCCCTCGGAGATTCGAAGGAATGCGAACCGGAAGCTTCGGGAACTGGAGGAGTTGTCTCAGAAGGCTCCGGCCAATATGCAGATTTCATTCTTCGACCCGATATCGGAAGAGCCTGAGGAAATGGATGTGGCGGAAGAATCTGAATCCATGGAAACTTCCTTTTACCGGGATATGGCCTTCCGAATCCAGGAGATGGATATTAACTCCATGACACCGGTACAAGCCCTTCTGGCACTTCAGGAGATTCAGGAACAGATTCGAAGTGAGCAAGAGGCGTAAGAAAGCAAGAGTTAGGTAGGAAAGGAGAATTGCAGTATGATCCGAATTCTGGATAGCTTTATTTCGGATAAAATTGCCGCCGGCGAGGTCATTGAGCGGCCGCTTTCCATCGTTAAGGAATTGGTAGAGAATTCCATCGATGCGGGAGCCAGCCAAATTATCGTGGAAATTCGAAACGGCGGAAAGAGCTACATAAGAATTACGGATAACGGATGTGGTATTCCGGCGGATGAGGTGGAAATTGCCTTTGAGCGTCACGCCACGGGAAAAATCCAAAGTCTGGAAGATTTGGGCCATGTTGAAACCCTGGGATTCCGAGGGGAAGCGCTGGCCAGCATCTGCGCCATTTCCCGTCTCACTATCTACACAAGGGTGCCGGAAGCCAATCTGGGAACGAAATTGGAGATTCAAGGGGGCCGGGTGTGCGGAAAAGAGCCGGCTGGCATCAACAGCGGCACCACCATGGTGGTAGAAGACGTGTTCTACAACACGCCGGCGCGCCGGAAGTTCATGAGGTCGGATGCGGCGGAAGCCTCGGCCATCATCGATTTCGTCCAGAAAATGGCTCTGTACTACTCCCATATTTCTTTCCAGATGCGAAACAACGGAAAGAACGTGCTTTCCACCAGTGGAAGCGGGGACCCCTTGGAAGCTATTACGAGAATCTATCCCGGGAAGGATTTCGCCCATCTCATAGAAATTAAAGGAAAATATGTCCACGGATACATTTCGGATCCTGGTACCACAAGGACCAACCGAAACGGGCAGATTTTCTTCGTCAACGGCCGATACATCCGGAGCGATGTCATCGAGAAGGGCCTGATGGATGGGTATGGAGACCGGATTTTCGCTGGACACCCGGTGGCAGTGTTGTTTCTCACGGTCCCACCGGAATCCATTGATGTGAACATTCACCCTAACAAGAAGGAAATCAAATTCCTAGAAGCCAAGGAAATCAAGGCGGACATCGCCGCTGCCGTTCAGGCGGTCATCGGCACAGAAGAGGCCGTTCCGGAAGCAGGGCTACAAGCAGCTGCGTTGGCAAAGAAGACTTCCGATTCGGACCAAGAAGTGGCACCTGTCGAAGCGAAAAGTCAGCAACTTGGACTGCGGGATTTTCTAAAGAGAAAAGAACATCCTGAAATAACTTTGGAAACGGAACGAAATTCGAAATCCGAAGAGAATTATTCTACTGCACACATACCTGCCACAGAAACAGTGTATGATATAGGGAGTACGGGTACGGATAGAAATATGGAAGATGCAGAAACTCCTGAAGTACAAGAGAATCCGGTGGAATACGGAACGCCTCCGGCTTCCGGGGCTTCCTCAATTTCGATTCAGCCACCGAAACATACGCCTTTTGATTTCGATGAACTGCAGGTAAAAGGATATGTCTTCGATGCCTACATCATCACCCAGGTGGGAGACCATCTGTTCATTCTAGATCAGCACGCCGCCCACGAGCGAATTCTGTACGAGAAGCTCATTCGTCAGTACAATGAGAGGGCACAGCTTCCCCAGGATATCCTGACACCGATACTGCTGAACGTCTCTGGAGAAATCTACCACGGGGAACGGAAGTGGATGGAGGTGCTGGAGCGGACGGGTTACGACATTCGGGATTTCGGCGGAAATACTTTTATCATCAAGGGGA
>JAUNEW010000134.1 GCA_030525365.1 Eubacteriales bacterium
GCCACTGCCAGATTCTTCTTGGCTTCATCCTGTTCGATTACGTAGTCGCTGAGGAAATCCGCAATTTCCTTCGGCTTCGGTAATTCTTCCATAGATGTCAGCACATCTTCACCTCGAGCGTCGTCCTCCAGACCTTCCATCAGAAGCTCCTCGCACATGTCTACGCACTCATTACAGATGGCTACGTCTTTTCCTACAATAATTCTTTTGACCTGTGAACTGGTCTTCCCGCAAAATGAGCAGACCAGTTCATTATTTTCGGTTCTGTTACTCACAAATTCTCCTCTGTTATTATCTCAATACCCGATCAATCAGACCATATTCCACAGCTTCATCTGCATACATGAAATTGTCGCGATCCGTATCTCGCTCGATTACAGAAAGATCCTTTCCCGTATTCTCTGCAAGAATATGATTCAGCTTCTCTTTGGTCTTCATCATCCAGTCTGCCTGAATCTTAATATCCGAAGCCTGACCTTGTGCGCCACCCAGAGGCTGATGAATCATAATTTCCGCATTCGGGAGGGCGTACCGCTTTCCCTTCGTTCCGGCCGAAAGCAGAACCGCACCCATGCTTGCCGCCAGACCCACGCAAATGGTGGAAATGTCTGGCTTCACATAGTTCATCGTATCCAGAATCGCAAGTCCCGCAGTCACCATTCCACCTGGGGAATTGATATAGATATTGATATCTTTCTCCGGATCTTCTGCTTCCAAGAAAAGAAGCTGTGCTACGACAATACTTGCCAGGTGCTCATCCACCTGCTGATCGATAAAGATAATTCGATCTTTGAGCAGGCGGGAGTAGATATCATAGCTACGTTCTCCACTGCCGGTCTGTTCTACAACTACTGGAATTGTATTCATTGATTACTCTTCTTCCTTTGCCTTTGGCTCAACGAAATTTGCCTTCTCGAACATCATGTCGATTGCCTTCTTGGACTTCACATCTTCCTCGAAGTAACGAACATTGTCGCCCAGCATCTTCTTAACGTCCTCTACAGGCTGTCCGTACTGTTCTGCAAATGCAGTGAGCTCCTTCTCAATATCTTCTTCTGTTGCTTCGATGTTCTCCTGCTTAACGATTGCCTTCAGCAGAATTCTCAGCTCTACTCTCTTCTGTGCGTCCATGCGAGCCTGTTCTCTCAGTGCGCTTGCGTCCATGCCAGTGAACTTCATGTACTGATCCAGGGACAGTCCCTGCATGGAAAGCTGCTGCTGCATTTCCTGAAGCATGTTATCGATTTCGGACTCTACCATTGCAGCCGGAACGTCTACGTCATTCACTTCAGTCAGCTTCTGAACCATGCTGTCTCTCATGATTCTATCTGCAGTCTCATCGTCCTGCTTCTGAATCTTCTCACGGATGGACTTCTTGTACTCGTCCAGAGTCTCGAACTCGCTGACATCGCTAGCGAACTCGTCGTTAATCTCCGGCAGGTTTTCCTTCTTGATTTCGTTGATCTTGCACTCGAAGAGGGCTTCCTTACCAGCCAAATCTTCTGCATGATAATCTTCTGGGAAGGTAACGTGAACGTCTACAGCTTCGCCTGCATCCTTGCCCACCAGCTGTTCCTCAAATCCTGGGATGAACTGTCCGGAACCCAGCTTCAGCTCGAAGTTCTCTGCCTTGCCGCCATCGAAGTGTTCACCGTCTACAGAACCGTCGAAGTCCAG
This sequence comes from Eubacteriales bacterium, assembly GCA_030525365.1. Taxonomy (GTDB): domain Bacteria; phylum Bacillota; class Clostridia; order Peptostreptococcales; family Anaerovoracaceae; genus Mogibacterium_A. Next base: position 1,678 of record JAUNEW010000134.1, read on the forward strand.
CATAACGGTATCTCCATTTTCGGTCTTACGATCCGTTACAGTCTCCATGCTGGAGTGTGCCTTCTGAACTCTCTCCAGTTCCTTCTCCACATCCTCATCGGATACTTCGTGCTCAATCTTTTCTACTTCCAGACCGAAGTAATCCTTTGCTTCAACTTCTGGGAAGCAGGTAACGGTCGCTGTAATCTCAACATCCTCACCCTTCTTCAGCTCTCCCAGGTTCAGTTTTGGCTGATCTACAACCTCCAGGTCCAGCTCAGCAACTGCGTTCGGATAACCCATCTGCAGCAGGTTGTTCAGTGCTTCATCGTAGAAAATATCTTCGCCATATGTGTTTTCGATGATCTTTCTTGGAGCCTTTCCCTTACGGAATCCCTTGATCTCGAAACGATCCTTGTTGGACTTATAAGCATCCACTATTGCGTTCTCGAATTCTTCACCGGTGAAAACCATAGTGAACTTTGCGTCATTACCTTCTTTTGAAATAAAAGTAGTCTTCATTAATATTCCTCCTGAAAAACGAACTTATATATGTTTTATTTCTCCGGTTCATCCACCGGTAAAAACCCTCTTTGAAGCTTCGAAATATCCTCTGGAACCAGGGAATACTTCTCTGCCAATGACTCTGCGATATCTCGGAAATCCTCCGAATTTCCGTAATACCACTCCAATTCCATCTCCAGTACATCACGGTCTCCGTAAAGTCCATGAATCACGCCCTCATCAAAGGAAAGCGCACTGATGGAATTTCCTGTATCTACTTTAATCTGCTTCCGCGAGAAATCCATCTCCACTTTCTTCTGAAGCGGCTTATGTCCTGCTGCCCGAAGCAGCACATCGTATGCATCACTGGATTCAAATGCATCGATATCCGGATGTTCCGCAAAGCGCTCATCCGTAATTACCAAATTAAACTCTTCTCTTGAATGAAGTCCATCTTCCACATGATTATCCCACTTGATGGTTGCGGTAATCCGATCGTTCTCGTAACGAATTCGATACGCAATTCCGGATTCTCTCAAATCCATATCTTCCGTATCGAAGTATACCGCATGCATCCGAATCTCTTCTAAAGAATCTCGGTCTACATACTCATCGAGCATCGGATCATCAATAATTTCTTGTATGATAGACGGATCATCCAGACGATATTTAAACTCTGTCTCCATATTATCTCCTACTGCCACGCTGGCGAATATTTACAATATCAAGTAATTCTACAAAAAAAAGCTGTTTTTGTCAATGCAAGCCGG
>JAUNEW010000034.1:0-3681 GCA_030525365.1 Eubacteriales bacterium
CCGGTTCTACACTATGAAGTTTTCAAGGTTCTTGCCGTCGGCTCACCCGACAGCTTGTTTAGTATATCACCCGTTCAACCTCTTGTCAACAACTTTTTTTGAAAAAGTTTTGAAAGCTTTTCACGAATGATAACTGCTTTCATTAAATTTTCTGAAAGCTTTTTTATTATACTCGATACATTTCGTGAATGCAAGCTCTTTTTTTATTTTTTTAATTTTCTTCCCATTCTTCTTCTATTCTGTTATCTTCAGCGACTTTATTCTCTGCCAGCTCTTCTCTTCCGATGAATGGTGGATATCCAAACAAGTAGTTTTTATACGCCCTCCGTGCCTTTAGGAAATTGTTACGTCCTATTCCATAAGATATTCCAGAACAGAAATTGATAGTGCAGTCACTCATATACTCTACATTATCAAAATTAACCACCAACTTCTTCATGACCCTATAGAAACTTCTTCCAGACAGTGTTTCTACTAAATCTTCTATTCTTCCCTTGAATTTATATTCTTCGTGGTCCACCGTCATCACGAACAGATACTTTTCACACTGCTCAATAAATTCCACATCCTCTACTTTAATCTTGTAATAACGATCTTTTGTAATTACAGGAATAATTCCTCTGTTTTGAATTCTTTCCATCTCCCATATTCTCCTTACTTGGTTTTACAAATAATAGCGTTTTCCGTTCGTACTAGTTACTTCATGAAGTAACTTAATCTTAATATAGAATGCAAGTAATTTGAACCACCAAAAAATCGAGAAAAATCGAGAAAATCATATATTTTCGGAGATTAGACACAACATGTTGTATTATCGCCGTTACTATGATATATTGAGGTCAGGTAGAGTAAATATCAAGCGTTAAGTTTCACAGAATGGGATGTTGTCTGTGACCGAAAACACCATGTTGCGGTTTGATATTGCATCCACTACTGCAAAATATTATATAAGGAATATCAGACCTCCTGATTATAATACGCGCAGTTCACGTTAATTCTTTGTAATCGTGGAGGTTTTTTATGGAAAAAAAGCGTACTAACACAGAAAAGCTCGTTATCACTGCAATTCTGATTGCCCTAGAGGTTATTCTGACCCGCTTTGTCGCAATCAGCACGCCAATGCTGCGAATCGGATTCGGTTTCTTACCAATGGTCATCGTAGCCGCCTATTACGGTCCCATCTGGGCAGCAGGTGCCTACACACTGGCGGACATTCTGGGAAGCCTTCTCTTCCCAACAGGTGCTTATTTCCCGGGATTCACTATCTCGGCTTGCATCACCGGTCTGATCTATGGTTTCTGCCTATATCGTCGCAAGATTACATGGAAGAATTCCCTTCTTGCGGTCTGCATCGTGTTACTCGGCATTAATCTACTTTTGAACACATTCTGGCTTACCATTATTCTTGGCAAAGGCTATATGGCATTACTACCTGCCAGAGTTATCAAAGAAGTCCTCTGTATTCCGATTGATACCGCACTCATTCTTGTAGTAAGTAAAGCGACCGAACGGATTCTCCGCCCGGCCGTATAATTCAAAGAACTTCATACATCCCTTCCGAGTCCTGCTTCTTGCAGGACTCGGTCATTTTTTTGACGCGAACGGTCAGCTCACTGGTGCCGAATGTCACCTTGATGACATCATCCAGTTTCAGCTCCACACCCGGTTTTGCCACCTTTCCATTCACTTCAACTCTGCCCTGTTCACAGGCCTCTTTTGCAACGGTTCTTCTTTTAATTATTCTTGAGTTTTTCAAAAATTTATCTAATCTCAACTTCTCTCCTTCTTTCTGTCGATATACGGTAAAAACAACTTTTCCCTATCCCAATCTCCGACAACCTTCCGGGGTCCACGGCACCTTCCAGTGATGAATCCAAGACAAGTAAAACATTTATTTTAACGGCCTACAAAAAAGCAGGCCGCAGAGCTGCCTGCTTTCTCGCTACCGGTTCACGGCATCTTTAAGATTCTTTCCTGCCTTGAACACCGGTGCCTTCGATGCTGGAATCTCGATAACTGTATCCGGTTTCTGTGGATTCCGACCTTGCCGCGCTTTGCGATTTCGGGTTTCAAAGCTCCCGAATCCAATTAGCCGAACGTTATCGCCTGCTACCAGAGCTTCTTCAATCGTATCCAGAATCGCATCCAACACGGTCTCGGAATTCTTCTTGTTGAAGCCGGTCTTTTCCGCCACTTTACTTACTAATTCAGCTTTATTCATCGTATGCACCCCCCTTATAGATTTCCACTACATTATACAAATCCGTTTTTTCCCTGTCAATGCAGTTTCCTTCAATTCAAAAGTGCCTATAGAAGTTACAATTCACTTAAAATTTTCTTTCGGGCCGCGTCTGTTTCCGCCATAATCTTCTCTATATCAAGAGTACAGTACTCTCCATCTTTGTACAAGACTTTTCCATCCACCATGGTCAGAAGAATATCCTTTCCAGAAGCCGAATACACTAGATTGTTCCGTACATCGTGTATCGGCTGCATATTCGGAACATCCAAATCCACAACAACCAAATCCGCCTTAAAGCCCTCCTGCACCAGCCCACAATCTTCTCTTCCTTGGGCCAACGCACCTGCTCTGGTTGCACTATATAGCACATCTTCTGGTCGGATGATGGTATCATTACCACCTTTGATTTTGGCAAGAAGGGCAAATGTCTTCATTTCTTCAAAGAAGTCTAAGCTATTGTTGCTGGCAACGCTGTCCGTGCCGATTGCTACCGAGACTCCGGCCTTCTGCAGTTGCGGAATATCGCATATTCCGCTGTTCAGCTTGAGGTTGCTGATTACATTCGCAGCAACCGTCGCCTTCTTATCTCGCAGAATTGTTCGATCTTCGTCATTCAGCCACACACAATGTGCTGCCGTCACCGGCACATCGAAGATTCCCATGTCCGCCAGATACTGTACGGGAGTCCGATTCTGATGACGCTGCTGGCACCCCTCCGTTTCGGCGGACGTTTCGGCCACATGCACCTGCGTCCGAACGTCAAATTCTTTTGCCACATCTGCAACAGCTCGGATTGTATCCTCGTCATTCGTGTACTCTGCGTGCAAACACGCATCCGTGATAATTCTTCCATTTTCAAATCCATCATACATGAGTATGAGATCTCTCATGTTCTTAAGAGATGGGTTTTCTTCCGGCCGTTTTCCATCAATGTTCGTCACGGAATGGCAGATATTGCTTTTCATCCCACTTTCGGAGATGCTTCGAATCATATCGTCGCAGAGCATATACATATCCGATGTGGAAACGATTCCGAACCGCATGGATTCCGCCATGGTGAGAAGGGTGCTCCAATACACCCCCTTCCGGTAAAGCTTCGCTTCAAATGGAAAAATTCTCGTGTTCAACCACGCGTCCAGGGGAAGATTTTCCCCGTATCCTCGCATGAGGCACATGGGAGAGTGCCCATGGGCATTTACAAATCCCGGTAAAAGGACTTTTCTTTTGCCCTCGTATACCGGTCCTGCAGAACGATACACTTCTTCCGAAGGCTTTTCTTTTCCAACATAGACAATCCGGTCTGCCTGAGTCACAACATACATGTCGGACTGGAACTCAAACTCAGAGTCGATGATTCCAATTTTTTCAAAAATCATTTCGCATTAACCTCCTGACTAGGTTCTTCCGTCTCCAAGGCACGGAGCAGTGAAAGTATTTGT
>JAUNEW010000034.1:3781-13374 GCA_030525365.1 Eubacteriales bacterium
AACCTCCTGACTAGGTTCTTCCGTCTCCAAGGCACGGAGCAGTGAAAGTATTTGTTTTAGCATATCCTCGTTACCGATAAAAAGACTGAGCGATAGAATTTTTCCGCTTTGAATAGTCAACCGCTTTCCCAAAGCCTGAGTCGCCATCACAAGCCCGTATGCCGTTATTCGGTTTGTATCGTAACAGGTAATCTGAACCCGGTTTCCCATCTGTTTGATAGTTTCAATTCCAAGTCGTTCTGCAGTGCTACGGATTTCTGCAATCCGAACTAGATTGACGGTTACGGCCGGCATATCCCCGTACCGGTCAATCATTTCTTCCATTACATCTTCCCCATCGCTTGCGGTTTCAATCTGTGCAATTTTCTTGTATGCCTGAAGTTTCAAAGTTTCATCTTCAATATATTCCTTCGGAATATGAGCTGCGACGCTGAATTCCAGATTGCTTTCTGCCCGGCTTTCCGTAACGTCTTCTCCCTTAAGGCGGCTCACCGCTCTTTCGATTTCCTTACAGTACAGTTCGTATCCGATTCCTTCAATATGACCGTGCTGCGCTTCGCCTAGCACATTCCCGGCCCCTCGAAGTTCCAAATCTCGCATGGCTAGCTTAAAGCCCGCTCCGAACTCCGTGAATTCACGGATTGCAGCCAATCGCTTCCGGGCGATTTCCGTCAAGACCTTCTGAGGCTTGTAAGTCAAATAAGCGTACGCCAACACATCGGATCTTCCCACGCGTCCCCGCAGCTGATAAAGCTGTGATAATCCCATACGGTCCGCATCTAGGATGATAATCGTGTTCGCGTTCGGAATATCAATTCCCGTTTCAATAATCGTGGTGGACACCAATACGTTGGTTTTTTTCTCGATGAAATCCACCATGACCTGTTCTAGTGTTCGTTCCCCCATCTGTCCGTGTCCCACTGCTACTCGAGCATTGGGAACCAATTCCTGGATTTCATTCGCCACTTCTCGGATTCCTTTCACCCGATTATAGATGACGAATACCTGACCATCACGGTTTAATTCCCGCTCAATCACGTCTGCGATCAAATTCTGATCCTCCGGCGTAACATATGTCTGTACTGGCAGCCGGTCTTGAGGCGGTTCCTCAATTGTGCTAATGTTCTTGATTCCAGTCAAGGACATATTCAGAGTCCGTGGAATCGGAGTTGCCGACAGCGTTAGTACATCGATATTCTTTCGGAGCATTTTAATTTTTTCTTTGTGCTTTACCCCGAAGCGCTGCTCTTCATCGATGACCAGAAGCCCTAAATCCTTATATTTCACGTCCTTTGAGAGAACACGGTGCGTGCCGATGACAAGATCAATCGTCCCCTTCTGAAGTTTTTCGATGATTTTCTCCTGCTCCGCTTCACTCCGGAATCGAGACAACATTTCGATTTCAAACGGGAATTTTTTGAATCGTTCTTTAAGAGTATGATAATGCTGATCTACCAACAGTGTGGTTGGGGCCAGTAGCACCGCTTGTTTTCCCTCTGAAATGCACTTGAAAATCGATCTCGCCGCAACTTCGGTTTTTCCATATCCTACATCACCGCAGAGAAGACGATCCATCGGAAGGGGTTTCTCCATATCCTCTTTGATGTCTTCAATCGCCTGAAGCTGATCTTCGGTTTCCGTATATGGAAAATCTTCTTCGAATTCCTTCTGCCACACGGTATCTTTCGAGAATGCGTATCCGCCTGCCGCTTCCCGCTCGGCATACAATTTTACCAGGTCTTCTGCAATGGCCATGACGGATTTTTGCACCCGTTCCCTGGTTTTTCGCCATTCGCCACCGGATAACTTAGAAAGCCGCGGAGCTCTTCCCTCATTCCCGATATAGCGCTGAATAATATCCAGCTGCTCTGTCGGAATATATAGCACATCCGTTCCCGCATAGTGAATTTTCAGGTAATCCTTCGTTTCCCCATCTGTTTCCATGGTCCGAATACCTTCAAATCGGCCAATTCCGTGGACTTCATGAACGACATAATCGCCCTTGGAAAGATCCGAAAAATCAATGCTCGCAGATTTCTTTTTCCTCCGCCGGAGCGCCTTCTTCTGTCCTGGGAAAATATCATTTTCCGCAATATAACAAACCCTTTCGTCTTCCAGAATCAAGCCATTGCTCAGAACGCCGATGCAGTACAGGATGTTTCCCTGGATATCATTGTCTTCCAAATATTCCCGGATGCGTTGACTCCGCTCTTCCGTTGAAGAAACAATCCGCACTTGATACTTCCGTTTGAGATACAACCGAACATCCGAAGCTAACATCTGTAACTTTCCGTTAAAAGGTGCAACCGGTCTGCTCACTATGTTTTCCAGCTGATCAATTCGATCCAGACCCTCTATTTTCTCTGGAAACGGCGTAGTTACTCGAATTTCAGGGCATTCCTGATACAATTTGAAAAAGATATTTTTATCCAAATATTCTGGAATTGCCTCCACAATGCGAGATGGATCGTATACGAATGTCACACCGTTTTCCATGTAATCCCACAGATATGTTTCCGGCACATCAAAGTCCGAAAGATACTCCGCGTAGATAGGAAGGTTTGTTTTCTCACGAAACATGTCCTGGATTCGCCCTCTTTCCTCTTCATATCGGGCAAGCCGGCCATCCACGACATCTTCTTTTACCGAACTTCTCAGTTCATCAATTCGTTTCTGATATCTGGAATCAATTCGGGAAATGGCTTCCTCCACCTGATTTTCTTCCGGCATGAATTCCACCGCCGGTACAATCCGGCAATTTGTAATACTTTCAATGGAGCGCTGGGATACAGGATCAAAGGTTCGAATGGAATCAATCTCCGTATCGAAGAGCTCAATCCGGACCGGATTTTCCATGGAAGGTGAAAATACATCAATAATGTCTCCCCTGCCGCTGAACTCTCCCGGCGCCGTAGTGGTTGCGCTGTATTCGTAACCCGCATCCACCAGGAATTTCTTGAATTCTTCCGGCTCCACCTCATCTCCCATCGCAAGGGTTCGACGGTGTAAAAGAAAGTTTTCCTTCGTATCCACCTGCCGGAGAAGTGCCGACACCGGTGCAATGACCACATCTCCGGTATTTCCAAGTAGGGATTCCATCCCCTGAATACGGCGGACCAATGCGTCCTTATCCTTCGCTTCATAGAGGAATTGCAGTGTCTCTTGCTCTGGGAGTACCTGCACTCGATTTTCCGGTACAAAAAAAGAAATATCTTCCCGGAGCCGCTCTGCAACCTGGCCTGAAGATACAACAATTAATGTAGATTCATATTCTTTAATTTCTTTGGAAATGAGGTAAGCGACACGACTGCCGCTTACCCCTGTGTAATTAACGATCATCCTTACTTACGCTCTTTCTGGTATTATGGATATTCATCGCATTTTCAATTCCGATTCGAACAACGTCTTCCGCTGCTGCCGCCGCCGCTGCCGCTGTCTCATCCAGAATTTTCTGCTCATCACTGCCTACTTTTCCGATGACAAACTGAATCGTAGAACCATCACTGTTTCCGATGCCAATTCGAATTCTCGGGAACTTACGGGACCCCAGTTCGGAAACCACGGATTTCATGCCATTATGGGTTCCTGGGCCACCGCTTTTGCGCACCCGAATGGACCCGATTGGCAAATCGAAATCATCATAAATCACAATCAGATTCTCTTCTGGAATCTTATAGAAATTCATGATTTCCCGGACGGACTGCCCGCTGAGATTCATGAAGGTCTGAGGCTTGAGAAGTATTACCTTCTCGGTGCCAATTCGACCCTCCCCAATCAACCCCTTGAACTTCGCTCGGTTCACTTCGATGCCCAGCTTCTCCGCCAAGTGATCGATGGCCTTGAATCCCATGTTGTGTCTCGTGTTCTCGTATTTCTGTCCCGGATTACCAAGCCCTGCAATAATATACATGGATTAGTTGAACATCGCACTAACAGAGCCGTGGGTATATACTCTGCTGATAGTCTCCGAGAAAATCGGTGCGGCAGACAGAATTGTCATCTTGTCAATTCTTTTTTCTTCCGGGATTGGGAGTGTATTCAAGATAACCAGCTCCTTGATAACGCTCTTTTCCAGTCTTTCGATTGCCGGTCCGGAAAGAACGCCGTGGGTTGCACAAGCATAGACTTCTTTCGCACCCAGGTCCTTGATGGCATTTGCTGCATTGGTGATAGTTCCTGCAGTATCAATCATATCGTCCAAGATAATGCAGTTCTTGCCCTTAATATCACCGATGATGTTCATGATTTCGCTCTTGTTCGGTTCCGGTCTTCTCTTGTCCACAATCGCAATCGGACAGTTCATTCTCTCTGCCATATTTCTTGCTCTCGGAACACTTCCGTGGTCTGGCGATACGATTACCACATCTTCCAGGTTCTTCTTAATGAAGTATTCGGTCAGTGTCGGCAGTCCAATCATGTGATCCACTGGAATGTTGAAGTATCCCTGAATCTGGTTGGCATGAAGATCCATTGTGATTACGCGGTTTACACCGGCTGCGCTCAGAAGATCTGCAACCAGCTTTGCGGTAATCGGATCTCTTGCCTTTGCTTTTCTGTCCTGACGAGCATATCCGTAATACGGAATTACTGCATTGATGCTTCCTGCAGACGCTCTCTTCATCGCATCTACCATAATCAGAAGTTCCATCAGGTTGTCGTTCACCGGATCGCAAGTGGACTGAATGATGAATACATCCTTATCACGAACGGATTCCCAGATACTTACCGAAATCTCGCCATCGCTGAACTTGCTGACCGTAGCCTTTCCGAGTTCAACACCCATACGGCTAGCGATTTCCTGTGCCAGCTCCGGATGAGAGTTGCATGCGAAAAGTTTCAAGTTGGAAAAAGCGTTTGTTTCCATGTGTATATACCCCCTAAGCATATGTTAGAAATAAAATAGACTAGTTAGTTATAGGCTCCAGCTGCGTTCTTACTGATCCTTCTTGAGAATCTTTCTCTTCTTGACCCAGCCTTCCTTATTCTCCGCACGAACACGACCAATGCAGAGCGCATCCGATGGAACGTCTTCCGTAATTGTGGTAGCGGCTGCAACATAGACGCCTTCGCCCACATTCACTGGTGCAACCAGGTTTGAATTGCAGCCGATGAAACTGTCGTCGCCCACCGTAGAGCGATATTTCTTTGCGCCATCGTAATTGACGAAGACAACGCCGCATCCCAGATTCACATTCTTTCCCACATCGGCATCACCGATATAGGTCAAATGGGAAGACTTGCTTCCATCTCCGAAGGTAGAATTCTTCACTTCCACAAAGTCTCCCACCTTGCATTCATTGCCAATTTCACTTCCCGGACGGATATAGGCGAAGGGCCCTACGGTCGTATTTTCGCCTACCTTGCTGTCCAGAATATAAGACGTCTCCACCTTAGTCCCCTCACCAATCTCTGCATTGGAAAGGAAGGAAGATTGTCCAATATATGCATTCTTGTGGATCACTGTCTGACCCTTCAGTGTGACATTGCAGGCAATGTACGCGCCCGTCTCAATCACAACTGTGTCATCAATATACGCATTATAGATGTCCTGGAAAACCACGCCATCTTCTTCCATACGACGACGGTTTCCCTGAATTCTTTCGCTCTCCCTTGAGCGGTACTCGTCAAAATTCATCTATTCTCCTTTGTTCTCCTCTACGCGAAGCATCTGTCCAATCTTATAGACATCGCCAGCACCCATCGTAATAATAATATCATCTTTTCCGATATTTTCATCTACGTATTTCGCAATATCTTCGAAATTGCTCATGTAATAAATTTCTTTCTCCGGATGCTTCTCCTTCATCGCCGCTTCCAGCTTCTCAGAGGATACGTTGTAGACGTCCTTCTCTCTCGCCGCATAAATGTCAGTTACGATTAGCTTATCTACCAATCCAAAGGAATCTACAAAATCGTCAAACAGCGCTTTTGTTCTCGTGTAGGTATGTGGCTGGAAAATGCACCACAGCTTTCCGTGCTTCATGTTCTTCGCTGCACTTAATGTGGCCTTAATTTCTGTCGGGTGGTGTGCATAGTCATCGATGATTTTCGCTCCGCTCGTTGTGTAGCCGGTAAAATCAAATCTTCTATGCGTTCCATGGTACCCGTGAAGTGTCTTTGTAATTACGTCCGTTCCCACGCCCAGATAATGTGAAGTGGCAAAAGCAGCCATGGAATTCAGAACATTGTGTTCTCCCGGAACGCTAAGGTGGACGTGACACAGGTTCTCGCCCTTGTAGTACAAATCGTACTCCGGATATCCACCATCATCGAACTGAATGTTCGCTGCATAATAATCGCTACTTTCTGTATATCCGTACGTGATTTTGTTGTCCATATCCTGCAGAATATCATGCACGAAAGGATTTCCGTCGAACGCAATGACGATGCCATCCTTCGGAATCTGTTCCACGAACTGGCGGAAGGACTTCTTAATGTTGTTAATATTCTTGAAGTAATCCAGGTGATCGGAGTCAATGTTCAGAACCACACCGATGCTGGGACGAAGGTGCAGGAAACTATCCATGTACTCGCAGGCTTCGGTAACGAAATAATCGTTTCCGCCAATTTCCACATTCCCGTTGATTTCGTCCAGATTTCCGCCCACAAGGATGGTCGGCTTGTAATCTGCATTCCGAAGAATCAGCGATGTCATGGACGTCACGGTGGTCTTTCCGTGAGTTCCACAGATTGCCACGCTATTCTTGTAATGTTCCATAATCATACCGAGAACTTCTGCACGACTGAAGCAAGGAATTCCCAGCTCTTTCGCCCGAATCATTTCTGGTTTCTCTGCGGATACTGCTGCGGAATACACCACTGCATCCACGCCATCCACATTCTCTGCCCGATGTTCATAAATCACTTTGATTCCAACGCTTTCCAGATGACGTGTCACCTCGGTTTCGTTGATATCCGTGCCGGACACGATGTGTCCATTATTCTGTAAAATCTCTGCAACAGCAGATAATCCGATTCCGCCAATGCCGAGACAATGTATTCTTCTATAACTTGAAATGCTATCCAATCAATACACCTCCTGATAATTCATACAGAATTATTATAGATGATTTTCGTCTTCAATACAAGGAAATGCCCGTCCATTCTCCTTCCATTTTCAAATTAGATTGCTTTCTTCTTTTCGTGAATACCATTAGATTCACGTTGATTTTATGAATAAAACATTATATAATATTTTTGGAAAATATAATCATCTCGTTATGTATTACGAAATTAATGATCAGAAAGGACAACGATGAAGATTACAGATGTACGTATTCGAAAGATTACCGATGATGACAAGATGAAGGCAATCGTGTCAATTACACTGGATAAGGAATTCGTAGTTCATGATATCAAAATCATCAATGGCAATAACGGCATGTTCATTGCCATGCCGAGCAAGCGCCTTCCGAACGGCGAATTCCGAGATGTGGCTCACCCCCTTACGCCAGAAGCCCGTGAGAAGATTTGCGATGCTATTTTCAAAGAGTACAACCGTGTACTGGAAGAACAAAATGCAGAAATTGTGCTGGAAAAACACCTTCTAGCAGACAATGATTTCTAAGAACCCATCGGTCACTTTCGATTCGGTAGTTTCGATATTTTTAACCTTGACACAAAAGACTGCGAGACATTTCGTCCGCAGTCTTTTATTGGATTCATTTAATTATATAATCACGCTTAGTTATACACGTATACCAATGTTCCGGCATCAATGTAGCTGAACAGCTTCTTTGCTTGAGACGGCGGCATGTTCACGCAACCGTGAGATCCGGAGCTGTGGTAGATAGTTCCTCCGAAACTGCTTCTCCAAGGAGCATCATGAAGCCCAATACCGCCATTAAACGGCATCCAGTAGCTAACCTTGGAGGCGTAACTGCTTCCATCGCCATTGCTTCCCTTGAGGGTCGCATTCCGTTCCTTATAGGCCAGCTGGAAAATTCCATATGGCGTCGCATTCTCATCGCTTCCCGTCACAACGGAGGTTTTCAGTTTCACTTTGCCATTTTCAACATAGTACACCGTCTGGGATGCAATGCTCACTTCCACTCTTGTGCTCAAATCCTGCTTTGACGCTTTCAGATACAGCGTTCCGGTCTTTCCGGATTTCGCCGCCGACAGAATGGATTCTGCGGTTTTCTCTACATCTACTTCGTTCTCAATGGCATAGTTCACCAGGGTTTTCGATCCCTCTTCGGTATCCACCGTATACATATCCTGGGAATAATCCTTGCCGATTTCCTTTGCAACTGCTTTCGCACCTTTTTTGCTGTACTTCGGACCATCCTTCGTATACAGAATCACCTTAGAGAGTTGTTTCGGTGTTACAGTGAAGGTACCGCCTGCAGAAGTCTTTAACTTCAATCCGTCCGCTAGATAGTACTTAGCGAACTTCAGCTCATCCTGCAAATCATCGAATTTGACCTGTGGCTTCCGTACGTAATCGTCGCTTTTGAAGGTAAAAGTACTTTCTTTCGGCGAACTTTCCCGATACTTCGCCACATCTTCTGTCAGTGCGGTCTCGTCCAGACTATCTCCATAGACTTCTTTTACAATCCGCATCGTATCATAATTGATGTGAGCATCCTGGGTCTTCACCGAGCCCTTCCGATCCGGAATCTTCTTTCGAATAATCTTTGCAGTCTCCTTAATTCCGGACTTCACTTTGAGCGGCATGGTGTAATCCGCACCACCGCCGACATAATTTCTCGGGTCAACAGAGGATAACATCAGTTTGCTATGCAGGGATTCTTCGATATCAAAGACAAACTTCGTCTTCACCGTCACCGCATCACTGGAATCTTCCTTGAGCTGAATCTGATTGGCTTCCTTTGTTACCTTCTCACTCGCTTCCGTTACCGTCAGTCCCCCTACGGAAATTCCATCAATCTTTGCATTTCCCGGAAACGTCTTCACGCTGTACATTCGGTATCCAGCAAGCCCACCTATCAGAATTACGATTACCAGAATCGGAATCCATATTTTTTTCTTACTCGTTTTCTTTTCTTTTTCTTCTGTCGCTTTCTGCTCGTATCGATCGCTTCTCATTCAATAACGCCTTTCAATCAGTTATTTCTTCTGGATTTTCGCTTATGCATTCCAGGCTTCTTTCTCAATTTCCTGGGAACGAATGGAGAGATAAAGTTCCGCATCTGCCGAGAACTTGTACGGGGAAACAAAGAATATTCCCAGAATACCAAAGGTAATCCCACTCAGCAGATACCATCCAAAGAAGGACAAATCGTAGATGAAGGCCTCCATCTTGTTTCCCACCATCATCTGCTTCGAATAGCTCAGAGCTTCTCCCGCGGACAGCTCCGGCTTCTCATTCAGAATATACGGCACCATCCGGTACTGATATGCCATGATAATTCCCGGCACAATGAAGAGAATGGTTCCTAGCGCAATCAGCACATTCCGAAGCAGAATGGTTCCCACATTGTTCCAGTAATTATGAGTAAATCCATGCCCTAACTCCGACAGTTCCGCCGGCTTTAGCTGATTCATCATAAAGAATCGGTTGCAGCCCACCTCCAGTGCATTAATCACCAGAATTCCTACCAGGATGGAAATCACCACGCCGCCGATAA
>JAUNEW010000135.1 GCA_030525365.1 Eubacteriales bacterium
AGTTTCTGACACTTCTTGAATCGAACCGCCAGCTCTTTGATCTCGTTTTCTGTCTCCATCAATTCACTCTCTTTCCGGTGACCGCTTCAAAGTGATATTTTACAATCCCCAAATCCATCTTGGTATAGAAACCGAAACCGGACACCTTCGCCCTTACCGTATCTTCTTTTAGCTCAAATAAGAACTTCTGCTGATTCATGGCGGTAGGTGCCAGAAGCGCTGCTTCCATTCCCTTTCGGAACCACTCCGGCATTTCGGTGCCATCGTCAATTTTCGCTACTTTGGAAAGCCCTTTACTTGTGTGAACCACACCGGTATTCGTTCCATAGCCCAGGGCAATCAGGCAGGCCTGCTTCTCTCCAGCAGAAATTTTTGCAGCACTCTTTCCATGGGTCATAGCCACCCAGCAGGTGTTCAGCCCCAGGGACTGTGCCAACAGAACCAGTCTCTCTCCATAGTATCCGCATTTCTCATCCAGGGGGCTCCCCTTCGGTCCCACCAGTGCTATGTAGTTCTGGACCCCGGTGAATTTGCCGTAGTGTGCCATCATGGAATCGAAGCACTTTGGCTCATCGAAGAAAATTTGAATGTTCAGTCCGCTTTCCTGATTGATTGTCTGGATTTCTTCCAAGAGTCTCTGCCTCTTATCCCCTTCAATCTCCCGATTTTCATATTGACGCACGCTGTGGCGCGCTTTCATCATCTCCATAATATCCATCTTTTCCGTTCCTTTCGTTCAAGTATTTAATCCTTTGAACTATTATGCCACAGAAAAACTGAATAAACTCATTCGTAAAGAAAATCGAGATGAATGAAATTAATAGGATTTCCGATACAATTCGTATCCCACTGCCTTTAGGAGCTTCGGGACTTCACGGATTTCTTTTCGGATGAAATCCTTCGTGGCATCCGGAAGTTCCTCGTAAGATACCAGTTCCGGCGAATGCTTCAATTCCGAATCCTTGGTGCCTGGAGTCCAACCATCTTCTAACTTGTCCTTCACCCAGCGCTTGTGTTCGATTTCCGACAGGAGCTCCAGATCCGGGCCGTAGAGATCTCGGATGGTGTCCGCCGCGTTGGGAACAATGGGACGAATTCCGATGACGGAGTTATACTGTACCAGGTGTTCTCCCAGGAAGCGAATCCGAGATCGATATCCTTCTTTGAAGAACTCGTTCAAATCTGTCCAGTCCGCCATTTCCTCTTCTTCCCAGACCTGATCCAGCTTCTGCTGATTCGGTTCTCCGTTGGTGTCCATCAGCTGAAGGGACGCTTCCTGCAGTCTCCGTTTCCGGTACTCCTCGTGGGATGTCATTGCATACTTCTCCACCATGCTTCCCAGAATCTGTTCGAAGGTCAGCTTCCGCTCGAAATCTGCCACATCCAGATGGATGTCCAGCTGAGCATTCATCGGTAGATTGGACGGAGTGAAACGATTCACATGGGACAGTCGGCACATGGCCAGGATGAATTCGAGAGACCGTGCACCGTGGCGATACTCCGATACACGCAAGAGTGCGGAAAGCAGCCCACTGGAAATGTTCACGTGACCGGTCTCTTTATCGTAGACACTTGGAATCCGGCGGATAATCTGCTGTCGAAGAAGCATGGCTCTTCGGATTATATGACTCCGGTCCGTTCGAGAGTCCGGATTCAATCCTCGAATATTCAGAATCCCTTTGAGGCGGCTGACGAAATCCGGTCCTTTGATTTTCTGAAACTCCGCTTTCCGTACCTCATCTTCTCCCGGCAAGAATTCATTGAAGGAGTGGGCTGTTCCACCGGCAAAGACGAATACCGCCTTGCTGATTTTTTTGATTTTGCCCTGAAGAGAATACTCCCCATCCTGCATCGGTGCCAGAAAGTACCGAAGCCATCCCCGGCTAATTCCCTCTCGGTCGGAATCGAACTCGTCGAAGAAAACCAATGGAATTCCCCCTTCCGCACCGGAAAGAGATTCATCCAGCGCCTGGAAGAGCTCCGCTGGCTTCTCAATCTGAGATAGGTTGATGGCCGACACAGAGAAGTTTCCGCTGGTTGCAGCAATCTGCTTCACTCCGAAAGACTTGCCAGAACCCGGATACCCGAATACCGCAATGGACAGGGGCTGTATGCTCTCCCCCAGCTCCGCGGATTCACACTGCTCTGCGTAGTCATCCAGCAGCATCTTAATGGTATTGTAATTCTCAATTTCATTGACATCTACCGTTGTCAGATTGTTGTAACGGCAAACCGGCACATGGCGAAGAAGTTCCTCTGGTCCCTCTTTGACAATCTGCTCTGCCACCGCAAGATACTGCCCCGGCTGAGATTTGCAGTATTCATCCAATATGGAGAAAGGGGCGACTCCCGACACCAACGTCTTGAGGGAACGCTTCGGAATAATCGACCGGGCCAGTTCGCCTCGTTCCCACTTCTCATCCAGACTCTTCAGAACAGGATACAGCGGCGCCTCTTCCGGCAGAGTGGATCGTTCAAACTCATCTGGCGTAAAATACAGAATCCACTGCCCCGATTCCCGAATCAGCGCCCCTTGCTCATTTAGAAGCACCACCATGTCTGGGCGGTTCCGAAGGGCTCGAAGGGAGTCATTTACGTTCAGCGCCATAAGAAAATCATTCACCGTCCGTTCATAGGAAATTTTGCGGGTAATCCGGTAATCCATGGCCCGAAGCTGATGCATGGACAGCAGCGGAATTCGTTCATCGGAAAAAGCACTTTCCAGGGATTCCGACAGGGAATATTCAACATAACAGTTCCTCTCTTTAATCATCGAATCTCTCATCCTTTCATTTCTCATACTGTTTTCATTGTACCGTCTTTCCATGAAGAAATGTGACTGTAATATGGAAATTTCCAGGATGGTATTGATAATAAGGGAAATTTTATGTACAGTGTAG
>JAUNEW010000136.1 GCA_030525365.1 Eubacteriales bacterium
CTGGGATTGGAATACTAGGTTCTAGAATCGGAAAGTAAGTAGAAAAGTGAATATAACGAAAGAAACGTCTGGGTGCATATCGCATTCAGACGTTTTTCATTCAAGAGATTGTTTGATAAAAGCATATCCTCTCGTTGTAGTTCCCTGGATTCCATGGCGAGTTCGCTGGAATATTTCAAATCCCAATTCTTCTTCTAATTCTTTAAGCGCTCTGCTAAGCCTAGGCTGAGATACATACAATACTTGTGCAGCTTTTGTATAAGACCTCTGTCGGAAGACCTCCACTGCATATATAACCTGTTGTAATTTCATAATCAGTATCGCTCCTTTTAAGCTTTTAATATCTGTCATTATAACGTGAGGTTATAACTGAAGTAAACAACCGATATTTGAATATTATGAAAAACTCTTTTACAATATAGGTAAATTTAAATGGGTACCTTGAGAAAGATCAATCATGGAGGTCAACACAATATGAAGACACTGAAGAAAGAACTGAACATTAGCCCTACGCTCCTTCAGGAGGAGAAAATCAGCTACGCATCGGAAGAAATTCACGTGCCGGAAGGGGGCATTGATTGCAACGAGGGGTGCAATCCCTACGGATTTCCACCGGCATTGGAAGAAGCTATGGCCAATTTCGACATCAAGCGTTTCGGCCCGTACCCCCACAGCCATGCCATCTACGATGGACTTCGAGAGTATTGGAAAGGCTACTCCGATATTGAGCCGGAGAACATTCTATTGGCGGACGGAAGCATCAGTGCCTTGTATGTTATTTTTGGCATATTCAACGCGCCGGGGGCGATGGTGTTGGGAAATGCACCCACCTTCAGCGATGCGGAGATGGCTGCGAAGATGCTGGGAATGGAGTGGCGCTCCGTTTCCATGCGGCCAGAACGGAATTACCGATTCGATCCGGATGCTTTTATCGGGGAAATCACCGATGATGTGACGATGATCTACATTGACAATCCCAATAACCCAACGGGCCAGGTTATCAACGTCTATGCCATTGAGAAGATTCTGGACCGGGCTCTGGAAGTGGGGGCGGCGGTGGTGATTGATGAGGCCTATGGGGATTTCATGCCGAATCAGAATTCCGCCATGCAGCTGACAGAGCAATATCCGAACCTGATTATGGTGCGAACTATGTCCAAAGCCTTTGGCCTGGCGGGCCTTCGGGTGGGGTACATTATTTCGGTAAAACCAATTATTCGTTACATGAAGAAACTCCGAGACCCGTACATGGTCAGTGAATTCGCTCGGGAGATGGCGGGGAAGGCGCTGATGCACCCGTATCACTTCTGGAACAATCTACTGGACTTCGCGAAGATGAAACGGGAAATCCGGGAAGTGCTGAAGCAGCCAGGACACCTTCGGATGGCGGAAACCGATGACATGGTGTCCATACTGGTGCTGTATCACGATGATTCGAAAATCGATTTACAGAAGGAATTTTGGAACAACAAGGTGCTGTGCGTGTCCGGAGCGGATTTCCACGGATTATCCCAGAACTTCGTGCGAATTCGTCTTCCACGAATGGACGAATTCCAGATTTTGCTAGATGCGGTGAAGATGATACATACATTAGAGGAATAATTATGAAGGACGTAAATCTATTTTCTGCAATCGCATTCCTGATAGTGGCAATCGCATTCTTCGTTGCTTATCTATTGGGTTTCGGAATCTACACAAGAGGGAGCGACATCTTTTTTATGGTGTATTTTTTAGGCATGTCTGCGTACTATTTCGCTCGGTGGAAACGAAAAAAGAAAAAATAGATTATACAAGTATGTCATACCGTAATATTAGATTCAATGGATGGGCAGCATTATGTTGCCCATTTTTTGTGGTTATTTATTTTAGGAAAGGGGAACTGCCAATCATGCCAGCCCTCCCGAACTATGGTGAATTGCCGGGCATTGTGATACAATTTAAATAGTTTTATCTCAAAGGGAAAGAGGTTAGGGAATATGAAGAAAATAGCAGTATCCGTGCATTTTATGACGGAGGAGAGAAAAGAAAAGATTCGCCGGGCCGCAGAGAAGGGCGGCTATGAGGTGGAATTCTATGACAACGATGATGCAGCGGTGGGAAAGATTTCAGACGCGGAAATCGTATTCTGCGAGACGCCGAAACCGGTAAAAGGACTTTCGAATATCCGCTGGTGTGCCAGCTCCTATGCGGGAATTGCTCCGTATTTGGAGACTGGGGTACTGCCGGAGGGATGCCAGCTGACAAACGGTGCTGGATCCTACGGAGTAACCATCTCGGAACACATCGTTATGATGGCGCTGATGCTTCTTAAGCAGATGCCTCGCTATGGGGAAATCATTGCGAACCGTGAATGGCGGCATGACGTGGAGATTCGTTCTATCTACGGAAGCCGAGTCACCATTTTGGGAACCGGAGATATTGGCAAATACACCGCAAAGCGTATGAAGGGGATGGCAGCAAAATCGGTGATTGGAATGAACCGGAGTGGTCAGTGTGATGAACCTGCTTTTGACCGAATTATCACTCGGGAGGCGCTGGACTCTGTGCTGACCGAGACGGACATTCTGGTGCTGGCCATGCCGGAGACGAAGGAAACTAGAGGAACCCTGTCGAAGGAGCGGATTGCACTGCTGCCGGAACATGCCATTGTGATTAACGTGGGAAGAGGCAGCGCCATTGATCAGGAAGCGCTGATGGAGGCACTGAATAGCGGCCGGATTGCCGGAGCGGCACTGGACGTAGTCATGCCGGAGCCACTGCCGAAGGATCATCCGCTGTGGGAAACCCGCAACACCATTATTACCCCTCATATTTCCGGAAATATGTCCCTGGAGCACACGAGGGAAGAATCGGTGGATTTGTTCTGCGCCAATGTGGAACGGTACATTG
>JAUNEW010000035.1:0-9146 GCA_030525365.1 Eubacteriales bacterium
ACTCCAGGTCCGAAGACCACTTAATCGGCACGTACTTGGACACCAAGCCTTCATCGTAGGCCTCTTTCCGAATCGCATTGATTCGTTCCAGAATCTGGTCCTTACTGGTGTGGTAATAGGTTCCGTCGAATCCCGCCAGAATGTACCCTTCCGACACAGAGGATACGTCCGCTTCCCGTTCCGGAATCGTCTCCCCATAGGATACGGAAGTCATCAGCATCATCACCAGCGATAGAACGGCGATGACCGCAAATCTCTTTCTCTTCATTGTTCCCCCTTTTCTGCATCTTTCCTGCCGAATCTACTGTACATTCCTCGGCTCCAGACGCCCATTTATTAGAGTTCTTCCTTCTACTCCGATTCTATTCTCACTGACTTGAATTTGCAAGCACCTTTTGGTTTACTGCCCACACCTTTCGGCTTGTTTTCCCCGAGAATCCTGCCTATAATTACTGTAGTTATATTTACGGAAAAGAGGCATTCTATGAACATTCTACTCACCGGCGGCGCCGGTTACATCGGATCTCATACGGCGATTGCGTTGGCAGAATCGGGACACTCCGTGTTCGCGGCAGATAATTTTAGCAACAGCTCCCCAGAAGCCATCCGCCGGGTGTCGGAGCTGAGCGGCCAGCGAATTTCCTGTTTCGACATGGACATCCGAAACACCCCTATGCTGGCGGATATCCTTCTGCGAAAAGAAATTCAGTGCGTGATTCACTTCGCCGGCTACAAAGCGGTGGGAGAATCCCTCACAAAGCCCCTCCTCTACTACGACAACAACATCGCCACCACGGTGTCCCTGCTGGCGGCCATGGAAGAGGCCGGCGTTTCCCGACTGATTTTCTCCTCCTCCGCTTCCGTCTACGGGGAGGATGCCCCTTCGCCCATCTCCGAAGAAGCGGGCATCGGCGGCTGCACCAATCCCTACAGCCGCACCAAAGCCATCTGCGAACAAATCATCCAAGATGCTGCCGCTTCCTCTCCGGTCGGCCTCCAGGCGGTCCTTCTCCGGTACTTTAACCCTATCGGCGCCCATCCATCCGGCATGATTGGCGAGAATCCCCACGGAATTCCCAACAACCTCATGCCTTACATCACCCAGGTGGCGGCGGGCATCCTTCCGGAACTCACCATCTTCGGCGGCGATTACGACACCCCGGACGGCACCTGCCTCCGGGACTTCATCCACGTCATGGACCTGGCGGAGGCCCACGCCCAGGCAGTGGAATACCTATCGAGGGCTGCCTCTTCGAACACCGATGTGCCCACTGTTGTTCCCATCAACATCGGCACCGGCACCCCTTACAGCGTCCTAGATGTGGTAAAAACATTTTCCGACGTGAACGGGTTCCCGATTCCATACCATATCGGCGCCCGCAGAGACGGGGATATTCCTGCACTCTATGCGGACGTGTCCCGAGCTGAACAGCTGCTTCACTGGCACGCTACCCGCTCCCTGGCCGATATGTGCCGAGATGCCTGGACCTGGCAGAGGAAGAACCCAGAGGGATATTGGCTGCGGTAACCGCAAGAGTTCGATAACAATTCGATATCTTGTTTCCTTCACTATTTATTTAGTCAACACCTAAAATAAAGTGAAAATGTGACGTCGCGAATCGCCACATCTCGTTCGCGTTCACTATTTTTTAAATCACCTGGCACACAGTAGTGAATTTCTGCACGCTTATCGCGTACTTCTGTCTAAATCTTCACTCTTTCTTTGTTTCTTTCGCACTCGAGAGTGAAGATTTGCGAAAGAATGCACTGGAAATCTTTGAAAATTCACTATATAGTTTCTTTCTTCAGATGGCTGTAGTGAATATTCTGCGTCGTATCCTGTTTGCTTTAAAAAGAATAATGGCATCATTTAATTCTATTTTTTCCGAATTAACACTTTCTTAACAATTCATTGATATACTCATCTATGCAAGCTTGCTTTCGTTATTTCTATAATGTTAAGGAATAGGAGTGAACTTACGATGAGTAATACTAAAAAAATGGACATTCGCATTCGAATTCTCACGGTTCTAGGAGCGATATACGTGTTCCTCTGTGCTTTTCTCAGCCAACAAGGTATGCTCAGCACACTCAATCCCACATATAGAATTATCATGCTATTGGCTTCTTCCATCATTCTCGCCATTCTAGTGCATAAGCGGATTACCGCTGGGGCGACTATGACCAAAACCTGGAAATCCACTCTGTTCATGGTCAATGCCTTGTCCGCCATGTGGGATGTAATTATTGTCGTTTCTTTATTCATATAAATAGGGGCTGCACTTTTTCCTCAGGGATTTTCGTTAACCCGCGGCAGCCACAGGGCCGGCCGGGCACCTTGGATTCACGAAGGACGAGCGATTTTCCTCGACGATTCGTGAACTGTTGCCTGCCACAGAGCCGGCCGGTCTACTTTGGTTCACGAAGGACGCTCGGTTTTCCCATGGGATTCGTGAACTTTCGCCTGACGCAGGACCGATTGGGGCCATTGGATTCACGAAGGACACATGGTTTCCCCCTGAGATTCGTGAACTTTTGCTTGCCACAGGGCCGGCCGGTCCACTTTGGTTCACGAAGGATGCTCGGTTTTCCCATGAGATTCGTGAACTTTCGCCTGACGCAGGACCGTCCGGACCCTTTCGATTAACGAAATCCGGTATGTTTCTCCCAGATTTTCGTTACCCCACAGGGCCGGCCGAAAAAAACACTACTTTGTCTCGAAGATTTCCGTAAATGATCTACATCGAAATCAAACAGGGCCTTATCACCGAAATAATCCCTGCACCATCCTCGCTTGGCTTCCGCAGGGGTAGATGCAATCATTGAAGATAAAAAAACGGTTTTCGAGTGGAACGGGCAACCTTTTTGCCCGTTCCCGAAAACCGCTTTTTTTATCTTCTTATGATTGCCTGCACCGAGGACTGAAAGCGAGGGTGGCGCAGGGATTAACTTCTTGCTGCATCACACACCGCTTCCACGAAGGTCGGATGTGGATGGATGGTGTTTGCCACCTCTTCTACGGTCAATCCATTGGCAATGGCCACTGCCAACTCCCCGATGATATCGGTAGCTCTGCCGCACATGAGCTGTGCGCCCAGCAGGGTGTGATCTTCTTTGCTTGCCACCAACTTGATGAAGCCTCTGTCCAGCTCCTCAATGACAGTTTTGCCGTTGGCGGAGGTTGGGAACTTCTTCACGATGACATCAATTCCTGCTGCTTTCGCCTCGTCCTGGGTCAGTCCCACCGATGCGATTTCTGGGGAAGTGTAGATGCATCCGGCCACCACGTTCTGGTTAATCTCCGGTTCGTGTCCGTTCATGATGGCCACGGCGTCTCGGCCTTCCGCTGTAGCGGTATGAGCCAACATGGTTCCTCCGATAACGTCACCGATTCCGTAGATGTTCGGGAAAGCGGTCCGATAGCAATCGTCTACCTTGAGGAATCCTCTTTCTCCCAGCACCTTCTCTTCTAATTCTGTGGTAAAAATACCCTTCGTTACCGGACGTCTTCCGGTGCATACCAGGATGTGATCCGCTTCCACTTCTTGGACTTTATCTTTTTCCTTATAGAAGCATACCAGTCTATCCCCTCTCTGCTCGATTTTCTCCACCATTGCGTTGGTGTGAACATCGATGCCTCGGTTCTTGAAGTTCATCTTCAGACTTCTTCCCAGTTCCTTATCCATGTTCGGCAGAAGGCGATCCAGTGCCTCCACTACAGTCACCTTGGTTCCCAGGTCGCTGTAGATGGTTGCGAATTCAATTCCGATGACACCGCCGCCGATGATGACGAAGTCTTTCATGATTTCTCCTCGAAGTTCCAGCAGGGCGGTGCTGTCCAGTACTCCCGGCAGGTCGATGCCCGGAATCGGTGGAACGGCCGGTTCCGAACCGGTGGCAATCATAATATTCGATGCAGTCAGTTCCGAAACCTCTTCATTGCCAGAAATTGCAATGGTATGCTCTCCGGTTACCTGTGCGGTTCCCTGGATGTAGTCGATTTTCTTCTTCTTGAGCAGGAACAGGATGCCGTCTCTCAGCGTCTCGGACACTTCTTCCTTCCGGTCGATGATGCGGTCTAGGTCTGCTTTTACCCCTGTTGCGGTAATTCCAATGCCCTCGGAGCAGGTAGCGATTCTATAGGCGTCAGAAGAATGCATCATGGTCTTGGTCGGTACGCAGCCCCGGTTCAGACAAGTTCCGCCTACCAGGTCCTTCTCCACCAGCGCCACTTTCATGCCGTAATCCGCTGCCTCATATGCCGCCTCGTATCCTCCCGGTCCGGCACCGATAATCACCAAATCATACTGGAATTCACTCATTTCATTACCTCCTGATTATTCCATCTGCAGCATAATCTCCTGGATAACCGCTGCTGCAATCGGTTTCTCTTCCTCTTCCAGATTCTCCAGGTTCAGTTCCTTCAGCGCACTTCGCTTGTAGGTTGTACCTTCCAGCAGGCTTTCCACCTTCGGGAACACGTCGGTGGCCAGCGAATCCGAATAGATTTTCGCTTCCTTGATAATTCCACCGTCCACGTGAAGCTGAATGGTCACGCTGCCGAAGTCCAACCGGTCCTCGATTTCCACATCGAATGGAATTTTCCGTCCTAGCCGCCATGCATCGGAGCGATAGCGGTCCAGAAGCTCCTTTACCTCCGGATTCTCGAAGGATGGCAGCGGCGTCTCCTCCGGCGTCCCGCCGTAGACCTCCCCAAAGGCCTGAATTAGCGCCTTCTTCACCTCTTCCAGCGTCAGTTTCGGCTTGTAATCCACAAGGTTCGTCACCCTGGAGCGCACGGAATCCACGCCCTTGGACTTGAGCTTGGCGGTAGACACGTTCAGATATCTGGAAAGCACATCTCGGTTCACGTCCATCATGATGGTCCCGTGGTGATAGCAGTAGCTTCCCCGCTTAAAGTAAGCGTGGCCGGAAAACTTCTTTCCGTCGATAGTCAAATCGTTCCGACCGTTCTTCTCCGCCTGGATTCCCAGGAGCTGTACCGCCCGAAGAATCACCTCGGTCTGCTTTGCCACATCGTAAAGGCCTTCCCTTGCAATGAAGGTAAAATTAAGATTTCCCAGGTCGTGGTACACCGCCCCTCCGCCGGATACCCGGCGTGCCAGGGTGCAGCCGCCCTCTTCCATGGCCTCCAGTCTGCACTCTTTCCATGGATTCTGATTCCGGCCGATAACCACCGTGTTGGCATTCTGCCACAGGTACATGGTGACTTCATTAGTATCGGCATGGAAGGTTAAATATTCCTCCACCGCCAGATTCTGTGCGGGATCAGTGCAGTCTGTCAAAATGTATTTCAATCTAGTCATATTCCACCTGCTTAGAAACTGCTTAGAAAGGCGCGAACCTTACGGCCCGCGCCTTTTCTTTGTGTCTTTTATTCTGCTGTGTACTTCAGAATCGGATGTCTTGCCGCACCTACTTCGTCTAGACGACGAACCGGTGTGGTTACCGGGCAAGCGGTGACGCTCTCCGGAGTCTCAATCATCTTCTTGTGAATTGCGATAAAGGCATCCACTGCCTCGTCCAGAACTTCCTTTGCCTCCGTCTCTGTCGGCTCTACCATGAGGGCCTCATCCACAATCAGTGGGAAGTACATCGTTGGCGGATGGATTCCGAAGTCCAGAAGTGCCTTTGCCACATCCAGTGCGGATACGTGGTTCTCCTTGTGGAACTTCTCCAGGCTCATTACGAACTCATGCATGCATGTGTGGTCGTATGCCATCGGATAGTAATCCTTCAGCTTCTCCATCATGTAGTTGGCGTTGAGAACGGCGTTCTTCGCCAGTTCTGGAACACCGTCGGAGCCGATGGTCAGCAAATAGGTCAGGGCACGGATGCATACCAGGAAGTTTCCATGGAATCCGGTCATATCCCCCAGGCTCTTCTCTGCACGAACAAAGCCGTCATCCTCTGAATGGGTTCCCGGCATGAACTGTGCCAAGAAATCCTTACAGCCAACCGGACCTGCTCCTGGACCGCCACCGCCGTGTGGAGTGGAGAATGTCTTGTGCAGATTCAGGTGGATACAGTCGAATCCGATGTCTCCCGGACGAACCAGTCCAATTACCGCATTCAGGTTCGCACCATCGTAGTAGCACAGACCACCTGCCTCGTGAACCAGGCGGGTAATTTCCATAATGTTGTCGTCGAAGATACCCACTGTATTCGGGTTGGTCAGCATCAAACCTGCGGTCTTCTCGCTCAGATGTGCCTTCAGGTCATCCAGGTCGATCATACCCTGATCATTGGACTTGATAACCACAACCTTGAAGCCAGCCATTGCCGCACTGGCAGGGTTGGTTCCGTGAGCGGAGTCCGGAATGATGATTTCCTTTCTCTGGTGCTCTCCTCTGGATTCGTGGTACGACTTAATCAGCAGAAGTCCGGTGAACTCACCCTGTGCGCCTGCAGCCGGCTGCAGGGTAATTCTGTCCATTCCAGTGATTTCTCCCAGGTCGTGTTCCAGAATTTCCATGGCTTTGCAAGCTCCGTATACGGACCAATCCGGCTGAAGCGGATGGATTCCCGTAAAGCCAGGCAGCGCTGCCATCTTCTCGTTGATTCTTGGATTATGCTTCATGGTGCAGGAACCTAGCGGATAGAATCCGTCGTTCACACCGTGGGCTCTCTTCGCCAGCTCGGTGTAGTGTCTGCCCATTTCGTTCTCGGAAATCTCCGGCAGTTCTGCGTCTTTTTCTCTCAGTGCTACCTCCGGCAGCTTAATGTCTACATCGCATTCCGGAAAGATGTCCTGTCCGCGTCCCGGCATGCTTCTTTCGAAAATCAGTTTCATGCGCTGAACACCTCCTTTGCGATTTCCACAACATCATCCATGTCTTCCTTCGAATTCAGCTCGGTGCAGCACCACAGAATCTCGGTATCGCTGAGCTTCAGTCCACCCAGGATTCCAACATCTTCCAGTGCATCCAGCAGCTTGTCCGCATCCGGGCAAGTGGTGACGAATTCATGGAAAAACTCGCCGTCATAAGCGCGCTTCATGCCGATTTCCTCGAAGCGATCTGCCAGGTAGTGGGCCTTCGATGTGCAGAGAGTAGCCACCTTCTTAAGTCCCTTCGGACCGATGGTTGCCAGATAGATTCCTGCCTTCAGTGCACACAGTGCCTCGTTGGAGCAGATGTTGCTGGCTGCCTTCTCCCGGCGGATGTGCTGCTCTCTAGCCTGCAGAGTCAGTACGAAACCCCTCTCGCCCTGAGAGTCCTTGGTCTCTCCTACCAGACGTCCTACGACCTTTCTCATATTCTTCTCAGTAGTTGCCAGGATTCCCAGGTACGGACCGCCGAATGCCAGTCCCAGTCCCAGAGGCTGTCCTTCTGCAACAACCACATCGGCACCGATTGCACCTGGCGTCTTGAGAACACCCAGGGAAATCGGGTTCACGCTCATAATCAGCTGTGCGCCTGCACCGTGAACGATTTCCGCCGTCTTATCTCCATTCTCTACGATTCCGTAGAAGTTCGGATACTGCATCAGGAAGCAAGCCGCCTTGTCGTCGGCCTCCAAAGTCTCCTTCAGCGCATCCAGATCCGTCTTTCCATCCTTGGCCGGAATCAGACGAACATCGGAGTCCTTACCGAAAGCATAGGTCTTGATTACGCTCAGGATTCTCTTGTCCACGGTCTCCGAAACGTAGATCGTGGAGTGCTTTCTGTCCTGCGTCATGGCACAAGCCTCTGCCGCTGCAGAAGCGCCATCATACATGGACGCATTGGAGATATCCATGTCTGTCAGCTGACAAATCATGGTCTGATACTCGAAGATGGACTGCAGAATACCCTGACTGATTTCCGCCTGATACGGTGTATATGCCGTCAGGAATTCTTCCTTATTCGCAATCGCATCTACTGTAGCCGGCACATAGTGGTTATACGCACCTGCTCCCCGGAAAATCGACTCGAACACCACATTGTCCGATGCCAGCTCTTCCATAATCTGGCTTACCTCGATTTCCGACTTTCCCTTCGGCATGTTCAGTTCGCCCTGAACTCTAGCTGCCTCCGGAATATCCTTGAAGAGGTCATCGAAATCCGCATAGCCGATTTCGTTCAGCATCTTAAGCTGTTCCTCTTTCGTATTCGGAATAAATGTTCCCATTCGCTTATGCCTCTTCTTCCTCTACAAATGCATCATATGCTTCTTCGTCCAGCAGTTCCTCGGTGTCTGTGATGTTACCAACGCGAACGAACCATGCATCGTAAGGATGCTCGTTGATTGCTTCCGGTGCATCCAGCAGCTCTTCGTTTACTTCCAGAACGGTAGCGGTTACAGGGGACAGAACGTCTTCAACTGCTTTTACCGACTCGATATCGCCCAAAGCTTCGCCCATCTCAATCTCATCGTCTACTTCCGGCAGGTTAACGAATACCAGGTCGCCCATGCTGCTCTGTGCGTAATCGGTAATTCCGATGTACGCCTCGTCTCCCTCGTAACGTACCCACTCGTGAGATTTCGAATACTTCAGTTCGCTTGTGTTTGCCATTGTTTTTTCTCCTTATAACTTCATATTTGTTGTAAAAATAAATTTATTATGCGCAGATTTCCGGTCTATTTCTCTCTCTTATAGAAAGGAAGTTTGACCATTTCGCAGTCAATCATTCTGCCTCTTACTTCAACCTGGCAGGTCGCACCGATTTCTCTCTGTGCGGATTCTACGATTGCCATTGCGTAAGAACCTTTGAGGTATGGAAGGAAGGTTCCGGATGTGGTCACACCCACCTTCTCACCGTCACGGTATACATCGCACTCTTCTCTTAGGATTCCTCTGCCGGTTACCTTGAGGCCTACCCGGCGCTGTTTCAGCGGAGTTGCTGCCTCGATGGCTTCCTTGCCGATAAATTCCGGCTTGTCCATCTTAACGGCGAAGCCCAGGCCTGCTACCTTCGGGGAAATCTCATCGTTCATCTCGTGACCGTAGAGAGGCATTGCCGCTTCCATACGCAGGGTATCTCTTGCACCCAGTCCGCAAGGAATCAGACCTTCTTCTTTGCCAGCCTCCAGGAGGAGTTCCCATGTGTCTGCCGCTCTATCTGCCGGCATGTAGATTTCGAATCCATCCTCACCGGTGTATCCCGTGCGGGAAATCATGCAAGGAATGTCCTGAATCTCTG
>JAUNEW010000035.1:9246-13153 GCA_030525365.1 Eubacteriales bacterium
TCCTCACCGGTGTATCCCGTGCGGGAAATCATGCAAGGAATGTCCTGAATCTCTGTATCGAAAATGCATGTGTAATATCCTGCCGGAATGGCTTCCTGCTTTGCCACCTTTGCCAGAATCTCTTCAGCCTTCGGGCCCTGCAGTGCCAGCTGTCCCCAGGAATCGGAGGCATCGGTCAGTTCCACACCATCCATCTTGTGATCTACCATCCACTGGTAGTCCTTCTCTCTGTTCGCAGCGTTCACAACCACGAAGTAGTCGTTATCGGCCTTCTTGTACACGATCAGGTCGTCTACAGTGCCGCCGTTCTCGTTGCACATAGGGCTATATCTCGCCTGGTTGTCTTTGAGATCGGTAAAATCGTTGGTCAGCACGTGATTCAGGAATGCCAGAGCCTTCTCGCCCTGCACCAGAATCTCGCCCATGTGGGATACATCAAAGAGTCCGCACTGGGTCCGGACTGCCATGTGTTCCTTCTTAATACCGGTTTCATACTGTACCGGGAGCAGGTATCCACCGAAGTTCACGATGCTGCCGCCGTACTTTACATGTGTGTCGTAAAGGGGTGTTTTTCTTCCTTCCAATTTTTGTACCTCCATTCGTACATTTAGCTTCAGTTCCTATATTAGCATTGGGAAATTCTTCCGTCAATACACCCTTTCGGTTCCTAGAATAAGTTATTTTTTTGTCTATCTGGTCATCGGAAACCTGTCGATGGTGGTCAACCTATTTTTACCATTGTAAAAATAGACAAAAAAGAATAACAGGTATATGTTGGAGGCCATATACCTGTTATCTTCACTACGAAATTATTAATTAAGAAAGAACAATCAAAGGAAAATGTATTACTTCATGTATTACTGTTTTCTATCCCTTGCACCTATATAATAGCAATCTATTATGGAGATTCGGTAAAGACTCTTTAGTCTTTCCATGTAGGGAATGTAGTTCTCCATCGTCACGAAGGCATACACAATCTCCACATTCTCCTCTATTCGTTCATGCCTAGAATCTCACGGGCAACGAACACGCCGCTGGCGGAAGCGTGGGACAGGGAGTGGGTTACTCCACTACCGTCTCCAATCACATACAGGCCCGGATAGCGGGTCTCCAGGCGGTCGCTGAGCTGTACCTCCATGTTGTAGAATTTCACCTCTACGCCGTACAGGAGGGTGTCATCGTTGGCGGTTCCCGGTGCAATCTTATCCAGTGCGTAAATCATCTCGATGATTCCATCCAAGATGCGCTTCGGAAGTACCAGGGATAAATCGCCTGGGGTGGCCTTCAGCGTCGGGATTACGGTGTTCTCGCTCATTCTTTTCTCCGTGCTCCGGCGGCCTCTCTCCAGGTCTCCGAAGCGCTGCACAATTACGCCACCTCCCAGCATGTTGGACAGGCGGGCGATGCTCTCGCCGTAACCATTACTGTCTTTGAATGGCTCCGAGAAGTGCTTGGACACTAGCAGGGCGAAGTTGGTGTTCTCCGTTTTCTTATCGTCCCCTTCAAAGCTGTGGCCATTTACCGTCACGATTCCGTTGGTGTTCTCGTTCACCACCAGACCGTGTGGATTCATGCAGAAAGTCCGCACATTGTCCTCGAACTTCTGGGTGCGATAGACGATTTTGCTCTCATACAGCTGATCCGTCAGGTCCTCGAAGATTACCGCTGGCAGCTCCACCCGGACACCCAGATCCACTCGGTTGGAATTGGTTGGAATTTCCAGGTCCTTGCAGAGTTTCTCCATCCACTTGCTGCCGCTTCGACCGACGGAGATGACGCACTTCTGACATTCGTAAGCGTTTCCATCAATGCCGATGACCTTGTAGCTTCCGTCTTCCTGTACTTCCACCGTGTCAATCGGTGTACGGAAGTGAAAGTCCACCTTGTCCTTCAGCTGCTCATAGATGTTCTCCAGCACGATGTAGTTCACATCGGTACCCAGGTGGCGAACCGACGCGTTCAGCAGTGTCAGCTTGTTCTGCATGCAGATTTTCTTGAACTTGGAACCGGCGGTGGAGTACTTCTTCGTAGAAGCCCCGCCGTTGGCGCAGTTGATTTCATCCACATAATTCATCAGTTCCAGTGCTTTCTCGCGACCGATGTACTCGTACAGGGTTCCGCCGAAATCGTTGGTAATATTGTACTTTCCGTCGGAGAATGCACCCGCTCCGCCGAATCCATTCATGATTGCACAGGTCGGACAATTGATACAGGACTTAATTTTTTTACCGTCAATGGGACATTTTCTCTTCTCCAGGGGATTTCCCTCTTCAAAAACTCCGATTTTGAGGTCCTTGTTCTCCTTCGCCAGCTCATAGGCCGAGAAAATTCCGCCGGGACCGGCACCTACAATAATTACATCATACTTCATTTTACACTCCTCCATTACCATTAACTATAATCATCTATATCTTCATCTTCTTCCGCAGAGTCTACAGCAGGGCCTACAGGTATTCAATCTTGCTGGTATTCCTCCAGATACCCATCTTCTCCGCTTCCCGAATCAGATCCTCCCGGAAATCCGGGTGCGCAATACTAATAAGCATCTCTGCTCTCTGCCAGGTGGATTTTCCCTTGAGATTCACCGCACCGAACTCCGTCACCACGTAGTTTACCGCTGCTCTCGGGGTGGTTACGATGGATCCTGCCGGAAGAACCGGGTGAATCAGCGAATGACGCTCCCCCTTGGAATCCGTCCGTGTGGAATGGGTGCACATAAAGCTCTTTCCGTTCTTCGAGGCAAAAGCTCCCTGCACGAAGTCCAGCTGACCACCGGTACCGCTAACCTGCCGGTATCCCGCACTTTCCGCGCACACCTGCCCGAACAAATCCAGCCCGATACAACTGTTAATCGAGATGAAGTTGTCGATTTCCGAAATCGTATGCACGTTGTTCACGTAGTCCACCGGGGCGCAGCAGCAAATCGGGTTATCATCGATAAAGTCATACAGCTCCTTACTTCCCACGGCCGCCGTGTACACCGTAAGTCCCTTGTCCCGGGCCTTGTTGTTGGTGAGTTTTCCGGCGTAGTACAGATTCATAAAAGCATCCACTAGCACTTCGCTGTGTCCGCCCAGATCTCGAATGTCCGATTCTGCCAGCATCTTTCCGATACTGTTGGGAACCGCACCAATGCCAAGTTGAAGCACGCTGCCGTTCCGAATCTCGCTGACAATGTACTCTGCAATCCGGCGATCCTCTGGATCCGCTTCTTTCGGCATGGACTCCGGAATATCTGGGCTATCCCCTTCGATGATGTAATTCACATCGGAAATGTTGATGTGGGATTCATATCCCAAAGCAATCGGCATCTTCTCGTTCACCTCAACGATAACCGTCTTAGACGCCTTGATGATTCCGTGCAGATCTGCATTGGTTGGCCCAAAGTTGAAGTTTCCGTACTTATCCATAGGCGCCACCTGAATGCAGCAGATATCGAATTGGTTTCCTTCCAGTTCCCAATACAGCGGTTCTTCATTGAACATAATCGGAACGTACC
The DNA here is from genome assembly GCA_030525365.1 of Eubacteriales bacterium. Lineage (GTDB taxonomy): Bacteria > Bacillota > Clostridia > Peptostreptococcales > Anaerovoracaceae > Mogibacterium_A. The sequence goes on from JAUNEW010000035.1 coordinate 12,746, forward strand.
AAGTGTTGCCGGATTCCGACATTCTTCGGTCCATTCCGCTGAAATGAGAAGAATAGAAGCGGACTCTGTCCACCGGCTGGTTTGCCTTAAAGGTCTCCAGATAATCCGTCCGGACTGCTACCTCTGTCTGAATTTCCAACCCTCGGAGAAGCGTATCTCTCTTGAGTCGTTCCCCCAGTGCTCTATCCATATATACCGAGGTGCCGGTTCCCACGCCAAAGTGTAGGCGATAGTTGCTCTTTACAAGGCTAGCGGCGAATTCCGCCGATATCAGTTTCGTCTTGTATTCCCCCTGCACCTGCTTAATATCGTACATTTATTTACCTCCGTATCCCTCGTTATAACAAACATACCTTGTGATATTTTATAATATTTTACGATGGATAACAAGTAAAATTTGTTTTTTGA
>JAUNEW010000137.1 GCA_030525365.1 Eubacteriales bacterium
CAAGGTCTATGCGGAAGAGGCCTATTCCAATATTGCCATCAACGAAGCTTTGGAGGACGGGAGAGACTGTTCTCCGGGCTTCGTTCGTTACGTTGTGAAGGAAATTCTGCGCCAGTCCATGGCGCTGGATTATACGATTGCAGGATTATCCCGAAACGGCCTTCGCGGAATGAAGAGCCGGACGAAAATTCTTCTAAGGATGGGAATTTTTCTTTTGAACGAGGTGGACAGCATTCCAGATGCCGTATGCGTGAACGAGATTGTGGAGCTTTCCGGTAAGGTGAACCGTCCGAACAAGGGATTTATCAACGGTGTGCTTCGGAGTTACCTTCGTCAGGGGAAAAAACAAAATCTTCCAGGCGGTCACGACCGGAAATCTCTGTCGATTCGTTATTCCTGTCAGGAAAATCTAGTTCGTCTGATTCTGGATCAGTATGGACAGGAAGAGGGAGAGAAAATTCTGAAAGCCTATAATCAGCCGGTTCCGGTGGCTCTTCGAAATAATCCTTTGAAGCAGACAAGAGAAGAGATGATGACCCGGTTCGAAGAAATGGAAATCGAAGTAGCGGCATCGCCGGACTGCCCAGAGGGAATTATTGCAGGAAATGGATCCCTGATTCGAAATCCCTACTTTGCAGAGGGATGTTATTCGGTGCAGGGAATTTCTTCCCAGCAGGCGATTACGGCCCTGGGACCGAAGTCGGGGAGCCGGGTGCTGGATATGTGTGCGGCACCGGGGGGTAAATCCACGGGGATGGCGGAAATTATGGAGGATAAAGGCCTTCTAGAAGCCTGGGATGTACATCCTCACCGTGTGGAACTGATTGCGAAGAATGCGGAGCGATTGGGAATTACCTGCATCCGTACAGCGGTTAAGGATGCTACCCAGTTCTATCCGGAGTGCGAGAATTCCTATGATTACGTAGTGGCAGATGTGCCTTGCTCCGGCCTGGGCACCATACCGGTGAAGCCGGAGATTAAGCTTCGGGATAACACAGGAACTTATGGGGAACTTGTGGAAATCCAGAAGAAAATCCTGGAAAATGGGTGGAAGTATGTAAATCTGGGTGGTCATCTCATGTATTCCACCTGCACAATTAACCAAGAAGAGAACGAAAATGTAATCAATGCCTTCATGTCAGCAGTGCCGGGCGCTAGAGTTGTTGAAAAACAGCTCATTTTACCGTATAATAAGACTGGCTTTTTCTATACAATATTGGAGAAGTCAGAGTAAAATAACGGGGATATTGAATGGAAGTAGGATATTATACAGATAAGGGGCGGAAACGAACCAGCAATGAAGATGCGGTTCGAATTCTGAACAGACATAATGTGTTCCTCCTGGCAGATGGCGTAGGAGGAAACCGGGCAGGAGAGATTGCCAGCAATAAGACGCTGGATGTAATTGCGGATTTCCTGGAGAACAATCCGATTCAGGATATGGAAGGATCGGATCAGATTTTCCGGTACTTTGAGAACGCAGTGGATTATGTGAACGAGTTCATCAAGCAGATGGCCCATGCCATACCGGAGTGTGCGGGAATGGCCACCACCTTGGTCATCGCTTACGTGCGAGATCACATTCTTTACATTGCGAATGTAGGAGATAGCCGAGTATATTTCATCCACGGGAAAGAAATTCATCAGATTACAGTGGATCACACCTATGTGAACGATTTGGTGATGATGGGCGTGATTTCCAGAAGCGAAGCGGAACATCACAAGAAGAAAAATGTGATTACCCGGGCTATCGGTGCGAATTCGTACAACAATCCGGATTGCTTTAACATCTACATCGAGCCGGAGGATAAGATTCTGTTGTGCAGTGATGGGCTCTACGACGAACTTTCCGAAGAGGAGATGCTTCAGGAGATGAATGCCACCGACGATATGAAAGCCTGCGCGAAGTCGCTGGTGGACAAGGCGAATGCGCATGGTGGAAACGACAACATTTCGGTAATTTGTGTAAGTATGGTGGAGGAGAATTATGAGTAACAGGTTGTTGGCAGGCCGTTACGAGCTGCTCGAAAAAATCGGCGATGGCGGCATGGCCGTGGTATATAAGGCGAAAGATAAGTTGCTGAATCGTTTTATTGCGATTAAGATTCTTCGCCCCGAGTTCACGAAGGATCCCACTTTCGTGGAGAATTTCAAGAGAGAATCTCAGGCAGCCGCTGGACTGGCCCATCAGAATATCGTGGCGGTCTATGATGTAGGCCGAGAGGGAAATATTAATTATATCGTTATGGAGCTGGTGGAAGGCCAGACCTTGAACGAGATTATTGCAAAAGAGGCACCGATGGATTACCGTCGGGTCATTGAGATTACCAAACAGGTGGCAGCGGCACTTCGAGTGGCCCATCGGAATAAGATTATCCACCGAGATGTGAAGCCCCACAACATTATGGTAACCACAGACGGCATCGTCAAGTTGGCGGATTTCGGTATCGCCAAGGCGGTGAACGATGCCACCATGTCCACTGGAAGCAAGATTATCGGTTCTGTTCACTATTTCTCCCCGGAGCAGGCAAGAGGAAATTATGTGGACGAGCGTTCCGATATCTATTCACTGGGAATTGTTATGTATGAGATGCTAACCGGTCAGGTTCCATTTGATGGAGACAATCCGGTGACCATCGCGCTGAAACACATCAATGAAGAAATCACGCCGCCGAGCCAGCTGGTGGACGGTATTCCGCCGGCGCTGGAACAGTGTGTGCTCAAGGCTACCAGTAAGTTCCAGACGAACCGGTACAGCAGTGCGGACGAGCTGATTGAGGAGCTGAATAACATCGAGTTCGTCACCCGGATGGTAGGAAAT
>JAUNEW010000138.1 GCA_030525365.1 Eubacteriales bacterium
AGGCGACAGCATCGCGGTGAACGGGGTGTGTCTTACCGTGACGAATATGACGGCAGATGGTTTTACCGCCGATGTCATGCCGGAGACTTTGCGCCGAAGCAATCTGGGACAGCTCCGGTCTGGAGATCCGGTGGATTTGGAACGGGCCATGGCGGCGGACGGACGGTTCGGAGGTCATCTGGTATCCGGTCACATTGACGGAACGGGAACCATTACCCAACTTCGGAGAGAGGGGAACGCAGTCTGGGTGCGGATTCAGACCACACCGGAAATCCTGAGACTGATTGTAGAGAAGGGATCCATTACCATCGACGGCATTAGCCTGACGGTGGCCACTCTGGGAAAGAACGACTTCCAGGTGTCCATCATTCCTCACACAGGAAGCGAGACCATTCTCCTGACCAAGAAGCCAGGAGATATGGTGAATCTAGAGAACGATATTGTAGGAAAATACGTGGAGAAACTTCTCACCACACCGAAGGCCACGGAAAGCGAACCGGAAAGCAAAGTAACCTGGGAATTCCTAGCGGAAAACGGATTCTGATGGAACTTGCTTTTAGCTAAAAATAAATTCAACAAGTCAAACACAAGCGATTGAAAGGAGAGAACCAATGAGCTTTAGATATAATACTGTAGAAGAAGCGCTGGACGCGCTGAGAGCCGGAAAGCTGATTCTGTGCACCGATGATCCGGATCGGGAGAACGAGGGAGATTTAATCTGTGCGGCGGAGTTTGCCACCACGGAAAACGTGAACTTTATGGCGGTGCATGCCAAAGGCCTGATTTGTACCCCGATGTCTGTGGATTACGCTCACAAGTTGAATCTTCCGCAGATGGTATCGGAGAATACGGACAATCATTGCACCGCATTCACCGTATCGGTGGATCACGTGAACACCACTACCGGAATTTCCGCGGAGGAAAGAGGATATACCTGCCGGATGCTGACGGATCCGGAGACGAAGCCGGAGGATCTCAGAAGACCGGGACACGTATTCCCACTGGTGGCTCGTCACGGCGGCGTGCTAGTGCGGAACGGACACACAGAGGCTACCGTGGATTTGATGCGCCTGGCGGGTCTGCATCAGGTAGGACTATGCTGTGAGGTGATGAGAGAAGACGGCACCATGATGCGGGCGCCGGAGCTGCAGGAGATGGCAAAGAAGTATGATATCTGCTTTATCACCATCAAGGATCTGCAGGATTATATCCGCCGGAACGAGAAGCACATGAACTGCGTGGCAGATGCCAAGCTGCCGACAGTCTACGGCGATTTCCAGATTAAGGGATATGTGAACGATATTACCGGTGAACACCATGTGGCACTGGTGTGCGGGGACATCGCAGATGGAGAGAACGTGCTGTGCAGAGTTCACTCCGAGTGCCTGACGGGAGACGTGTTCGGATCCGCTCGTTGCGACTGCGGAGAACAGCTGCACACCGCCATGAAAATGGTCCAAGAGGAAGGCCGAGGTGTCATCCTGTACATGCGTCAGGAAGGCCGAGGCATTGGTTTGATTAACAAGCTGAAGGCGTACGAACTCCAGGAACACGGAAGAGATACGGTGGAAGCTAATGAGGAACTGGGCTTTGCCGCAGACCTTCGGGAATATTGGTCCGGTGCACAGATGCTGCAGGACCTGGGCGTAAAGTCCATCCGTCTCATGACCAACAACCCGAGCAAAATCTACGGATTGGAAGGCTTTGACTTCGAGATCACGGAGCGGGTTCCTATTGAAATTCAGCCGGGAAAATACGATGAATTCTATCTGAGAACCAAGCAGGACAAGATGGGCCACGTGTTCAAGCAGATTCATTTCGACAAATAAGAGAAAAAAATCATATCAATTGACAGAACGTCAGGAATAACAGGAGGAAATTAAAATGGCAATTAATCTGATTGAAGGAAAGGTCGTTGCACCAGAGGGAATGAAAGTGGGCATCATCGCATCCCGTTTCAACAGCTTCATCGTACAGAAGCTGCTGGACGGAGCAGTGGACGGACTGGTTCGTCATGGCGTGGAGGAAAGCAACATCGATGCGGCATGGGTACCAGGTGCATTTGAAGTTCCGCTGATGGCACAGAAGATGGCAGAGTCCGGCAAGTATGATGCGGTAATCTGCGTCGGTGCGGTTATCCGTGGTGCCACATCCCATTACGAACTGGTGACCAACGAGTCCGCCAAGGGCATTGCACAGGTTAGCCTGAAGGCAGGCATTCCGGTACTGTTCGGAATCATCACCACCGAGAACATTGAGCAGGCCATCGAAAGAGCCGGATCCAAGGCGGGCAACAAGGGCTATGACTGTGCACTGTCTGCCATCGAGATGGTGAACCTGGAAAAGCAGATTCAGGCATAATGGGAATCCGTACGTTAATCTTCGACTGGGACGGCACCCTGCACGACACGAAAGCGCTGTATGGGGCGTCCCTTCGGGGAACCTTAAGGTGGCTGATTTCCCAGGGATATCCCGTACCGGAGAATCAGTCCGACGAATACCTCAGCCGGTACCTCGGCGTGAACGCACGGGATATGTGGATGGACTACATGCCGGAGCTGCCCCTGGAAGTTCGGGAAGAATGTTCCCGAAGAACCGGTGAGCAGATGGTAAAAGAAATTAATGCGGGAAATGCAAAACTGTACCCGGGAACTCTTCCGGTTCTCTCCGCGCTGAAAGATTCCGGATACCGTCTGGTAATCCTGTCCAACTGCAAAGTGCCTTATATGAACGCTCAGCGGAAAGCCTTTGGGCTGGATGCGTGGATAGAGTCCTATTTCTGTTCCGGCGCCTATGATTTCCGACCGAAAG
>JAUNEW010000036.1 GCA_030525365.1 Eubacteriales bacterium
TCCACGACTTTGCGAAGGATTACATTCCACTGGCGGGTAAAAGAACCATTACGGACCAGACCACCATTTCCGACAAGGATTATACATTCGAAATCTCCGGATCTGCATTCTATCAGGTGAACACCAACCAGATGACTCGGCTTTATGAAAAGGCGGCAGAGTATGCAAACCTTACCGGAGAAGAAGTGGTCTTTGATCTGTACTGCGGAATCGGAACCATCGGCTTGACCATGGCGGACAAGGCCGCTATGATTGTTGGAATTGAAGAGGTTCCGGGGGCAGTCCTGGATGCCAACCGGAATGCAGTCATTAATGGGATTGTCAATGCCCGCTACTATACTGGCCGTGCGGAAGAAATTCTTCCAAAGCTTCTGAATCCGGAGGATAAGCTCTACGCAGACTATCTGACGAGAATGGACTTGAAAGACCTTCCTCGTGTGGTTATTCTGGATCCTCCGCGGGGCGGTTGTGCACCTTCTTTGCTGGAGACCGTGACAGAAATTGATCCGGATCGCATCGTCTACATTTCCTGTGACGCGGGAACCCTGGCTCGGGACATTAAGGTTCTGCAAACGCTAGGTTACGAATTCCAGGAAGCGACGCCAGTGGAAATGTTCGCTTGGACGATGCATTCGGAAGTGGTGTGCTCTCTGCGAAAGCGGGATGAATAAGCGAAAGGATTCAATGTAATGAATTCACCAATTCTTCGCAAAATTAGGGTTGCGGCAGCCCTGTCGGTGCTATTTACTATTGCCTTTGGATTCGTATCTAGCCGGTATCATCAACCCTGGACTGCACTATATGTAACATCTCTTACAACTGCCTATCATTTCATCATGCGGCTGATTGTGGGAGAGATTACTGAAAAAATCTGTAGTACGTTAAAATTAAATCCGTACTCCCTGGGATTCCGAATCAGACCCTATGAAGCGGAACTATACAAGGCTCTTCGGGTCAAGAGATGGAAGAAATCTGCCATGACCGTCAAACCGGAGAAATTCGATTTGCAAAGTAATTCTTTGGAAGGCGTATTGCACAATATGATGCAGGCGGAGCTGGGGCACCGGATTATCATGCTCTTATCTTTCGTGCCATTATTGTTAATAATTCCATACGGAGCACCGGTGGTGTTCCTAGTAACTTCGATTGTGGCATGCTTGATAGACTTGAAATATGTAATAATCCAGCGCTACAATCGGATTCGTGTGCAGAGAATAATTAGTAAAAGGCAATAATTCATCATAGGAGAAACTGCGAATGTTTCACGTTATCAACGAAAATTTTTTCGTTCCATTGGCTTCGCCAAATAAAAAGGTGTATTGGGAATGTATTTGCAAGCTGTTTTCTGTATTGGATTATCAGCTTTCTTTTGGCGTAGAAAGAGATGTGCTGGTAGAGGAGTTACAATATTATTTTGAGCAGATCCAGGCAGCGGACTTGCAGGAAGACGAAATTGAGGGTAAATCCAGTAGGGATAAGGCAAACTGGATGATTCGTAAGCTGGAATACTATGGATGGATTGAAATCGAAACCGATAAGAGCTACGTCCAGCGTGTGAATTTCAAGGAATATGCAGTCAAGATTATTAGAACGCTCCTAGATATTGCAGAAGGAAAACAGATTGAATATCAGGGATATATTTATACGATTTACAGTCTGGTGCGTGGTAGAACAGAAAATCCTGGGATTGTACTGTTGTCCATTGTAGAAAATACCGACATGCTGATTACTGGACTAAAAAATCTGAATTCCAGTATCAAACGTTACATTGATGAATTGACCAAATTCAAGACACCGGCAGAAATCATGGATGTTCTCTTCAACGATTATATCGAGAATATCGTGGATAAGGCATATCATCGGCTGCTCACTTCGGATAATGTATCCAAATTCCGACCAGAAATTGTGGAACAATTAGAGCGGAAAAGTAGGAGCAAGAAATACGTTCAGAAAGCCGGTGTGGATTTGGCTGGAATTCGAGAAATCAGTCAAGAAGAAGCAGAAGAACTGGTGTATCAATATATCCATCAAGTTGTAGATGCGTTTCAAAATATGGACGAGATTCTGGCAGAAATCAATCAGAAAAACACGCAGTATCAGCGGGCGGCCATTAACCGTGCGAAGTTCTATCTGATCGGTGGAGAAGATGTGCGAGGTCAGTTAAAAGAAATCCTTTCCGCAATCGGAGAGAGAATGAATGCAGAAGGGATGAATTTCGGCGGAATCTACCGAATTGAATTTCTCGATGAATTGGTTCGGCTATACAGTTCCGCGGTGCTCGATGAGAAATCCATCTATACACCAACGGAGGGAAAGAAGACCTTTGAACCGGAGGCGTTAGAGGAATCCGCACCGGATTTAGAATTTCGAAATGAAAAGCTGCAGCGCATGATGGAAAAGCTAGCGAAGGTCTTGAACCCAGAGAAAATTAACCAGTACGTCATGCGGCAATTGAAGGATAGGGATACAATTAGTGCATCGGAACTGCCTCTTAATACCACAGAGGATTTTGTTAAGTTGATTTATGTGAGACTATACGGTCAACGCAAGAATATGAAATACCGAATCGTGGTTAAGGAAGAAATCAAGCACAACGAATATCAATTCCGCGATTTCGTAATTGAGAGAAAGGAATAGAAGATATATGGACATGTTGGAAGGAATGCTGCAGCGGGACAAAGACGATTTTTCCAGAATCTGCAACCGACTGTTAAGTACGTGTTTTTTGTGCAAAAGAAATCAAGCCAGTAAGAGAGATTATTACTTCGTCTTGAAATATAAGGAAAAATTTCAGGAGTACTTGTCCTTGCTGGGATATCGGCTAGAAATCAACGAAGAATATGGTGTCGTTCAGCTCACCAATCCACAGAATTATAACCGATACAATTTGAAATTATACGAATCAATTGTCCTGTTAATTTTGCGAATTCTGTACGATGAAAAAAAGCGAGAATTATCCGTATCGGACGAGGTGCTGATTAATGTGGGAGACATTCACGAAAAATTCTTGAGCTTGAAAATCAGGGATAAAATGATTGACAAAACCACTTTGAGAAATGTCATCAGCACCTTTAGGAGATTTCAACTGATTGAAACCTTAGATAGCGATTTGTCAAGTGAGGAGAGTCGAATCATCATCTTCGACTCCATATTGATGGCGGTCCGTGTGGAAGACATTAAGCAGGCGTATGATAAGCTGCAGAACTACAAAAAGGGAGAGAATGCAGATGAAGAAACTGACGAGAGTGAAACTGATTAATTGGCATCGTTTTACGAATACCACCATTGAGTTTGAGACTTCCACGCTGATTTCTGGAGAAAATGGAGCCGGAAAATCGACTCTTCTCGATGCGATTCAGTTTGTCGTAACCTGCAGTACAAATCATTTCAATAAAGCCGCCCATGAAAATGGAAAGCGCAAACTGACTGGTTACGTACGGTGCAAAACCGGAAGAGAGAATAAACCTTATGAACGCACTGGAGAAATCAGTGCGCACATTGCTCTGGAATTCTATGAGGAAAAGAAAAAGAGATATTTCATCGTAGGCGCCGTGGTAGACTCTGCTTCGGAGGGACAGGAGAAAACCGTAAGATATCTGATGGATGATACAAAGCTGGATGATGATTTGTTTTTCCAAGGAAACAGACCGAAATCCATTAACCAATTCCGTACTAGCAATTCGAAACAGATTCGCCAGTGGTGTACCACCGAGAAGGAAGCCCGATCCATGATGAAGAATCGATTTGGTCGGATTGAGGATAAATTCTTTCGATTGATACCGAAAGCCTTGGCGTTTCGGCCAATTGATGACATTAAAGATTTCGTCTATTCCTATGTTCTGGATGAAAAGGAAGTCAACATTGACGTTTTACGAGAGAACGTTCGCTCTTATCAGGATTTGCAGCGGACTCTGGAGAATGTAAAAGCACGAATTGAGAAGTTGGAGCGAATCGTTTCCACACACGGTCAGATTGAGGGAGACCAGGCAAAAGACAGAATGTATGACTATTTTCTGGAACGCGTGGAAGCCGATTTGATTGCCGAGAAAATCATTGCACTACAGAAAGAATTAACATCTGCAGAATATCGTTTGAAAGAAAATAACGAGTTCATTGCGGAAACGAAGGAGGAACAGGAAGAAAAACAGACAATCCGGGATGATTTACGGACGGAGCTTGCCAGCGACAAGGATTTCATTGCGAAAGATGAACAGGAAAAGAAGTTACGAGAACTGGAAGGGAGAAAGAAATCCCTGCTGGAGGAATTGAAAAATCTCCGGAAAAGTATCCATAAGGCGAAGAGGCAGATAGAGGTACTGATGGAAATGAAGGACGCAGAGGATTGCCTTAAGACTTATCGGGACGATTTATTGGATATCGAACAAAAGACAGAACTTGCCGATGTGAGAAGCAATCTGGAACGCGTCTTGATATACAAGAACGAGATGCGGGATAAACTCATCAAAGAACAGGCGGACTTATCGATACAGCGAACTCATCGAAGTCAAGAGAAGCAGGAAGTGGATCAGAAAATTCAACGGCTGAAGATGAAGAAAATGTCCTATTCTCCGGAAGTTACCCGCGTGATGAAAGAGGTAAAAGAAGAATTCGTTCGTATTGGGAGAACGTCTGAACCGAAAATTCTGTGTGAAGTATTGGAAATAGAAGATGAGACCTGGCGAAATGCAGTGGAAGGCTATCTGAACACGCAGCGTTTCTATATTTTGGTGGAACCGGAGGCATTTGATATTGCTCTTGGCACATATGATCGACTTCGGAAAGAGAAAAAAGCATATGGAGTCGGACTGATTAATACCCAGAAATTAGATGAATACGATGTGGCCCCAGAAGGTTCTCTGGCAACCGTGGTAACTTCGAAAAACAAATATGCGAAACGGTACATCAATATGATTCTTGGGAAGGTAATCATGTGCGACAGTTACCGGGATTTGAAGAAGCACCGTACAGCGATTACCAGAGAATGCATGAAATATCAAAATCACGTTGCCAGTGCCATCAAACCGACGATTTATCAAACTCCGTACATCGGTCAGAATGCGATTAAAGTTCAGTTTGAACAGGCGACGCAGCAAAGCCTTGCGCTGAAAGAACAAATTGCGAAATTAGATGAGCGTATGAAAACATCGCAGTGTTATATGGAGCCGCTATCTACAGAAAATGATATCGCCATCAAGTATGGTATCCCGGTGATTTCTGATTTGCATCAGTTAGAACAGGAAATCTATAAGTGTAAGGAGAATATCGCTACGCTGGAGAAAAATTCCGGTATGCTCATGAAGCAAATGCAGCTGACTGTATTAGAAGATATACTGCAGGAATTAGCAACAAAACTAGATCGGTTGAATCGCCAAGCAGGAAATACAGAAGAATCCATTAAGAATCTTCAGCAACAGATAACAGAAAAACAGCAATCCTTGTCCAAACAGAAAGAAATATACATAGAATCCGGTAATCTGGCTGCTGAAAATCTTCCTTCTTGGATTCAGGAATATGAGAAGCAGACAAGTGATAAGTCACTTCCCCAATTCCAGGAGAATTACAGCCGAAGGAAAAAAGCGAATCGGACCACAATTGATAAATTAATCGACAACATGAAGGATACCATGGTGAAGTATAAGACGGCCCACGATTTCGGTGCAGCTGCAACCATGGACGGATATCCGGATTTTGAAAGTGAATATGTCAAGCTAAAGAATTCCGAACTGCTTCAATATGAGGAAAAAGTGGAACAGGCCAGACAATCTGCAGAGGAGGAGTTCCGAGAACAATTTCTTTCCAAACTCCAGGAAAATATGAAGACCGCACAGGCAGAGTTCAAAGAGCTGAACAGAGCATTGAAGGATATCGTATTCAGCAATGAGAATTATGAATTTCTATTTATGCCGAGCAAACGGTATCGTCAGTACTATGAAATGGTTATGGATGACTTTAACGCGATGCAAGGAGAATCTCTTTTTAGCGGAGTGTTCCACGAAAATCATAAAGCAGTCATTGATGAGTTGTTTGAACGTCTGGCTCTAGACAATGAGAACAGTTCCCAGGCACTGGATGAGTTCACGGACTATAGGACGTATATGGATTATGACATTCGTATCATTCACAGCGATGGATCCTATTCCTTGTACTCCAAGGTCTGTGAAGAAAAGAGCGGAGGAGAGACGCAGACGCCTTTCTATGTAACAGTCGCTGCCTCGTTTGTTCAGTTGTACAAAAATAATATCGGAGGAGAATCCATCGGGCTGGTACTGTTTGACGAAGCCTTCAATAACATGGATGATGAGAGAATTGGTGGCGTGCTGGAGTTCTTACGACGTCTGCCACTGCAGATTCTCATCGCTTCGCCGCCGGATAAGATTCAATATATCAGTCCCTATGTGGAGGAAACGCTCCTGGTTATGACAGATGAAAAGACAAGCTTTGTGGAGAGATATGTCAATGGTGCAATATGATAAGAAAATCGTGAATAAATTGCTGGATACTTACGAAAACAGCCTCCTGTCAACAAATGAGAACAAGAGAAGGGTAAATATCGAATTCCGATTCACCAAATCTGCACTGCCGGAGTATTTCAATGAGAGTTCTTTCGTATATGAAGATATTCACATTCAGATGCGTGCATTGGAAGAACAGAAAATAGTTCAAATCATTTGGAAAGATGGGAAGGAAAATTATGTGATCCAGAAGGTTCGGCTGAACATAGATTGGCTGGAGCAGGCCTACGCCTTTGTCCACCGAATTCCTAGACGGAATCTGGAGGAGGAAAATAAGCTTCTTTTAGCGGAGTATGACAATGATACAGGGTGCGAAATTCCGATTACAAGGAAATTCATACACTATTTGTTGGAACGTCTGCAGCATCACCAATCGGTAAAACAGTATATCCATTTGGATAATCCATTGGAGACAAAGCATTTGTTAATCGCCTTGACAGGTGTGGAGAGAAACAGGAAGCCGTGCTATGTTCGGGAATTTTCCATTGCGCATTTTCAGGATTCCAAGATTTTTGAGCAGTTGGAATCCCATGTGGTAAAAATATTTCGGAGATTTCATCCGCAATATAAGTCCATGGATGCCAGAGAAATTCTGGCCGAATATGGAATCTATCATACACCGAACTACGTGTATTTCAAGGGAAATATCGTAATCGCAATCGATGGCGAACCGATGAAACTTCGGCACTTGAATCAAGGGGTTGGAATCTCTGGGGAGGACTTGGAGAACATTGCCTTTAAAGATTTGTCTCGGATTAAACGGGTCCTTACGATTGAAAATCTAACCACCTTTTTCCGGTGGAACGAACCGGATAGTTTGATTATTTATCTGGGCGGGTACCATAACCGCATTCGTCGAGCATTACTTGAAAAGATTCATCGGGCGATTCCGAAGGTGGAATATTATCATTTCGGTGACATTGATGCAGGCGGATTCGCGATTTTGAAAGATTTGCGAAACAAGACAGGAATTCATTTCCAGATGTACCATATGGAGCTTCAGACGTTGAAATCCTATGAACAATACGGAAAGCCATTGTCGGAATCGGACAGAAGTCGTTTGAAAGAGATGGCGAAGGAGGAGGAGTTTCGGGAGGTAATTTCCTATATGCTTTCCCATGATGTGAAGTTGGAGCAGGAGTGCATCGGGTGATATGAAGTACCTTAACATTTTGAATTTAAATAGTCATCAAGTCTGAGTTTGCATTCTCTCATGTACAGTTCGAAGGGTTTGAAGAAGCAAAGATGAATCAATATTTTCCAATTCGAAAATCGCGGAATGAGGAAGCAAATAGGTTATATGAAGAAATGCTAGAGGAGGAAAGCGACGGATTATACATTCAGGACATCATAAGAGGAGGTATAACAAATGAAGATTCACGCATACCCAGAAATGTATCTAAATAGAGCACAGACTGTCCTTGGAACTGCTTTTGACTACGCCATTATTGACTGCAAGGTGAAGGGTGAGGACTTCAGTAAGATTTTCTCTATCAGCAGGATTGCAACCCGAATGGAGAATGGTGAGACTGCGTGCATTCTTGGCCGAAGTGGCGTTGAGTTGGCACAGGATATTCTTCTGGATGCCACTGGAAAGGCATATCAAATAGAACCGAGGAATTCCTTCCATCGCTCTCCAGAATATTGGATTGGATGGGCTATCGCTTATTATCAATGGGTTTCAGATAGAAGGTATCGTGAAATATTGGGAACCTTGTCCTACGATGAACTGATGAGTATGTATGAGACACTCCACGAAGCGGACATTACGAAATTCGCGGAAGTTGCAGATGAAGTGATTCGGAGGCGAAATTTGGAAACGAACCTAAGGTACATTCGTACTAACTACGGATGTACACAGGCAGAGTTGGCACGACGCTCTGGCGTAAGCCTTCGGTCTATTCAAATGTACGAACAACGGAATAAGAACATTAACAAGGCTGGAGCAGAAACCGTCTATCGCTTATCCAAGGTTCTCGGCTGCAGGATGGAAGATTTGATTGAGAGATGAGGAAGTAGCTAGAGTGTGCAGCTATGGAGTAAGTTGGCGGCAAGGTCATCCATTTCAAGGGATTCGTACCTTGTCGCAATTTGCTCCATTTTGCCATTTTTTTACTACATTGTTTAGGTGTCATTTCTAATCAGATTACTTATATACGGACGTTCCCCAGCGAGAACCTCATCGTAGAAGTTCTGCTTCCAGTCAATGTAAGAAATGCTGTCTTCTAATTCTTTTATAGCCTCACGCAGAGAGTCCTGCTTTTGGGCGAGCATTGCTTTTCTTGCTGGAATCGTGGATTCACCTTCAAGACACATATTCAGATAATTTTTCATTTCTTCAATGCTCATTCCACATTTTTTCAAACAGATTAAATCTTTGATCCATTTGACATCTTTTTCATCGAAAATACGATGGTTGTTCTTATCTCGCTTCACGTTAGGGACAAGACCCTCGTTGCAATAATATTTCAATGTTTGGTACGTCATATTTGCTTCGGCACAGACCTCTTTCATAGAATAGATTTTCATCTAGATGTTAACTCCATTTTGTTCATAAAAAAAGCCAAAAATTATAAGTGGAAGTATTGACCGATAGTTACTACCGGGGAATATACTCGCTAGTAACAACCGATGAAACAACCGGATTATAACATGTGAAAGGAGAACAAACAATGAATAATTTTACATATTCTTACCCTATGAAGGTTTATTTCGGAGAGGATGCGACAAAGAATGCAATTGCTACAGAACTTGGAAACTTTGGAAAGACGGTTATGTTGGCCTACGGCGGAGGATCCATTAAGAAAACAGGGGTCTATGATGAAATGGTAACACTGCTTGAGAACGCAGGAAAAGAAATCGTAGAGTTTTCGGGCATCATGCCAAATCCTACTTATGCAAAAGTACAGGAAGGAGTAGAACTTGCTCGTGCGAAGCATGTGGATTTCATCCTGGCTGTGGGTGGAGGAAGCGTTGTGGATTGCTGCAAAGTAATTTCAGCCCAGGCAGTTCTAGAAGAAGATATCTGGGATATGGAATACAAATCGGGAAAATTTCCGACAGCAGGAATTCCAATGGGGGCTGTTGTCACCGCATCTGGCACAGGGGCAGAGATGAATGCCGGAGCAGTAATCACTTGTGAAGACAAGATGTGGAAAGGACCTCTCTTTGGAACAGCAGCTACTTTTGCCGTACTGAATCCAGCCTACACCATGAGTGTGTCGAAGATACAGGTACTTTCCGGCGCCTTCGATACCTTAAGTCATGCAATGGAAACATATCTTGGCACTTCGGATCAGGACAATGTATCGGATGATGTGGCCCTTTCCATCATGCGAAATACGGTGGTGAACATGCGCCGTGTGCTTGCTGATATCGAAGATGTACAGGCAAGAGGCAATCTGATGTGGGATTCGGCAATGGCAGAAAATGGAATCTTAAAAGTCGGAAGACTGACGGATTTCCAGGCCCACCAGATTGAACATCAGCTGGGCGCATACACCGATTGCAACCATGGACAGGGGTTGGCAGTCATTCAGCCAGTTTACTACAGACACATCGTGAATGATGCCAGGGAGAAATTCACTCGATTTGCGAAGGTTGTTTTTGACGTGGAGACTGCAGAGCAGGGACTGGACGCATTGGAGAATTTTGTAAAAGAATGTGGACTTCCGACAAAGATGTCCGAACTTCAGTCGAAAGTAGAGATTACAGAAGAGGTGCTGCATCAGGTTGCAGAGACCTGTAACGTAATCAAGAGCAACCCGAGAGAGCTGGATAGAGAAGAAATCTACCAGATTCTGCGGGAATGCATGTAGGGAAGGTTCATTATGAGCCTTCTTTTTTGCTATTGTTTTTAAGTTGTGTTTTGAGTATCAAAATATAATATGAACCTATTGACACTTATTGGCGTGATTAATATAATTGAGTTGAGGTGATAACGATGAGAGATTATTCAAAATATCCCGATGGAAATCGTTACTATTCAGGAGCAGAACGGAAAAAATCAATTCTTATTAATGGAAGATATTACTTGGTGAAATTCCGTAAGAATTCTCGAGAAGGTTTACGTTTTAATCATGTATCAGAGTATTTGGGGAGCCATATATTTGCATTGAATGGAATCAAAGCACAAGAAACATTCTTGGGGAAATACAAAGATGAGGATGTAGTAGTAATACAGGATTTTCTTGAAGAAGATGAGGTATTTATACCATTCAATGGTGTAGGAGACAGTTCGCTAGAACAAGATAAAGAAAAATATCAATACTCCTATGCAGACATTATCGAAATGCTAGAGGATAACGTCAAACTCACCGATGTTGAACAAACGATAGAGCTGTTTTGGGACATGTTTATCATCGATGCGTTGATTGCGAACTTTGATCGTCATGGGAGTAACTGGGGATTCATCAAGAAAAATAATCAATATAGACTTGCACCTATTTTTGATAATGGATCAAGCTTATTTCCACAGCTAAATACGGATGAAAAAATCGAAGCGGTACTTGTAGATCAAGAGGAAATAGATAAGCGGATTTTTGAATTTCCAACTTCTCAGGTGAAGTATAAAGGGAAGAAAAGCTCGTATTACGAAATTATATCGAGTTTGGAATTCGAAGAGTGTAATAATGCATTGATGCGAATGGTTGAACGACTTAACTTTGACAAAATACATACATTAATTGATTCCATAGATTGTATTAGTGGAAAACGAAAAGAGTTCTACGATACTATTCTGAGGCAAAGATATGAAAAGATATTGCTTAAATCCTATGATAAATTAATGAAGAGATAGAGGATGAAGGAAATATGAAAGCAGTAGTTACAGATTGGAAACCGATTAATAGAACAACCACACCACTTATAGGAAATCCGACTTATACCAATTCCGGAATTATTAAGGCTGTAATGAAAAGTGGCGAAAAGATTAGTGTTTCGCAAATAGACTACCAGGAATATGATGAGGAAAATTTTCAATATGTAATCCGTCCATACTGGGAGATAGTGGATGGACTACCCGCAGATGTTTTTCAAGGAATTCCGGGAATTAATATGGATTTGCGTTTGGAAAAGTATTATCGTGTAAATTATATCCCAACGTTTATTGCAGAAAGAACACCATCGAAGAATCGAGAGGATTTATGGGACCTTCTCGATTCTGTTGAATTAGATTACTACGATCGCTTTGAATGGCTGCTGAGGACAACCATGCGTGCGGCAAATGATAATCTTATAGTGGAAAGAAGGAGAGACGAGAAGATTGTAGAAGAATTTACATCTGGTGTATTCGCTTCTCTTCAATATGGAGATAAGGTCATTGTGGATTCTTTGGAAGAACTTGCGGACACAGCATCAGGATTTGCGGATGAATTATTTACAGCAATGGCGAATGGTGTGGATATAATTAATCGAAAAGGGCAAGTATTGGTTGATGTGACAACAAGAGAAGCGGCTGTTCCGATTATAATAGCACAGAAAAAAATTGCAAAACATGAGTATGCGATAAAGCGAAGAGCAGGTATTGAAAAAGCAAAGAAAAAAGGCAAGTATGTGGGAAGAAAACCCATTGAAGTAGATGAAGATGTGCTGAGAGAAGTGAAATTGGAACTTGAGAAAAAACTAATCAGTGTAGATGAGGCAATGAAAAGGACAAAAATCGGTTCGAAGTCTACGTTCTATAGGAAATTACGAGAACTTTCCTGAGTCCTTCTCACCATTCGTGCCTAATTGATGTTAATATTACAATTTGATATAATTTACCTACCAATTATTTGGAGGGAAAAGAAATGGTAAGAACGAGAAAATTTATAAGCATTTGGATGGCTTTGTTTATACTTTTCGGTGTAATCGATGCGGCAAGTGTTTCTGTCTACGCCGCACAGAAGCCGAACAGCGTTTCGCTTTCAACTACAACGTATACATATAACGGAAAAGCGAAGAAACCCAAAGTTGTTGCAAAAGACAACAAAAGAAAAACAATTGCTGCGAAATACTACACTGTTAAATATCCGTCCGGCAGAAAGAACGTTGGCACATATACGGTAAGGGTCAAGTTCAAAGGAAAATACAAAGGCTCCAAATCACTTAAATTCAAAATTTTACCGAAGGGAACATCTATTTCCTCAGTTTCTGCAGGAGTTAAATCTTATACTGTTAAATATAAAAAGCAGAGTACACAAACAACAGGTTATCAAGTACAAGTTGCAGATAACACCTTGTTTAAATCAGCTACAACGAAGACAATCAGCAAGAATTTAACTACCTCTTACAAAGCAACTGCAGGAGGAAATGTTAAATATTATGTTCGTGTTCGCACATATAAAAAGACTGGTAAAACGAACTATTACAGTTCTTGGTCTAAGGAAAAATCGGTTACAACAAAAACCGCTCTTT
>JAUNEW010000037.1 GCA_030525365.1 Eubacteriales bacterium
GAGGTTTTCGGGATTACCCAGGAGTCCACGAAGAACTCGGTTCCCTCCTTCGGTACCACGAACTCCACATCCGGATTCAGGTCCTTCGTGTAGATGTATTCGCCGTTCCAGACCACACCGATGGCGGCGGATCCGTCCGCCAGAAGGTCCCGGGCGGAATCGTTGGCGTACTTATAGACCAGCGGTTTCTGCTTCTTGAGAAGCTCCGCCGCCTCCTTGATTTCCTTCTCACTGGTGGTGTTCTGATTGTATCCCAGCTGGCGAAGGGCAATCATGAAGTCGTCCCGAACGCTGTCCGGCATCACGATGCTGTCCTTGAACTTCGGATTCCAGAGATCCGACCAGGAGTCGATTTTCTCATTCCCCACCATTTTCTTATTATAGATAATTCCGGAAACACCCACCATATACGGCACCGAATATTTGTTCCCCGGGTCAAAGCTCTGGGACTTCTTCAAATATTCCGAATCAATATTCTTGAGGGCCGGAATATTCTTCTTATCCAGTGGCAGGAGCATGTCGTTTCCAATCATCTTTTCAATCATGTAATCCGAAGTCACCACCACATCGTAGTCCACAGTACCCTTCTCGATAACTGGATACATTTCCTCCGCCGTATCGTAGGTATCCTGGATCACGCGGATTCCCGTCTCATCTTCGAAGTCCGCAATGACTTCCTGGTCGAAGTAATCGCCGTAGCTGTATACGTAGACCTCGCCGTTCTCCCCGCTGCGGCACCCGGTACAAATCAGCAGCATGGACGCCGCCAACGCTGCCAACAACCATTTCTTTCTTCTCATCTATGCCGCCATCCTTTCTTTCTTCATATTGTTGTAATTCACGATCAGCAGCACCACCAACGCAATCAGGAAGATGACGGTGGACAGCGCATACAGGGACGGCCGAATTCCGATTTTCACCTCACTGTAGATGAGCGTGGAAATCGTATTGATTCCCGCACCTCGGGTGAAGTGTGTCACGATGAAGTCATCGATGGACATGGTAAAAGAAAGCAGGAATCCGGATACAATTCCCGGCATTAATTCCGGTAAAACCACCTTCCGGAAGGCATAGGACCGGGATGCTCCCAAATCCATGGCCGCTTCGAACAGGGTGTCCGTGGCCTTGTTCATCCGAGGCTTTACCGACAGAATCACGTAGGGAATGCAGAACGTTACGTGAGAGAACAGGATAGTGCAGTATCCCAGAGAGATTCCGAACATCAAGAAGGACAGCATCAGGGCAATTCCAGTCACGATGTCCGCGTTCAGCATCGGAATATTATTGAATCCCAGCAGCACCGTCTGAGTGCTCTGCTTCATGCTGTCGATACCGATGACCGCCATGGTGCCAATCACCGTGGCAATGATTCCAGCCAGCAGGGCGATGGAGAAGGTGTTCACCAAAGCTCCCAGAATCAGCTTGCTGTGGAACATCTCCACATACCACTTCAGACTGAACCGGGTGAACACCGACATGGACTTGGCTTCGTTGAAAGACAGGATAATCAGCGTCAGTATCGGAAGATACAGGAACAGCATGATAATTACAATGTACAGGTTTCCAAAGAATTTCTTCATATGAATGTTCCCTCCCCGGTTTTGTCAAATTTCTCCAGCAATACCATGCTGATGATGATGAACACCATCATGACCAGGGACAGTCCGGATCCCAGATACCAGTTGGAGTTCACGGTGAATTCCTGCTCGATGATGTTTCCGATTAGGTTCACCTTGCCGCCTCCCAACATGTTGGAGATAACGAAGGTGGTCAGTGCCGGAATGAACACCATGGTAATTCCGCTGACGATTCCCGGAATACACAGGGGCAGAATGACTTTGCGGTACACGTAGCCCTTTTTCGCCCCCAAATCATAGGCTGCTTCAATCAGGTGATTGTCGATTTTCATCACCGCATTGTAGATTGGCAGAATCATGAAGGGCAGGAAGTCGTACACCATGCCCAGCACAACGGCTCCCGGCGTGTTCATCATCTCCTGCCGCGGAAGACCGATGGCCTGCAGGATTCCGTTGATGACGCCAGATCTTTCCAGCAGCACCTGCCATGCCATGGTCCGGAGCAAGAAGTTCATCCACATTGGGAGAATTACGACAAAAATCGTGAAGCCCTGCTTGCCGAACCGGCTGTCCTTGAGAACCATGGCCATAGGAAATGCCAGAATCAGGCACACAAGGGTGCTGACCAGCGCCAACAGCAGGGACAGACCTAACGCCTGCATGTGATTGGCGCTGAACATGGCCGTAACGTTATCCCAAGTAAAGCCTCCCTCTCTGCTGGTAAATCCATAGTAGGCAATGGAGAGAATTGGGATCACCGTACCGGCGATTACAAATATGATGAATGGTGCCGACCATTTCTTGCTAAATGTCAATTTCAATCGCCTCCTCTTCATGGGATTTCGGTTTGTGCATGATCTGAATATTTTCTGGACGCACATAGAGACCTACGGTGGTTCCAACTTCATACGGGTCGTAGTTCTGAAGGAGCCACTCGAAATCTCCCTCGGTATCACACTGGGCCAGCATCTCGTAATGCATGCCGATGAACAGCTTGCTGGTAATCTTCGCATCCAGGATTCCCTGTCCGGCCGGATGGATTTCCAGGTCCTCCGGACGGATCAGCACATCTACATCCAGTCCCGGCTGGAATCCGTTCTCGCTACCGTCAATACATGGGAAGTCTACGCCGTTGATCCGCACCAGGTGATCCTTCACCATTTTTCCGGAGAGGATGTTGCTGTCGCCGATGAAGTCCGCCACGAAGGCGTTCTCCGGTTCATTGTAGATTTCCTCCGGCGTTCCCTCTTGCTGAATCAGTCCGTTATTCATGACGATGACTTTGTCCGACATGGTCAAGGCTTCTTCCTGGTCGTGGGTAACATAGATGAAGGTAATTCCCAGCTCATTCTTGAGGCGCACCAGTTCGTACTGCATCTCCTGGCGGAGCTTCAAATCCAAAGCGCCCAGCGGCTCATCCAGAAGAAGCACCTTCGGTTCGTTGACGATGGCTCTGGCCATGGCGACTCGCTGCTGCTGGCCACCGGACATCTGGGAAATCTGCCGGTTCTCGTAGCCCTCCAGATTCACTAGTTTTAGCCCGTAATGCACCTTCTCCTTGATTGCATCTTCCGGCATTCCCTTAACCCGGAGGCCGAAGGCCACATTGTCACCGACGGTCATGTGTGGGAACAATGCGTAGTTCTGAAACACCGTGTTCAGGTTCCGCTGGTTGGACGGCACGTCGGTAATGTCTTTGCCGTCGAAAAGCACCCGTCCGCTGTCTGGATTCTCGAATCCTCCGAGGATTCGGAGGGTGGTGGTTTTGCCGCAGCCGGAAGGTCCCAATAGGGTGACAAATTCTTTTTCCTGAATGGAAATGGTGATGTTCTTCAGCACCTCGTTATCCCCGTAGGATTTCCGGATGTTCTCCAGTCTGATTAATTCTGCCAATGTATGTTCCTCCTTTGATTTCGATTAGAAGCTGGGTGGCGTGCTCACCCAGATAATTTCGGCTCCCGTCTCGGAACTGATGTAATGTTCTCCGTCTGGATAGATGTAGAAGCTTTCCGCTTCCCCCACGTGATAGTTCTCTTTCCCGATGTGAACGTCCACACTGCCGCGGATGACGTAACCGAACTCTTCCCCCTCGTGGGGATTGTCCGGAATGGTAGCGCCTCCCGCCGTCAGGGACAGCCGGATAGGTTCCATCTCGTTCCGCTGGGCGTTGGGGATAATCCAGTCGATACGGCTCTTGTGTACCGAATCCTCCTTGACAAAATAGTCGTCTTCCGAGAATACCACCTGGGGCCGGGACTTTGCGGCGAAGAACTCCCCACAGTCGGTACCCAGGCAGGTGAGAATATCCTCCAGGGTTGCGATGGAAGGGGATGTCAAATCCCGCTCCAGCTGGGAGATAAAGCCTTTGGACAGTTCCGCTCGGTCCGCCAGCTCCTCCTGGGTCAGGCCCCGCTCCATGCGAATCCGCCGAATTTTCTCTCCGATTTCCATAGTTCCTTCTTTCTATCGTGCTTTCTCTAATGTCTGCTGTTATTTCATCACGGTTTCATCGCGGAATCCGAATCGCCGGTTCCGCTGTAATCATAGCTGTAATTATAATAGTAAATATCAAGTTTAGTATTTGTAAACTCAAACAATAAAAATTATACCTGACACCCATGGGATGTCAAGTATAATATAGGCATTCTTTGTATTTATTACGTGGATTTTACACCAGCTGCCAGGGACGCGCTAGATACTCACTAGATATCCAGTCCCAGGTCTGCCAGCACGTCTACCAGTGGCTCCATGCCCTTGCTCTCGTGGAACTCGATTCTGCCCGCATCGCTGAGCATCGCCAGCTTCGGATCCATCGGCAGCTTGTCGATGACCTTGATGCCGTATTCCTTACCGATGGCATCGGCGGAACTTGGACCGAATACCTCGATCTTCTTGCCGCAATCCGGACATTCCAGATAGCTCATGTTCTCCACCAGTCCCAGAATCGGAATGTTCATCATCTGTGCCATCTTCATGGCCTTCTCCACAATCATGGACACCAGTTCCTGCGGCGAGGATACGATGATAATGCCATCCACCGGTATGGACTGGAAAATCGTCAGCGGTACGTCACCGGTTCCCGGCGGCATATCAATGAACATCACATCCAAGTCCCCCCAGATAACATCCGTCCAGAACTGGGTTACCGCACCAGCGATGACCGGACCTCTCCATACCACCGGATCCGTCTCGTTCTCGGTCAGAAGGTTCAGAGACATAATCTCCATTTCCGTCGGGGTGGTTGCCGGAAGCAAACCCATGCCGGATACCTCCGCCTTCTCGTGGATTCCGAACATCTTCGGAATAGATGGGCCGGTGATATCCGCATCCAGAATACCGGTCTTCAGGCCGTTCCGATTGGCAACGATTGCGGAAAGCGCGGTTACCATGGATTTACCCACGCCGCCTTTGCCGCTGACAACACCAATGACCTTCTTCACGCTGCTGCCCTCGTGCAGCTTCGCATGCATATCCTGCGGCTCCCCCTGTCTGGATCCGCAATCCGCACCGCATGTCTCACAGTTATGGGTGCAGTTCTCTTCATAATCAGCCATTATAACTCCTCCTATATTAATACTCACATTGGGTGATTATATCACACTCCACTTCGAAATGCACTTACTACGAAATTTCCTAGTACGCCCTTCGGTTTCTCCATTCTTTTCCTGTAAAAAAAGTTTTCCTAGATGTACTCGTTTCCGTGCAGTCGATCCACGTAACGACAGGCATTGGTTGCCGCTACCGCACCATCTCCTACCGCCGTGGTCAGCTGGCGGACGCTCTTCTCCCGGCCATCTCCCGCAACGAACACGCCTTCCGTGGTGGCGGTGCAGTTCTCATCCACCTGGTAATACCCGGCCTCGTCTGTCTCCACCAGGTTCCGGAAAGCATCCCCATTCGGAATCTGACCGATGGCCACAAACATGCCATCCACTGGAATCAGAGTAGTCTCTCCCGTATTCCCATCCAGGACCGTGACACCGGTCACCATCTTCTCTCCTTCCACCGAAGCCACCGTCTTCTCCAGAGCAAACTCCACATTGTCCTTGCTCTTCAGTTCTTGCACCAGTCGCTCCTCTGCCCGGAAACGGTTCCGCCGGTGAATAATGGTAACCTTCCTGCAGATTCCAGCAAGGTAGATGGCATCCTCTACTGCGGTATTCCCACCGCCGTAGACCGCCACATCGCGGTTCCGAAAGAAGGCACCATCGCATACCGCACAGTAGGAAAGTCCTCTTCCCGTCAGCGTCTCTTCTCCCGGCACCTCCATCTTCCGGCGCTGCAGTCCCGTGGCCAGAATCACCGCCTCTGCCCCATAACTGTCATCTTCCGTCCGAAGGGTGAATGTTCCATCGGCTTCCTTCTGGATTTCCTGAATTTCTTCCATGTAGATCTCTGCACCACAGGATTCCGCTTGCTCCTGTAGCTTCATGGCGTACTCCGCACCACCGATGCCCGGCACCGCTGGAAAATTATCGATTTCTCCGGTGTAGGTAATCTGACCCCCAATCATTTCTTTCTCGAAAACTGCTGCGCTCTTCCCAGCTCTTCCCACATAGATTGCGGCCGTAAGCCCTGCCGGACCTCCGCCTACAATAATCACATCATATCTATTCGCCATATCCTACTCCTTTCGAACCGGTATCTCCATCCGGATTCGCCTTTCTTCTACTACCAATATACTGAGTATATTCGTTTCCTTCCAGTGTGGCAATATGATTTTTCTGTGATATTTTGAAAGGGCGGTTGCATTCCTATTTGCGAAAGAGTATTATACCTATTAGCAGACATCGTCGGTGAGTGCTAACTCCATCGATTCTGTTTTTACAAGATCACAAAAACATTACATAGAAGGACGGTACACGAAATGGAAAAGAAACAATTCAAAGCGGAATCCAAGCGGATGCTGGATTTGATGATTAACTCGATTTACACCAACCGGGAGATTTTCCTCCGGGAGATTATCAGCAATGCCAGTGATGCCATCGACAAGCGGTATTACGAGGAGGCAAAGAGCGGAAAGACCGGTCTTTCCAGAGAGGACTTCGAGATTCGCATTGAGCCGAATGAAGAGGCAGGCACGCTAACCATTATCGATAACGGTATCGGAATGAGCGCCCAGGAACTGGAAGAGAATCTGGGCATCATCGCCAAGAGCGGATCCCTGGGATTCAAGACAGAGAACCAGGATGCGGATTCCGATACGGATATCATCGGACAATTCGGCGTGGGATTCTACAGTGCTTTTATGGTGGCTAAGCACATCGAAGTCACCTCCAAGAAGCTGGGTGAAGATCAGGCTCACGTATGGATTAGTGACGGTGCCGACGGTTACACCGTGGAGGATGCGGAGAGAAGCGAAGTGGGAACCAGCGTACAGCTGACTCTGCGGGATGACACCGAGGACGACAAATACAGCGAATTCCTGACGGAGTTCAAGCTGAGAGAGCTGATTCGGAAGTATTCCGACTACATCCGCTATCCAATCGTGATGAACGTGGAGAAATCCCGTGTCAAGGAAGCCACCGAAGAGGAGAAGGCTGCTGAGGACTACAAGCCGGAGTACGAAAGCTATCGGGAAGACGAACGCCTCAACAGCATGGTTCCGATTTGGAAGAAGAAAAAGAGTGAAATCACTGCAGAGGAATACAACGAATTCTACAAGAATAAGTTCTTCGATTGGAACGATCCGCTGAAGGTGATTCACACCAACGTGGAAGGTGTGGTTTCCTATGATGCACTGCTGTACATCCCAAGCGAGGTTCCGTTCAACTACTACACCAAGGACTTCAAGAAGGGCCTGCAGCTCTATTCCAGCGGCGTCATGATTATGGATCACTGCGAGGATTTGCTGCCGGATTACTTTAGCTTCGTCAAGGGTCTGGTGGACTCTCCAGATCTGTCGCTGAATATCTCCCGTGAAATGCTGCAGCAGGATCGCCAGCTGAAGGCCATCGCCCAGAGACTGGAGAAGAAGATTTCCTCCACCCTTCTGGAAATGCAGGAGAAAGAGCGTGAGAAGTACGACAAGATGTTCGAAGCCTTCGGCATGCAGCTGAAGTACGGCATCTACGACCAGTACGGAATGCACAAGGATAAGCTGAAGGATTTCGTGGAGTTCTACAGCAGCACCACCGATGAACTGGCTACCTTCAAGGAATACGTAGACCGCATGAGAGAGGATCAGAAGTACATCTACTATGCAACCGGCGAGTCCAAAGAGAAAATCGCCAAGATGCCGCAGATGGATCTCTTCAAGGACAAGGGTTACGAGGTTCTGTACTGCACCGACGAAATCGATGAATTCGCCCTCAAGATGATGCAGAGCTACGATGACAAGGAGTTCAAGAGCATTTCCGATAAGGATCTGGGCTTCGAGATGAGCGATGAAGAGAAGAAGGAGCAGGAAGAGAAGCAAGAAGAGGCCAAAGACGTTCTGACTGCGGTAAAAGAAGCTCTCGGCGACAAAGTAGCTTCCGTCATCCTGTCCACCCGTCTGAAAGACCATCCGGTATGCTTCGCCTCCGGCGACGGCCTTTCCCTGGAAATGGAGAAGGTCCTGAAGGCACAGGCCGAGCTCACCGGCAACAAGGAAGCGGCCGGCATCAAAGCTGACAAGATTCTGGAGCTGAACGGAAATCACGCTTTCTTCGCCGCACTAAAGGCAGCGGTAGAATCCGAAGACAAGGAAAAGGTTCAGGACTACGCAGAGCTCTTGTACGATCAGGCCCTGATTATCGAGGGCATGCCGATTGACGATCCAGTGGCTTTCAGTAACCGGATTTGCAATCTGATGAAATAAGAATGAAATAGAAAAGTGCCCCCTTCGGAAATCGTTTTAACGTTTCCGAAGGGGGCGTTTTTGTATCCCTTCATCAGCGCAAGTGGTATGTATTAATTCAAACTAGATAGCGACCGCATCACCAGATCCACGTCTTTGTTCTCCAGTTCTTGGATGATGTGAAGATAGGTTTTCTGTGTAGTCGTCATACTGGAATGCCCCAGCCGCTGGGCCACGCTGGCGATGGAAACCCCGGCGAACAGAAGTAGTGATGCGTGGGTATGCCGAAGTCCATGAATGGATATGGTTGGAATTCCTGTCCGCCTGCAGTGGCGGGAAAGCACATCATTCACAGTAGAATTGAAAATTCTTCCCGACACGAATATGGGTTTGTCCTCTGGGAGATTTCGCACTAACGTGGAGAACTGGATGATTAGCTGCCAGTCGATTTGAATTCGCCGGACGGAAGATCGGTTCTTGGTGGGAAGGAATCCTCCTTTGCCTTTGTAATCCCAGGTTTTGTCGATGGAAAGAGATTGCTTTGCGAAGTTGAAATCATTGGGCGTAATTGCCAAGGCTTCTGAGAAGCGCATTCCGGTCTTGGCCACCAGAAGAATGAACCAGTCCCAATTCAATTCCGGACCCAGATCCAAATCCGACAGAAGTTTCTGCAGTTCAAATTGATTCAGAAACTTCGTCTTCTTGAGAGCCGGAGTTTTCCCCTTGATGATGGCTTTGCGGGTTGGATCCCGTTCAATTAGTCCTTCATCCACCGCATCCAGAATGGCACCCTTCACCTGGTGATGGAAATCCATGGTAGTCTGCCGTTCATGGAACTCTGCGTAGTCATTGAGCAGCTTCTGGTAACTCATCCGAGTGAGCTCGCACACACGGAGATCCGGCGCCAGTCTCCGAATCCAGGACTGGGTTAGGCGATATTTATCCATAGTAACATCCCGTATCGCCCCTTCCTTGTATACTGCAATCCACTTCGTGTAGTAATCGTAGAATAGCGTGTTCTTATCTATTGTATTCAGCATAATTTCCTCCATAGGGTTCATTGTGCGCTGATGAAACAAAAGGATGCTGTCGCACATCGTTCATGCAACAGCACCCCTGGATTTCCCATACTTATTCTATTTCTCTTCCGGCATATGAAAATTCTTCCCATCGCTTAGGATGAACTCTCGGAGGAAATTATCCATCTTGATAAATACTTTTGGCGGAATAATCCGATGCCCTTCCAACTGTTCGAGGAATTCCTTGGCTTTGGCCTTGTCTACAGTGTTCTCCAACTGCTCCAGACGGCGGAATTCATTGATATTATTCTCATTCAAATTCAGATTCATCATCTCTCGAAGCAGGGTCTCATCTGCCCCCAGCGAAGTTGCCACCTGATGGATTCGGTCGTTCTGGGCACTTTCCATGTAGCTGTTGATGCAGTCCCGGAAAGTCATGTCCTCCGACACGTCTGCATCCCCACTCTCGATATCGTGGAGGAAGATGTTGGCATATTTCTGCTCCTCCTGAGACAATGTGGCAAAGGTCCGATGCAGCTCGTTTTCCGCCCGCCTCAGTTCCTCCGCTCCCCGGCCCTTCTGATGAAGCACCTTGAGGAACTTCTGGAACCTGGAATTCATGTAGTCCAGATCAATCTTTCCCGTATCAATTTCCGTGATATGTGAATCCAAATCATAGGGAACATCATCGCCAGAACCGTCACCACCGCTTCGCTCCAGCTCCTTGTACCGCTGAACTAGCACCATGTACATCTCTTCCGTAA
This sequence comes from Eubacteriales bacterium, assembly GCA_030525365.1. Taxonomy (GTDB): domain Bacteria; phylum Bacillota; class Clostridia; order Peptostreptococcales; family Anaerovoracaceae; genus Mogibacterium_A. The sequence continues at coordinate 10,142 of JAUNEW010000037.1, forward strand.
TCTCGGCGGTTACAACCTCTCCCGTTCGCTCGTCGACACCGCCGGCTTCTTCCCAGGTAAAGCCCTGAATCCGTGCCGCTTCCAGGTATCCGTTGAGTGCGTTGAAATCTTTGGCAAATTTCGCCCGAGTCTCTCCATCCTCCGGCAGCTTCTGGAAATCTTCGATTCCTGCATTCACGAACAGTGCCCGAATTTCCCCGTAGATCTCGTTCATCTTCTCGATATTCTCCGTCAGATGGGGAACGAACAGTCCCAGCGGCTTATCGCCGGAGTAGAGTTTAAGCGCGGCCTCAATGTACTTCTCCATGGTATGGGGCTGCCGATAGTATCGAATTACGCCAAAGGGCTTCTCGTGCTTATCATAGAGCCGATTCGTCCGGGAGAACGCCTGAATAATGTTCTCGTAATGCAGGATTTTGTCCAGGTACAGCGTGTTAATCCACTTGGAGTCAAATCCCGTCAGCATCTGATCCACCACGATGAGCAAATCGATTTCCTTCTCTGGCTGCCGTTCGATTCGCTCGTAAGGTCTCTTGTGGGCCAACCGTGCGGCAATGTCCTTCTTCATTTTGCTAAAAGTAGGAATCGTAAAGTCCTGCTCATACCGGGCATTGTAATCCTGTATGATTTCCACCAGCCCTTCTTCCTTGAAGATGGCTCCTCCCCGGTTATCAATGTTCGGGTCAAACAAGGCGGTTACCTTGAACTCCGGGCTCTCCTCTTTGAACATCCGGTAATAACGGATGGCCTCCGGAATACTGCTGGTGGCGAAAATTGCATGGAATTTTCCACCGCGACTCAGTGTACTCCAGTTCTCCAGAATGTCTTGCACGACTGCCCCGGTGTGCTCTTTCGTCTCATACTGTACCTTCGGGACATAATCCTCGATTCCCTTGATGTATTTCCCTGCCTTGTCTCGGTATCCAGCCATCTTCACTTTGCCCGAATCGATATAGGTGTAATAGACTTCTTTCTTCGTCGGGTCCGCCAAGGCTTCCGCCTCGGTCTTACTCTTGGCCATCTCCAAGGCAACCACGCGGCGAAGGTCTTTGTCCTTGAAGGTCATCACCTTGTACGGGTCAAATCCCAGCACGTTTCCATCCCGGATTCCGTCTGCGATGCTGTAGCGGTGCAGCTCGTTTCCGAAAATACTGCTGGTGGTGCTGTGCTTCTTCTGGTTCTCTTCTTGGATCGGTGTCCCGGTGAATCCAAAGAACAACGCTCTCCGGAAGGTGTTCTTGATGGTGTTCAGCATCTCGCCAAAGGTAGAACGATGAGCCTCATCCACGATGAACACCAACCTTTTCCGGCTGATAGCATCGATGTCTGCCGCATTCAGTCCACCCTCTTCATCCTTAATGTTGCTCATCTTCTGAATGGAAGTCACAATCAAGGTATCCGCCGGACTTGGACTCTTCAGCTTGGCAATTAGAACGCTGGTATTCTCCGTCGCCTGCACCGATTCGTTCTCCGCTGCAAAGCCCCGATATTCCTTGAGGGACTGTGTTCCCAGCTCCACCCGATCCATCAGGAAGATTACCTTGTCCGCATCCTTGGAGCTGGCGATGAGCTGCGCCGATTTGAAGCTGGTCATCGTCTTCCCAGATCCGGTGGTATGCCATATGTATCCACCGCGCTGCTGGTAGTCGTCCCAGTTGGTCTTCGCCACCCGGTCCGAAATGGCATTCGCCGCATAGTACTGGTAACTTCGCATTACCTTGAGAACCCCATCGGAATCGTCTGCAACCGTGTAGAATCCAATCATCTGATGCGCCATCGGAATGGACAACAGCGTCGTTGCAATCTGACTCCACCGATTAATCGGTTCATTGTTGAAATCCGCCCAGTGGAAATAGTATTCCGAGTTGAACTTTCCCTCCGGTCCCGGATTTGCGAAATACAGCGTTTCCTCCGGATTCATCGCAACGAAAATCTGCACCAGCGAAAACAATCCTGTGAACACCCCTTCGTGAGAATACTTCTCAATCTGATGACAGGCTTCGCTTACTGGCACCCCAGACTTCTTCAGCTCAATATGAATCACCGGCATTCCGTTAATCAGGAGCATCAAGTCTCCACGACGATCATTCAGTACCTTGGACTTCGCCTGAAACTTCGGCTGCTGGACAATCTGGTAGCGGCTGGAACCCGCCGCAATCTCCATGCGGTCATAGATTTTCAAGCTCACTTCCTTCCCGAAGTGAAGCGTATCCGCAGTGTTATCCCGCTTAACCGAAACGCTTTTGCCGTTGATAAATCCATTCAGCTTGAGCGGCGTCCGAAGGTTCCCGATCTGATCCAGAATCTGACGCATCTCACTCTTCGTCAAAGGCTGGTCGTTGAGCCGATCAATATCTCTGTTGTTTTCAAACAGAATATCCGCCCAATTCTGCAGCAATTCCTCCTCGGAATAATTCTTCAGCACCTTCTTCTCCCATCCGTTCTCGGACAGAATCCGTATCAATGCCTCTTCGAAATCCGCTTCCTTATTGAAAATCAAGAGAGTTCTCCTTTCTGTGCAAAGTGTTCTATACACTATATTAACTTACGAATAGATGATGTTGTTGTCATCTGTTCCAGACATCTTCTCCGAACTAGAC
>JAUNEW010000139.1 GCA_030525365.1 Eubacteriales bacterium
AGGCGCTGTCGGAGCGAAAAGAGGAATTGGAGGATGTGAAGGTGCGGAGCCTTCTCATGCACGGACCACTTCATATTGTGGAGGTGGATCCGGAGCAGGAGCATTTCACCTATAACTCTTGGCATATGGTGCACTTTGAGCGGAAGCTTTGCGACCAGGGCCTGTGCTACTTTATTCCGATGTTGTTCCGGAATCTTCCAGGATATTACCGCCGGTTCCTGGATGTGAACGTGGCCATGATGGCGGTAACACCCATGGATGAGAAGGGATATTTCAACTTCTCCGTGAACAACGCCACCGCTCGGGCGGTACTGGATAAGGCGGATGTGATTATTCTGGAAATCAATGAGAAGCTGCCGCGGCTTTTCGGCAAAGAAAATCAGGTACATATCTCGGAAGTGGATTATATCGTGGAGGGAGATCATCCAGATCTCTTCGAAGTGCCGTCCGCTTCCGGCAGCGAAATCGATGAGATTATCGCCAATCAGATTGTTTCGCAGATGGAAAACGGTGCTTGCGTGCAGCTAGGTGTAGGAGGAATGCCGGACCTCATCGGAAAGAAAATTGCGGATTCGGACCTCAAAGACCTGGGCGTGCATTCGGAACTGATTGTCAATGCCAACCTGGACATGTACAAGGCGGGGAAAATCACCAACCGCAATAAGACTGGGGAAATGAAAGGAAAATCTGTGGGCGGTCTAGTGTACGGCACCAAAGAGCTGGTGGAATGGACCCGGGAGAACCCAGAGGTCATGATTTGCCCCATGGATTACGTCAATGATGTGAACGTAATTCGAAGCATCGACAAATTCACCTCCATCAACAGCTGTGTAGGGGTAGACCTGTTCGGTCAGATTAGCGCGGAATCCGCTGGAATCCGTCACATTAGCGGAACCGGTGGCCAGCTGGATTTCTTGACAGGGGCCTACGATAATCCAACGGGCAAGAGCTTTATCTGCATGCCTTCTTCCCGTGTGGATAAGAAGGGAGTGCGCCACTCCAATGTGAGAGCTACTTTCGGCGGGGATATTATCACGGATCCTCGGAGCCAGGCCTATCAGCTGGTAACTGAGTACGGCATGGTGAACTTGGCGGGAAGATCCACTTGGGAGAGAGCAGAGATGCTGATTAGCATTGCCCATCCGGATTTCCGGGAGGAGCTGATTCAATCTGCAGAAGAAATGAAAATCTGGCGCAGAAGCAACAAGTTGAGATAGCGCGTTGTCAGCGCGGTAGAGTATGTAAAAAGCAGCCTCATACGAGGCTGCTTTTTCGTGCCGGAATTTCCGACGTTAATTTTCGTTGGGATGAAAATGCAATTCGTCAATCGATAGAACTAGTGTCCTTTCTTAGAGCCCTTGCTGGAAGAGGAGGACTTCTTCTTCGATGCGGCCGCTGCTGCTTTACGCTGAGCTGCCTCCCGAGCTCTATCTGCGAAGTAGGTGGAACGTCCGCCTTCGGTTCCGCTGGTGTAGTATTCACCACCTACGTGAACTACGTCATCCGGCTGAGACTTGTAATGTCCTTTCTTCGCCTTCGGAATCTGATTCATAATCTTACCCCAGAGAGCGGCTGCCGGTCCAGACATGGATGTGAGCTGCATGTTCACGTCGTTACCAATCCAGAGGGCTGCGGCATAGGATGGTGTAAATCCATCGAACCAAATATCGTATTCGCTAGATGTAGTACCTGTTTTACCACCGGCCTGCACTCCACTGATGGAAGCCGGAGAACCGATACCCTGGCTAACTACGGATTTGAGCATGTCTGTCATAATGAAGGCTACACCCTTATCCAACACCTTGGTGGATTCGGATTCCTTGTTCAGGAGAACCTTTCCGTTCCGGTCGGTTACTTTGGTGTAGGCAATAGAGGATTGACGAACACCGCCGTTCGGGAATGTTGCGTATGCCTGTGCCATTTCCAGCGGAATAACACCGTTGGTGAGACCGCCCAGTGCCAGTGCCGCTGCGTTCATATCGTTGGTACCGCCTTCTCGGTCCAGAGTAGTGATACCGAATTTCTCAACCAAATCGGCGATGTATTCGGCGCCTACCTGAAGTTCTAGCTTAACCGCGCAGACGTTGATGGAGTTCTGCAGGGCTTTTCTCATGGTGACTGCACCGCTGAAGGAATTACTTGCGTTCTGCGGCCATGTCTGTCCGTTGAAGGTCATCCGTTCATCCACGATAACCGAGGATGCGGTGAGATAATCTCCGTAGTATTTGGTACCCTGATTGTCGTGCCCCGTGTTCTTGTACGGGAATTTCTTTCCTTCCTTGGCCAGGTCGTAACTCTTCTGGAGCGCACCAGAGTATACGGAAATCGGCTTGATGGAGGATCCGGACTGTCTTGGATTCAGTGCTCTGTTGTAGAGCTGACGTCCGGACTGTTTTCTTCCGCCCACCATGGCTTTGACCTTACCGGTTCCCACTTCGACGATAACCATGGCTGCCTGAGGCTCGATGGTTTTCTCCGGAAGGGTGTAGGCTTCTTCGGTAATGGTTGCGGTGTGTTTTCCAAGCTTAATCCATCCCGGATATTTCTTGAAGAACTTGGCCGAAATCACCAGATTGTCGTTGTCGTCCATCTTCTCGTATTTGCCTGGAATGTTGATGTAACCGCCGTTGTACATGTACAGCTTTCCGCCTTCATTCACATAGGTCGGTTTGAATTCCAGACTGTAGCCGGAAGAGGTGGTGTAGATGTTCAGACGATATCC
>JAUNEW010000038.1 GCA_030525365.1 Eubacteriales bacterium
CCAGGTGGAATGAATATTGTTGCGGAGAAAGTAGAGTTCACCGTTGACATTCGTTCCATGAACAATGATAATATTAATGATATCGCAAGAAGAATTAAAGCAGCATTGGAGCGCGAGTGCAAGATTATGGGCGGAAGCTTTGAGATTGACACTAAGCTGGTCATTGAGCCAGTTGCGCTGGATGCAGACATGCTTGATACACTGGAAGATTCCTGCAAGGAGAGAGGATACTCCTACATGCGCCTTCCAAGTGGTGCAGGTCACGATTCCCTGGAAATCGGCCAGCAGCTTCCAACGGTAATGCTGTTCGTATCCAGCAAGGACGGCCGGAGCCATGCGCCGGTGGAATTCAGTAAGTACAGTGACCTGGCAAAGGCATCCGTACTGATGACAGACCTGGTAGAGAAACTTCTGGACGAATAAGCAAAGAAGATAGTGCAGATAGATGATCGAAAAGTCGAGGTTTATGATGGTAGAGGGTAAGTACAACTCTGTCTACAAGAAGGATAACATCCGCCAGATTCGGCGGGCGCTGAAGATGACACAGAAGGAGTTCCTGGAATTCTTCCTGATGAAAGAAGACGGAAAGCCGGCCATGAGCGTGGCCACCCTGTCCAATCTGGAATCGAAGGGAGGGGAACGCCTCAACGAAGTCATTAGTGCCGTCAGTTCTAGACTGCGGCTGGACAGCATGATGTTTTCCCTGGAACCACAGGAATTTCTGCAGAACCTGGAGAACTTTCTAAATACTCACCAGACGGAGGGAGAACTCTTCTACAAGAGTGAGAAGAAGGGCAACATCAGTCAGCTGGTGAATCGCCTGACCATGTATTTTGCCGACGAAATTCTAGAAGGCCGTCTCAAGAGAGGCGACCAGATTGAATCGGACCGAGAACTGGCGAAGAAGCTCAACGTAGGAAGATCTGCTGTCCGGGAAGCATTGAAAGTGCTGGACGTCCTAGGGATGATTGACATCCGTCTGGGACAGGGAACATACATTACCAGCCGAGAGACGAATTTCTTCTCGGTACCCCTTTCCTGGTCCTTGTTTCTGGATGGTGCTCAGGTGAAGAGCATCCTTCAGGTTCGAGGTGCGCTGGAAATCCGGGCAGTGCAGCTTGCTTGCGAGTGCAAAGATGAGAACAAGTTGGCAAAGCTGACGGATATCTATTACCGGATGCAGAAAACCTTCCAGGAGAGCCGAAGCAACGGCAACCTTCAGCATGTGTTGCAAGATACCCTAGATGCGGATATTGAATTCCACACCTGTATTGCTGAATGTTCTGGGAATCCGATTATCCTCTCCATGCTGACCACAATTCGAAATTTTCTGAAACGTGTCAGCGGAACCGGTCTGATTGATGAAAAGCAGCTTCAGGCCGTAGTGGAAGAGCACCAGAAACTATACGGTGCGATTATCAGCGGCAACAAGGAAGATGCCATGAATGCAATCATGCGCCACTTGTCCCAGTCCATGGAACGTTATCAGGTGTAGATGGGGAGATACCCTGTGTTCAAATAAGAGAAAAAAAGAGAACCTCCTGTCGCGCGATGCGTGCGACAGGAGGTTCTCTTTTTTTCTCTATGTATAATAAAAAATAGGTTGACCACAGCCAACTATTTGATTTAAAAATAAGTCAACCAATATTCAAAAAAGTTATTGACACAAGGTGGTTTTAGTAGTATAACATTTGTAGAGCTTGAGATTAAACGGTTTCACGGAAACTTCAAGCCGCTTACATAGCTATATGCAATCCGTCTTTACGGATTTTCATCTAGAATCATTACCTCATACTTTTTGAATTGTTCAAGTGAAAACGACGAATTATTCATACAAAAACACTCCGCATTCTTTACCTTTGGCGGAGTGTTTTTGTGTGCATAATTATCTTATCTACTTCTTCACCCAATCCGGTAGCTCCGGCAGGTCTGCTTCATCCAAGTTGTGCTGATGCAGAAGATCAATCAGTTCCAGAAGTTCGTCCTTCTTGGAATCCAGGGTCTTAAGGGTCAGTTCTGGATTTCGCGTCTTCTCTGCCCGGTACTCATCCATCATGCTGGAGAAAATATCCGACGTAGGAATCGGCGTGTAGACGATGGCATTGGCGCCAGCTTCGATGGTGCGCTGGATGGACTCGTCGGTCTTTCCACCGCTGGCAATGATGGGAACCTTCGGATACTTCTGCCGGATTTCCCGGACCACATCCGAGGTGTTTTTACCGGCGGCCACGTTGAGAATCGTAGCCCCTGCATCCAGCCTTTCCTGGATACCCTCTGCACTGATAACTGTGGAGATGATGGGAATATCGATGACCCGCTTAATCAGACTGATGTTGGTGTTGCTCATGGGGTTGTTAACCACCACACCGAAAGCCCCCTGGGCCTCCGCGTCCTGTGCAATGTAGACGGAGCGAAGTCCTTTGGTGGTACCGCCGCCTACGCCTACAAAGACCGGGATGGAGGAGGCATTAATGATGGCCTCGGAAATCACCTGCTGCGGGGTGAAAGGGTATACCGCCAACACCGCATCTGCGTCACAGTTCCGAATGATGGCGATGTCCGTGGAGAAGATTAGGGAGCGGATTTTCCGCCCCAGAACGATGATACCGGAAGCTTCTTGGATGACTTCCGGCATTTCCACTGAGTGAGCACGCAATGTGCCGGTAATTCTTGGAATGGATTCTTTCATGGTGAATCTCCCTTCTTGCGCTTAGTTCGTTGTTAATTTCTCTGTAAAAGAAGCCGCGGATTAGGATCCGCGGCGAATGGTTCGTAGGAATAATCCGTCTTTTCAGATGGGCTTATTATACACGAAAGAAAGGAAGGCTTAAATAGCGATTTGTGGAGTTTTGATGAAAATAAATAGCACAAACGTGTTCGAAAACGCATAGAACTATCATAAATTCAAATAATACATTCTCGATATCCGCAAGTACAAATTCCTGTTAATTCGTTAAATAATAATCGGTATTTGTTATACTTATAGGGTTCGATTTCCGTATAACGGAAGCAGGTAGTGTCGAACGGAAAAGTGTTATTTAGGAGGGACATTAGAAATGAATGCAATTATTGTGATGAAGGCACTTTGCATCATCGGAATTATTTTTACCGCAATTCTGCTGATGAGAAGTGTTCCGAAGATTCGTGCAACAGAAGAAGGACAGGCAAGATGGGAGAAGGAAAAGAAACACACCGTGTACAATTCCATCGTTGCTTTCGTGGCAAACTTCCTGGATGTACTGGGCATTGGATCCTATGCGACTTCTACGGGTGCGTATAAGATTAAGGGTTCGGTAGATGATATGTACATCCCAGGAACACTGAACGTAGGAGATACCATTCCAGTACTGATTGAGGCGTTCCTGTTCTTTGGATTTGTAGAAATTGATAAGCTGACCCTGGTTTCTATGTTGCTGGCTATGATTGTAGGTTCCAAAGTAGGAGCTAACGTGGTAAGTAAGCTGGATGCCGAGAAGATTCGTCTGGGCATGGGTGTCGGTCTGCTGGTGGTAGGCGTGGTAATGGCGCTGAAGCAGCTGCAGATTGGACCGTTCGGAATGGTTGGAATGGCAACCGGTATCTATGGAATCAAGCTGGTGGTTTCCGTAATCATCGAATTCGTTCTGGGTGCTTTAATGACCATTGGTGTGGGTGCTTATGCGCCGACTTTCGCGCTGGTATCCATGATGGGAATGAACGTACAGTCTGCTTTCCCGATTATGATGGGTGGATGTGCATTCCTGATGACATTCGGAGCAGGTCCGGAGTTCATCAAGACAGGTCGTTACGACATGATTGCCACCATTACCAATGCCACATTCGGTTCCCTGGGTGCAATTATTGCCTACCTCTTTGTAAAGAGCGTACCGCTAACCATCCTGCTCTGGATTGTGGTTGCTGTTGTATTCTACACAGCTATCATGTTCATCCGCGACTACATGAAGAGCCGTGAGCCGAAGGCAAAGGCTAAGTCTGTAGTAGCCGAGGAGAAGTAGTCGGTAAAAGAACCTTTCGAAAGGGTTGTACTGATTCCGAAAGAATAATATAATAGTAGAAAAGAAGAGGCGTTCCACACGGAATGCCTCTTTTCCATATAGAAAGCAATGAACACAGGAGGTAGAATGGGAATTCAGCGCGTGAATTTTGAACAGGCCAAAGAACTGATGGACACCTACAATAATCTGGTGATTGCCGATGTTCGGGAGGAAGAGGAATACATTACGGGACACGCAGAAGGAGCGGAGCTTCTTCCCATGTCGGAGCTTTCCGAAGAAACAGCGGAGGATCTGATTCCGGAGAAAGACACCCCAGTATTGGTGTACTGCCGTACTGGTCGCCGAGCTCACAATGCGGCGGCCATGCTGGAGAGCTATGGTTATACGAGAATTTACGATGTGGGAGGCTTGGCAGGCTGGCCTTACGGGTTGGAATGGTAGAAAGGAGTGTTACTATGGAATTTATGGAAGAACGCATTCGAAAGGATGGCAGAGTGAAGGAAGGCGGTGTCCTCAAGGTGGATACCTTTCTGAATCATCAGATTGATGTGAAGTTGGTTCGGCAGATTGCAAAGGCGTTAAAAGAACACTTTGGCGATGCAGGGGTGACCAAGGTGGTGACCATCGAAGCGTCGGGCATTGCCATTGCCAGCATTACGGCAGAGGAGTTCGGTGTGCCAATGGTCTTCGCCAAGAAATCCAAGAGCAAGAACCTGGATGCCAACGTGTACCGCTCCCAGGTCTATTCCTATACCTACGACCGCTTCTACGATATTGTGGTGAACGCCAATGCTCTGGGGGAAGAGGATAAGGTGCTGCTAGTGGATGATTTCCTAGCCAACGGCCAGGCCATGCACGGACTTCTGGATATCTGTGACCAAGCCGGTGCGGAAGTGGCGGGAATCGGAATTTGCATTGAGAAATCCTTCCAGCCGGGAGGTCAGACCCTTCGGGATGAAGGTTACGATGTGTGCAGCATGGCCAAGGTGAAGAGCCTGGAAAATGGTCAGGTGGAATTTGAATAAATTGAGTTCCATGCATAAAAAATAACGTTATTTTATGGAATTGAATCACAAAATTTGGTAAAATAAAACATACGTTATCGTGAATCTAGGAGGTTATGGATATGAAAACTGACGTACAGATCGCTCAGGAAGCGACGATGAAGCCAATTACGGAGATTGCAGCCCAGCTGGACATCTCAGATGACGAATTGGAATTATATGGTAAATACAAGGCGAAGATTCACACCGATGTGCTGAATCGTCTGAAGGATAAACCCAACGGCAAGCTAGTGCTGGTGACCGCCATTAACCCAACACCGGCAGGAGAAGGAAAGACCACCACCAATGTGGGTCTGTCCATGGCCCTGAATAAGCTGGGAAAGAAGACCATCACCACTTTGAGAGAGCCGTCCCTAGGACCGTGCTTCGGAATCAAGGGAGGTGCTGCGGGAGGCGGCTATTCTCAGGTAGTGCCGATGGATGACATCAATCTGCACTTCACCGGAGATTTCCATGCTATCACTTCTGCCCACAATCTGCTTGCAGCGATGCTGGACAACCACATTCACCAGGGAAATAAGCTGGACATCGTTACCAAGAAGATTGTCTGGAAAAGAGTCTTGGACATGAACGACCGGTCCCTCCGCCATATCATCGTGGGCCTGGGAAAGAAAGGGGACGGCGTCATGAGAGAAAGCGGTTTCGACATTACCGTGGCTTCGGAAATCATGGCGATTCTGTGCCTGGCAACGGATATTGAGGACCTTAAGGCACGTCTTTCCCGCATGGTGGTAGCATACAACAGCAAGGGAGAAGCGGTAACCGCTGGTGATTTGGAAGCCACCGGTGCAATGGCTCTTCTTCTGAAGGACGCCATCAAGCCGAATCTGGTGCAGACTCTGGAGAACACACCGGCCATCATTCACGGCGGACCTTTCGCCAACATCGCCCACGGTTGCAACTCGGTGATGGCTACGCAGACCGCCCTTAAGCTGGGAGATTACGTGGTAACCGAAGCCGGATTCGGTGCGGATTTGGGTGCGGAGAAGTTCTTCGACATCAAGTGCCGTTATGCTGGACTCAAACCAGACGTGGCTGTGGTAGTCGCTACCGTACGTGCCCTCAAGATGAACGGTGGCGTGGCCAAAGACAACCTGAGTGAGGAGAACCTAGACGCCCTTCGGGCAGGCTCTGCCAACCTGCTTCGCCATCTGGACAACATTGCGAAGTACGGCGTTCCGGCAGTGGTTGCCATCAACCGATTCCCAACCGATACGGAAGCGGAACTGGATCTTCTCAGAGAACTTTGCAAAGAGAAGAATATCGATGTGGTACTCTCGGAAGTATTCGCAAAGGGAAGTGAAGGCGGTCTGGACCTGGCCAAAGAAGTCATCAACATCTGTGAGAACCAGAAATCCGATTTCCACGTTCTCTACGATGTGAACGATTCCATCGAAGACAAGATGAACACTATTGCAACGGAAATCTATGGTGCAGAGGGGGTTGATTTTACCGCAGATGCCATCAAGCAGGTACGGGAGCTGGAGAAACTGGGACTGGATCACCTGCCAATCTGCGTGGCAAAGACACAGTATTCCTTCTCGGACGACCCGAAGAAGCTGGGGGCACCGAAAGACTTCCGCATTACCGTGCGGGAGGTAAAGGTCTCCGCCGGTGCGGGCTTTATCGTGGCGCTCACCGGATCTATCATGACCATGCCGGGTCTGCCAAAGGTTCCGGCAGCCAACGGAATGGACATTCTGTCAGATGGAACCATTGTCGGCCTGTCTTAATTCAAATTAACATAAAGAAAAGAGGACTGAGATTCATCTCGGTCCTCTTTTTGTAAAAGCAAATTTCTTATTATATTCGATAAATCCGATTCTTGCTATCTGGTGCGATCTTCGCAGGCCGGTGCGCTGGTGTTGATTCTCGGGCAGCCGGACATGAAGTTGTCTACGTGGTTGCAGATAGCCTCGAAAGTCTCATTGCTAATATCGTGCTCGATGTTGCAAGCGTCCTCATCGGCGGTTTCCTTGTCCACGCCCAGCATGATGAGGAATTGGGACAGCATCTCATGGCGGTCAAGAATTTTGCGGGCAATGGCCATACCGGAGTCCGTCAGGGTGATGAGTCCATCGTTGTTCATCTCGATGTAACCGTTCTCCCGAAGGCGCTTAGTAGCGTAGGACACGCTTGGCTTGGTGACGTTCAGATGTTTTGCAATATCAATGGAACGGATATAACCGTTGGCTTCCTTGAGCATTAACATAGTTTCCAGATAATCTTCGGATGATTTCCTTATCTCCATTGTGGTGAATCCTCCTGTTCTTCATACATGATTTATAGTTAAGAATAGCACAAAAACACGGATAAAACAAGGCAAAGGGGAAAATAAGTTTGACATCTCTAACCTGAGTTGGCATTTCCGGTGGTGTGGAGAGGGATGAATGTTTTTTTTTAGCAGAGAAATGGAAAGCACAAATCAATACAAAACTTTTTTCGTAAAGTTTAAACATTAGAGTTGACTAACCGCAAGGCGGTGGGTATACTAAGTGTACAAGAAAGGTAAACTATTCCAATTGAGTATAATTTAAACGAAAGTGAGGAAAAAGATTATGAGCAAATGGGTATGTCAGGTATGCGGATACGTTCACGAGGGAGATCAGCCACCGGAAGAATGTCCGGTATGCCACGTAGGCAGCGATAAGTTCGTAAAGCAGGACGAGGAAATGAGCTGGGCCGCAGAGCACGTTGTAGGTGTTGCACAGGGCGCTAGCGAGGACATCATGGCAGATCTTCGTGCAAACTTCGAGGGCGAGTGCAGCGAAGTAGGCATGTATCTGGCAATGGCAAGAGTGGCTCACAGAGAAGGATATCCAGAAGTGGGTCTGTACTATGAGAAGGCCGCTTACGAAGAAGCAGAGCACGCTGCGAAATTCGCAGAGCTTCTGGGTGAGGTTGTTACCGACAGCACCAAGAAGAATCTGGAGATGAGAGTAGCTGCAGAGAACGGTGCGACAGCTGGCAAGGTAGACCTGGCAAAGAGAGCAAAAGCTGCGAACCTGGATGCCATCCACGATACTGTACACGAGATGGCTCGTGACGAAGCACGCCACGGCAAGGCATTCAAGGGCCTGCTGGAGAGATACTTCGGCTAAGTCCATTCGGGGCTCCATACGATAAGATTAATTATAGAAAACAGCGAACTGGAAAGAAGTCCGGTTCGCTGTTTTTCTATGTATTAATTTCGTTATGTGCTTGACAAATATGTGACAGAATGTATAATTTAAGTGTGAGTAGACCGCGGTCTATAACATAGTCAGAAAGAGAGAAAGAACGATGCACGCCATTACAAATATACAGAAATTTTCAGTGCATGATGGTGATGGAATCCGGACAACGGTGTTCTTCAAGGGATGTCCCCTACACTGTGTTTGGTGTCACAATCCGGAGACTCAGAAGTACAAGCCGCAGATGCAGTTCGACAAGGCGAAATGCGTAGGGTGTGGTTTCTGTGCGAGAATCTGTCCGAATGATGCTATTACCATTGAAGAGGGCAAGGCGGTGACCAATCCGCTGAAGTGCATGCTTTGCGGAAAGTGCGTAAAGGCCTGTCCTTCCAGCATCCGTGATGTTCTGGGACACGAGCACGAAATCAAAGCTTTGGTAAAAGAACTTCTCAAAGATGAGATGTTCTACGAGGAATCTGGCGGCGGCGTAACCCTCTCCGGTGGGGAGGTTATGAGTGTGGATCCGGAGTACGTGCTGGCTTTGGCGAAGGAATTACACCGCCATGGCATTGACATCACGGTGGATACTTGCGGGGAAGCTCCGTACGAGAGATTCCAGGCTATGCTTCCTTATGTAAGCACTTTCCTATACGATGTGAAGACCATGGATCCGGAGGTCCACAAGAAGTACATGGGGGCGGACAACAAGCGCATTCTGGAGAACCTGTGCAGACTGAGTGCAGATGGCGCCAGAATCTATATCCGTATTCCAATGATCAAAGAAGTGAATGCCACGAAGGAAAACATCGGAGCAACCATTCAGTTCCTTAAGGAAAAGAACATCCACGTTGCTCAGGTGAACCTGCTTCCGTATCATGATACGGGCTGCAGTAAGTATCCGAGAGTGGGAATGACATACGAAGGGGCGGACCTGCACGCACCGGACAAGGAAGAAATGCAGGAATTTGTAAGTATGTTCAAAGATGCGGGTTATGCGAATACCAAGATTGGAGGTTAAGAAATGGCAAAGCGCGGAATGAACGAAAGAATCCAGAGACTGAGAGAACAGAGCGTTACCACACCGGTTCACATCGATCTGGAGAGAGCGAAAATCGAAACAGATTTCTACAAGGAAAACGATGGAAAGTATTCCATCCCGGTAATGAGAGCCATGACGCTTCTGGAGTACTTTTCCAAGAAGACCCTGTATTTCGGTGATGATGAGCTGATTCTGGGTGAAAAGGGAAAGAACCCACAGGCTTCTCCAACATTCCCAGAGCTGTGCTGCCACAGTGAAGAGGATATGAAGGTTATGAGCGAAAGAGACCTGGTATCCTTCCACACCACAGAAGAAGATCGGAAACTGCAGGCTGCCGAGATTATTCCTTTCTGGAAAGGCAGAACCATCCGTGAGAAACTGCTGTCCAGAATGACACCAGAATGGCATGACTGCTATGAAGCAGGAATGTTCACCGAGTTCATGGAACAGCGTGGCCCGGGACATACATGCGGTGGAGAGCAGGTGTTCACTACCGGTTATCTGGATTACAAGGAAAAGATTAAGAAGAGCATGGATGCACTGGATTGGATGAATGATCCAGAAGCATCGGATAAGATGGAAGAGCTGAAGGCCATGGATATCTGTTGCGACGCTGTCATTAAGCTGGGCGAAAGATATCACGAGATGGCAGTACAGAAGGCTGCAGAAGAGAAAAATCCGAAGAGAAAAGCGGAACTGGAGCAGATGGCAAAGAACCTGGAAGTGGTTCCGGCGCATAAGCCGCAGACTTTCTGGCAGGCTATCCAGCAGTACTGGTTCACTCACCTGGCAGTAACCACAGAGCTGAACCCTTGGGATGCATTCAGTCCGGGCAGACTGGATCAGCACTTGAACCCATACTATGAAGCCGATGTAGAAGCGGGCATTCTGGACGACGAGCACGCACTGGAACTTCTGGAGTGCCTGTGGGTAAAATTCTACAATCAGCCAGCTCCGGTTAAGGTCGGAATTACGCTGAAAGAAAGTGCGACCTACACCGACTTTGCCAACATCAATACCGGTGGTGTAACACCGGATGGTAAGAACGGCGTCAACAATGTCAGCTACCTGATTCTGGACTGCATGGACGAGATGAAGCTGGTTCAGCCGAACTCCAACGTAACCATCAGTAAGAAAACTCCGCAGAAGTTCCTCAAGAGAGCCTGCGAGATTTCCAGAAAGGGTTGGGGACAGCCTGCATTCTACAACACCGAAGCCCAGATTATGGAGCTGATTAACGCAGGAAAGAGCCTGGAAGATGCCAGAAGAGGCGGATCCTCCGGTTGCGTTGAGACCGGTGCATGGGGAAGCGAAGCATACATCCTGACCGGATATATGAATATCCCGAAGATTTTCCAGCTGACACTGTTCAACGGATATGATGAGTACTCCGGCAAGCAGCTGGGACTGAAGCTGGGTTATGCGAAGGACTTCAAGACCTTTGATGAACTGTGGGATGCATTCAAGAAGCAGCTGAAGCACTTCGTAGATATTAAGATTCGCGGAAACAACGTCATCGAGCGTCTCTATGCAGAAGAGATGCCGGCACCATGCCTGTCTGTTGTAACCAACGATTGCATCAGCAATGCCAAGGATTACAATGCAGGTGGTGCAAGATACAATACCAACTATATCCAGGGTGTTGGAATCGGAACTGTAACGGACTGCGTTGCATCGGTTAAGTACAATGTATTCGATGAGAAGAACTTTACAATGGATGAACTCATCGAGGCGATGGAACACAACTACGAAGGCTACGATTACATCTACAGCCTGGTACACGATAAGACTCCGAAGTACGGAAACGACGATGATTACGCAGATGAAATCATGAGAGAAATCTTTGATTTGTATCACGACACCATCACCGGACGTCCGAACATGAAGGGCGGAAAGTACGGCGTAGACATGCTGCCGACCACATGCCACGTATACTTCGGCGATGTAATCCTGGCAACACCGAACGGCAGAAAGGCTCACAAGCCGGTATCCGAAGGAATCTCTCCAGAGAAGTCCGCAGATACCAACGGTCCAACCGCTGTTATTAAATCTTGCGCAAAGATGGATCACCTGGCAACTGCAGGTACTCTGCTGAACCAGAAGTTCACACCGAACGTAGTAGCTGGTGAAGCAGGTCTGAACAACATGGCCAGCCTGGTTCGCTCCTACTTCGCGATGGATGGACACCACATCCAGTTCAACGTCGTAGACCGTCAGACTCTGATTGAAGCACAAAAGCATCCAGAAGATTACAAGGACCTGATTGTCCGTGTCGCTGGATACAGTGACTTCTTCAGAAACTTGGACAAGCCTCTGCAGGACGAGATTATCGAACGTACGGAGCAGTCCTTCGAATAAAAGTCGCAAGACTGGAACAAATCAATATTGATAACAGGCGTTCCTCGGGAACGCCTGTGTCATATCCGGAATATGTTAATCAATTAACTATTACTTTTACATAAAGAAAAGGAGTATGAGAATGAAACTAGGTTTTATCGGATGCGGAGTAATGGCAAACGCAATGATGGGTGGAATTATTAAGGCAGGTCTGTACAAGCCAGAGGACATCTGGGGTGCAGATCCGTTTGAAGGAAGCAGACAGAAGACCAAGGAAGCTAACGGCATCAACGTTACAGACAGCAACGTTGAAGTTCTGGAAAACTGCGACACCATCTTCCTGACCATCAAGCCACAGTACTTCGCAGGCGTAATTGAAGGCATCAAGGATCACGTAACAGACAAGCACCTGTTCATCAGCATTGGTGCCGGCAGAACTCTGGCTTACCTGGCAGAGCAGTTCGGAAAGCCGGTTAAGACCGTTCGTGTAATGCCGAACACACCGGCACAGGTAGGTGAAGGCATGTCCGCTGCTTGCCCGAACGAATATGTAACCGAAGAAGAAGCACAGCGTGCACTGAACATCCTGCGTGCTTTCGGTAAAGCAGAAATCATGCCGGAGAACCTGTTCGACATCGTTACTGGTGTTAGCGGAAGCGGCCCAGCATACGTATTCATGTTCATCGAAGCAATGGCAGACGCAGCCGTTAACGGTGGAATGCAGAGAAAACAGGCTTATACATTCGCCGCACAGACTGTACTGGGGGCAGCAAAGATGGTTCTGGAGACCGGAAAGCACCCAGGCGAGCTGAAGGATATGGTATCTTCCCCAGCTGGAACTACTATCGCTGGTGTTAGAGAACTGGAGCTGGGCGGC
>JAUNEW010000140.1 GCA_030525365.1 Eubacteriales bacterium
GCTGGCCCTCCCCGCGCCAGGGACCTCCCTTCACGCACCCGGTATACACGTATTCCCCCGGGGATTTCTTGCCGTTAAACGCCGGGGGCGCCCGAGCCGGGGCGCCCGCGTCCGCTTGTCACACACTTCCGACACGTTCAACATGTCGCTTGTCTTACTCTTCCGCCTGCAATCCGGTCCGCACCAGTACCTCCCGCACAGTGGACACCGGCAGAATCTCCAGCTTTTCCTTGACTTCATCCGGTACGTCTCGGAGGTCGTCCTCGTTCTCCTTCGGAATGAAGACGGTCTGGATTCCCGCACGCTGAGCGGCCATCAGCTTCTCCGGCAGTCCGCCGATTGGCGTTACCACCCCACGGAGAGAAACTTCGCCCGTCATGGCGAATTCCGGTGAAACCGCCTTGTCCTCCACCAAAGACGTCAAAGCCGTGGTGAGCGTAATTCCCGCCGACGGGCCGTCCTTCGGCACCGCCCCTTCCGGCACGTGAATGTGAATGTCGTTCTTCTCGAAAAGTTCCGCCTTCTCTGGGTGCATGGACTTCACCAGACTCACCGCAATCTGGGCGGACTCCTTCATCACATCCCCCAGCTGTCCGGTAATAATGATTTTGCCGCTTCCTGCGGTGAGCAGCGTCTCGATGAAAAGAATTTCACCGCCGGCCCGGGTCCACGCCAGTCCGGTTACCACACCGGCCTGCTTCTTCTGAAGGATCCGGTCGTGGCTAATCGGCCGCATGTCCAAGTAGTCTCGGAGATCTTCTTCCCGGACCGTCACCACCGGGCTTCCCTCCGGATTCACTTTCCCTTCGACTTTCTCCCCGGAAGTCTCTGCCGGGTGGGAAGATTTTTTTACCAGCTCTACAGCGGCCACACGGCACAGGGTGTCTAGCCGTTTCTTCAGCCCCCGGACGCCGGCCTCCTGGGTGTAGTCCGAAATAATGGTTCGAATTACATTGTCGGAAATCTCCAGTCGGTCCGCCGGAATTCCCATGGCGTCTTCGGCTTTCGGCAGAAGGTGGCGCTTTGCAATCTGGAATTTGTCCGTGGCGGTGTATCCGGAGAACTGAATCACTTCCATCCGGTTCAGCAGAGGCTCCGGAATGGTATCCGTGGAGTTGGCGGTGCAGATGAAGAATACGTCCGACAGGTCGTAGGGCACGTTCATGTAGTGGTCGGTAAAAGTATTGTTCTGCTCCGGGTCCAGCACTTCCAGCAGCGCGCTGGCCGGGTCGCCGTTATAAGAGGACGAAAGCTTGTCCACCTCGTCCAGCACCATCACCGGATTGGACACGCCGCTCTTCTGGATGCCGTCCATGATGCGGCCCGCCATGGCGCCGATGTAAGTTCGGCGATGGCCTCGAATGTCCGCCTCGTCCCGGACGCCGCCCAGGCTGACCCGAACGTACTCCCGCTTCAGGGCCTGGGCGATGCTGCGGCCGATGCTGGTTTTGCCCGTTCCTGGGGCGCCCACGAAGAGCAGAATGGAGCCGGTCTGTTTCTTCTGAAGCTCCATTACCGCAATCTGCTGGATGATGCGGTGCTTTACCTTCTCCAGACCGAAGTGGTCCTCCTCCAGCACCTGTTCCGCTTCCGTCAGGTCGATGTGTTCCGGCTCCGCCTTCTTCCAGCACAGGCTGGTCACGAAATCCAGGTAATCATATAGCCCCCCAGACTCCGGACTGTTCTGGCCCTCCTGTTTGAGACGGTTCAGCACCTTGCGCGCTTCCTTCTCCGCCGTCTCGTTCATGCCGGACTCTTCGATTTTCTTCTCAAAGCGGCGGATATCCGAAACGCTCTCCGGATCCATCTCATCCAGCTGCTTCTGCAGGAACTCCATTTGACGCTGGATAGCCTGCTTCCGGTAAGCTTTCTCGTTCTCGTCCTCCTGGGCGCTTTCCGCCTCGCCGGTGAGCTTCGCCATCTCCAGGTACTCGTACACCATGGACTCCATCAACTCCATCCGCTGCACCGGACTGCTCTCCTCCAGCACCGCGTACTTCTCCTCCGGCGTGTTGCTCATCCAGGTGGACAGTGCAGAGGCGATTTCTCCCACGGTCTCCATGCCCTGAATGTAGCTCTTGGCCATCACGCCCCACTGGACGGAACTCAGGAACTCATAAAGCTTCCCTTTCATCCGGTCCACCCGAGGCTTTTCCACCTCTGGATCCATGGTCTCGGAATCCGGAATTCGGTACATGCTGATTTCGGAATGGAAGGCCGTATCTCCTCCCACGAACTCTACGTGAACCCGGTCCCCGGACTTCACCTTGATAAAACCATTTCCCGACACCTCGCTGATAACTCCGTTCACGCCAATAGGATAGAAGCCATCCTCATTCAGCTCCTGCCAGCTGTCCCGCTCCCGGGAAATCAGGAGAATGGTCCGTTCCCCTACCTCCGGCTGCTTTCCCGTCACCTGCTTGTAGTAATCTGTTGCAATGTATATCTTTTCATTTGGAATTATAATCCGATCAAATACTGGTACGATTGTCATAGTCCTCACCCTTCTTCTGTGGATTTTGTGCCGGCATCGCACAGCAGTTACTATCGTTACTGCCACTGCTACGATTTGCACCACCGTCTATCTGCTTGTTAGCACTTTTATTAATTGAGTGCTAATCTACAACTATCATTATACACAGCTTTGTGATGGATGTATGAAGGGGAGGAACTCTTTTTCTTATCCTCATTGGTCACAAGGCAATATAT
>JAUNEW010000141.1 GCA_030525365.1 Eubacteriales bacterium
AACATGTGGGGGTTTCCCTATAAGTTAGGAATGAACGGAGGATTTGCTTTCCTTCTTCTATATCTGATTCTTGCAGTCTTCGCCGGATACATTCTGACCATGACGGAATTGGCGCTGGGACGCTACACGGGGCAGTCCATCATTCTGGCATACAAATCCATCCGTAAGAAATACGCCATTGTAGGCTGGCTGGGAATGCTTTCCCCATTCCTGATTCTGGGATTCTATTCCTACCTGGGTGGTTATTGCGTCAAGTACATGCTGGCGAACCTGGGTGATGTATTCGGTGCCAGCTGGGGTGTCGGCGGTATGGATAGTGCCACCTACTTCTCCAACCTGACTGCGGACTCCACTCAGTCCATCATCTATACGCTGGTATTCTTGCTGATTACTATCGTAATCGTAAGCAGCGGAATCGAAGACGGCATCGAGCGCTTCAGCAAGATTGCCATGCCGGCACTCTTCGTTATGCTTCTCCTGGTTATCGCCAGAAGCGTAACACTTCCAGGTGCCTTCGAAGGCGTCAAGTTCCTGTTCAAACCGAACTTCGATGTATTCAAAGGAACCGGATGGGTTAAAGTTCTTTCCGCAGCCGGTGGACAGATGTTCCTGTCCCTCTCCATCGGCATGGGCATCACCGTTACCTACGGATCCCATCTGCCAAAGAGTGCGGACCTGGAGAAAAGTGCCCTGATTATTCCTTTTGCAGACACCATGATTGCCATCCTGGCAGGTCTTGCTATCATGCCGGCAGTATTTGCCAGCGGTCAGTCTCCACAGGGCGGTGTTGGTCTCCTGTACATGACACTGCAGACCGTATTCAATGGAATGGGTAAAATCGGCTCATTCATCGGCGTTATCTTCTACGGACTGGTTGTCATCGCTGCACTGACCTCTTCTGTGGCGATTCTGGAAGCCATTGCTGGATCCTTCATCGACGATGCCATGAACAAGGGCAAAGGCGATAAGCGCAAATTCTACTGCTGGTTCTTCGGCCTTCTGGCTGCTATCCTAGGCGCTCTGGTTGCCTACGATGGACTGGGACAGAACCTTCCAGCCATGTTCGGCAAATTCTGCTGGGTCGACGGATTTGACCTGATGGCAGAGGGACTGATGATGCCATTCGGTTCCCTGCTAGCCACCATCTTCTTCGGATGGATCGACCGAGAGATTCTCCCGAACGAAATCCGTCAGGGCTCCAAGTTCCGCACCGAGAAGTTCTACCGCTTCTGTATCCGCTGGATTGCACCGCTGTTCACCTTCTTCGTGCTGCTGGGACAGATTGATTCCTTCTTCGGATTCGGCTGGTTCAGCTAGAGAGGACGATACAATACTTAAGAAATGTAAAAAAAGACTGTTGCATTATCTAGGTGCAACAGTCTTTTCGGTTATGTCCGGATGACCGGGTCTTCTTTTACAAGAGTTACAGATTGGAAAGGGCCTTCCGGAAACGGCTTCGGAATAGGATTGCGGTAAATGTTACCGCCACCAGGTCCGCGCAGGGTTCGGCCAGGTACACACCCCAGGTGGGGTTGCTCACCAAATGGGGAACGATGTATATCAGCGGCAGCAAAAGCACGAATTTTCGAACCACGGCGACGATGATGGAACACACCGCATTTCCGATGGAGATGAAGGTCATCTGGCAGGCAATCTGGATGCCGAAGATGAACATGGCGCCGCAGTAGATGCGAAGGGCTTTCTTTGCGAAGAGCAGAAGCTCTGGATTGGAGGTGAACATTCCGCCAAATGCCCCAGGAACCAGCATAATCAGCAGCCATAGCAGTGCCGAATAGGTCAGACTGATTCGGAGGAGATACCGGAAGGTTTCCTGGACCCGTTCCTTATTACGCGCACCGAAGTTATAGCTGGAAATCGGCTGAGCGCCTTGTCCGATGCCCTGAAGGGGTAGCATAGCGAACTGCATGACGCTGGTGCAGATGGTCATGGCGCCGACTGCCACATCGCCGCCGTAACGAAGCAATGAGGAATTGAAGCAGACAGAAATAATGCTTTCGCTGGACTGCATGACGAATGGGGATAGTCCTAAGGCAATGCAAGGAAGGATAATGCCGGCGTTCAGACGCATGTTCTTCCCTTGCAGCCGGAGGTGAGACTTCTTTCCCGACAGGAAGCGGACGCACCACAGCGCAGATACGCCCTGAGAAATAATGGTGGCCAAGGCCGCACCTCGGACACCCATGTGGCAGGCGAAGATTAGAATCGGATCCAGCACGATGTTAAGGACTGCACCAATTAACACGGTGTACATCCCGATTTTCGCAAATCCCTGGGCGGTAATGAAGGAATTCATCCCCAGGGTCAGCTGCACGAACAGAGTTCCCAGTGCGTAGATTCTAAGGTAATCCGCTGCGTAGTCGATGGTATTTCCGCTGGCACCGAAGGAAAGGAGCATGCTTCTTCCGAAGATGAGAAGAATTGCCGTCAGCACTAGGGACATCAGCACCTGGAGCAGAAAACAGTTTCCTAGGATTCTCTCCGCCGTATCGTAATCCCCTTTTCCCATGTTAATAGAGGCTCGTGGCGCACCGCCGGAACTAATCAGTGCGGCGAAAGCGGATACAATCATGATAATCGGGAGGCAGACTCCCACGCCGGTCAGCGCCAGGTTTCCGTCTCCCGGAATGTGACCGATGTAGATTCGGTCCACGATATTGTAGAGCATATTGAT
>JAUNEW010000142.1 GCA_030525365.1 Eubacteriales bacterium
GGCTATAGATGTCCACGCCTTGCGGGTGGGGACCGAAGATGGCCTCGTTGTCCTCCGTCAGAACCCACCACTTGTGCCGGTAGTCCATTACCAGGATGTATTCGTTTGCCATGTAATAGAGATCCGGATAGATGCAGGGAATGAGTTCCTTTCCGGTAGAATCGCAGATTCCAAAGAGATCGTAATCCGTGCCGCCTGGGATCTCTTTTCTTATGCTAATTCGGTAGATTTCCCGTTCTGTAGAGGTTAGCTCCACATCGTTATAAAGCGGAGGGATACGCTCTTTTCCGCATTCATCCAGTATGGAAACAAAGCGTTCCTTGGTTTCTTTGTTCTCCACCACCTTGCGAAAGCGCTGGGTGGTAGGGATTCGCTCCGTGGAAATCCGTCGGAAAGGGGTTGTGTCCGGAACCCGAAGGCTTTGGATCCCGTGTCCGGCTTTGCGGGAGGAAAGAACGAACTGATGGAGAATTTCTGTGTTTGGATTGAAGAAGGCGTCGGAGAAGGACAGGCAGATCATAGGTTCTTCGCCCATGAGGACGTATAAATCCTGGAGTTCCATGCCGGCATATTCCTTTTCCTTGGTAAAAGCAGGTAAGTCTTGCTTCATTTCCGGCAAGAATGTGCGGCTGCATTGGATTTTGAGATGGTCTTTATCCTGATACCAAAGAAGCAGAGATATGGATCCGAATTCCATATAGTGGATTCCATCGAATGGCAAGCAGTTCCAGGCGGTGAGACGCATGCCGTGAATCTCGTGGAAGACCGACTCCAGCCCCTGCTGAATCTGTCGGTAACCTCTGTATTCTCTTGCAAAAATATTTTTATAAGTGTATTTCATAACCGATTCTCCTTACGAATGATTCTATCATAGAAAGCGAAAAATTTAAATTCCATCAATTTACTAGGAATTACTTGATTTCCTAGTAAGTTGGTGGTATTTTAAAATGGTGATTTGAAAGGAGGGCGGAACCATGATGGTATCAACCAAAGGGCGTTACGCACTGGTTGTTCTGATTGATTTGGCAAAACATCAGGAAGAGGGATTTGTATCTCTATCCGAAGTGGCGGAACGTCAGAAGTTATCGCTTAAATATCTGGAAATCGTGGTATCCATACTGAATAAAGGCGGACTCCTCAAGAGCTGCCGCGGAAAGAAGGGCGGATATCGCCTCCGGAAGGAACCGTCGGAGTACAATATCAACGAGATTCTGCAACTTACGGAGGGAAATCTGGCACCGGTGGATTGTGTGAAAAACAGCGAAGTGGACTGTGCGAAATCCGATGGTTGTGTGACACTTCCCCTGTGGATTGGGATGGATCGACTGATTTCTAAATACCTGGAGAACATCACGCTTCAGGATTTGATGGATGGTAACCGGGAGAAAATCCTGAACGTGTAACCCGAATAGTGTCCGTTTTGTAATGTTTGTTAATTCCTATTGACTAAGTAGGAATTATGTGGTAGGTTTAAAGCGTAGATAATAATATTCAAATTCATTTGAATGTATGATAGAGGGAGGGTTCAATGAGAGTATATGCAGATAACGCAGCCACTACTTATATGAGTGAGACTGCAATGAACACGCTGTTGGATTGCTTGAAGAACTATAACAGCAACCCGAACAGTCTCCACACAGAGGGACAGATTACAGCAGAGAAGTTGGCTGAATCCAGAGCAAAGATCGCGAAGGCCATTAATGCAGCTCGTACGGATGAGATTTATTTCACCTCCGGTGGAAGTGAAGCGGACAACCAGGCGCTGATTTCGGCAGCCAGAGGTCTCAAGAGCAAAGGAAAGAAGCATCTGGTTTCTTTGAATATCGAGCACCATGCCATTCTTCATACACTGAAGAAGCTGGAGAAAGAAGGCTTTGAGGTTACACTGCTGGCACCGGAAGCCAATGGAATTGTGGATGTGAACAAGGTGAGGGATGCCATCCGAGAGGATACTGCGCTGGTTTCCATCATGTTCGCCAACAACGAGATGGGGGCGATTCAGCCGATTCCAGAGATTGGCGCCATCTGCAAGGAGAAAGGTGTTCTGTTCCACACGGATGCCGTTCAGGCGGCAGCCCATTTTCCGATTGATGTTCAGGCCATGAATATTGATATGTTGTCCATGTCGGCCCACAAATTCCACGGCCCGAAGGGCGTGGGCGTTCTTTACGCTCGGAAGGGAATTCGTCTGCTGAACGTTATTGAAGGCGGCGCTCAGGAGAGAGGTAAGAGAGCGGGCACATCGAACGTTCCAGGGGATGCGGCAATGGCAGCTGCACTGGAAGAGGGCGTTGCTCACATGGAAGAGAACATGAAGAAAACCTCGGCGCTGAGAGATCGCCTGATTAAAGGTCTTTCGGACATTCCGCATTCACAGCTGAACGGTGATCCAGTGAAGAGACTGCCAGGCAACGTGAACTATTCTTTCGAAGGTGTAGAGGGTGAGTCCCTGCTTCTGGCATTGGATGCAGAAGGCATTCGTTGTTCTTCTGGATCCGCTTGCACTAGTGAGTCTTTGGACCCGAGCCATGTACTGATTGGAATGGGTGTTCCAGTGGAAGCCGCTCACGGTTCCTTGCGATTCAGCTTGAATGAAGAAAACACCGAAGAGGAAGTGGACTATATCATTGAGAAGGTTCACGAAATCGTAGCACATTATCGTAAGA
>JAUNEW010000143.1 GCA_030525365.1 Eubacteriales bacterium
TAGTTGTTGGAACAACGGGAAATGGTTACCGGCAGCCCATAGGTTCTGTGGTACGCCATTGCCAGCAAATCCGCCGATGCTTTGGACGCGGAATACGGACTAGAGGCCTGAAGGGGGAGGTCCTCGGTAAAGAACAAGTCCGGCCGATCCAGCGGCAAATCGCCATACACTTCATCGGTTCCCACCTGATGGAAACGCTGGATTCCATATTCTCTGGATGCATCCATCAGCACCTGAGTGCCTAAGATGTTGGTCCGGAGGAAGATTCCCGGATC
Organism: Eubacteriales bacterium; assembly: GCA_030525365.1. GTDB lineage: Bacteria > Bacillota > Clostridia > Peptostreptococcales > Anaerovoracaceae > Mogibacterium_A. The sequence continues at coordinate 276 of JAUNEW010000143.1, forward strand.
TTCAATGGAGCGATCTACATGGGATTCTGCGGCGAAGTTCACCACCACATCCGGATGATGTTCCTCAAAGACTTTGCGAACCCCTTCCCGGTCTGTAATGTCACAGCGGATAAATGTGAAATGCTCGTCCCCCATCACCGGCTCCAGCGTCTCCAGATTGCCCGCATAGGTCAGGGAATCCAGTGCAATCAAATCATAGTCTGGGTGAGCTTTCCGCATGTGAAATACAAAGTTGCTTCCGATGAATCCGGCTGCGCCGGTAATCAATACCTTCATAATATGTCCTATCTCCTTACACTCTTGATTATCAATAAGTTAAGCCCTTTCGGTTACAGCAGCGAAAGGATGTACTGTCCGTACTGAGTCATCTTAAGGGATTCGCCTACTTTGCGGAGCTGATTGTCGTCGATGAACCCCTTTCGCCAGGCGATTTCCTCCAGGCAGGCGATATAGAATCCCTGTCTGGCCTGAATGGTCGACACGTACTCCGATGCGCTGAGCATTCCCTCCGGCGTTCCCGTGTCCAGCCATGCCATTCCACGGCCCATCAATTCTACCTTAAGGGTTCCTCTTCTGAGGTATTCGTTGTTCACTGCCGTGATTTCGATTTCTCCTCTTGCCGAAGGTTTCACGTTCTTGGCAATTTCAATAACATCATTGTCGTAGAAATACAGTCCTGGAACGGCGAAGTTGGACTTCGGCTTCTTTGGTTTCTCTTCGATAGAGATTACATTCTTGTCTGCATCAAATTCCACCACACCGAATGCGGTTGGATCCTTTACCGGATAGCCGAACACGGTAGCTCCCTTCTCGTGGGAAACCGCTCTCTTCAGAATTCCGGACAAATCCTGGCCATAGAAGATGTTATCACCCAGAACCAGGCATACGTTGTCGTCTCCGATGAATTCTTCTCCCAGAATGAAGGCATCCGCCAGCCCTCTCGGCTGGTCCTGTACCTTGTACTCAAAATGAACTCCCAGATTGCTTCCATCTCCCAGAAGCTCTTCGTATCCGCCGATGGCTTCTGGGGAAGAGATAATCAGGATATCCCGGATTCCCGCCAGAAGAAGCACCGAAATCGGATAATATACCAGTGGCTTGTCGTAAATCGGCAGCAACTGCTTAGATACCGCCTTGGTCATGGGATAAAGTCTTGTGCCCTTTCCTCCTGCTAATACTATTCCTTTCATGCTGTTTTCTTAATCTCCTTTCTGATTCGAATCCATAGGATTACTCCTAATATCAGGGTTAAAATTGTCATTATTGTGGCATAGAGCACGGTGGCGCCCAGCATCCCATAGTTGCGCACGAAGACGCCAGATAGGGAGAAAGCCGCCAGTGCCGCTGCCCCGTAGCTATAAATCAGCGTGCGATGCATCCGAACAATCGTAATCACGGTATTAAAGAATACCGAGTAAGCCAACATTCCACCACCAATCATCACGATAATCAGTTCCTTTCGATGCCCTGCCAGGTTCATACCGAACATCCAGGAAAGCACCGGAATGCCAATGGTTGCTGCAATAACAAGTCCCAGCACCGTGAGCCCCAGCACAATGAGCATCTGCTTCCGGATAGCTTTGATAAAACGAGATATTTCTCCCTTCGCCCAGATTTCCGCATAGGACGTGAGAATCGGGTTGAAGATAAAATGCACAATTAACTGTACCACGAAGGCTGGCATGAAAATAATGTTGTACGTTGCCTGTATTTCCTCCGTAAGGTACGCATCGATGGCATACTTCGGCGCATTGCTGAGATACATGTTGAGGAACAGACTCAGGAACAACGGAAAACCCTCCACCATCATCATCCACATTCTGCGCATGTGAAACTCCGGCCGAAGCTGGCAGAAATCCGTGGCCACGTTCATAGAAGTCATCAGTGCTGTTACTACGGACACACCTACGCATAGACAGATGGCAAACACCAGATTTCGTGTAACCAAATATGCTGCAGAGAAGGACAGAATTTCCATCAGATACCGGAAGGAAGAGGCCTTCGTTGCCGCATCCAGCCTTCCCATCTGCTGCATCCTTCCGTGTACCACATCGGTGAAGGCCTGCACGCACTTCAATGCATTCACCATAAGAATTACGATAAATTTCTGGAAATCATAACCCCGGAATGCTACCCCGAACAAGCAGTACAACACAGCTGCAAGCATCATGACGACACAGGTGATAATCCGGATTCCGTAGTACTCCGAGAACGAATACTTTTCCCGAATATCCGAAGACTGGAATTTCCGGAAACCATACTGTCCCACGTAGAGCATCAGAGTTCCCACCGCATAGGCAATGCTGAAAATTCCCGCATCGTAGACCCCCTGACTGCGAGTGAGCACCAGCGTCATAATCGGAGATTCTCCC
>JAUNEW010000005.1:0-29712 GCA_030525365.1 Eubacteriales bacterium
TGTACGCCCTCTATAACAACAAGAACAAGACCAAGCTGTACTCCTCGGATTTCAACTTCGGCGCAGACAAGTATGCAGTTGGATTCCGGAAGGGCGACAAGGAATTGGCTTCCAAGGTGAATGACGCCATTCAGGAATGCATCGATGATGGAACCGCCGATAAGATTTGTGAGAAATGGTTCGGTAAAGGGGCTAGCCTGATTATCAACGAAGGATACGACGAGAAGTAAAGCGAACCGAAATCAAAAGTAATAACAATCTAGAAATAATGTCAGCGGATCGGCAAATGACGGTCCGCTGATAGATATGTGAGGACACAATGAGTTATATTCAGACAATTATGCCGGCATTAATGCAAGGCGCGGTAATATCGCTGGAATTATTTGCGTTAACGCTGATATTTTCATTACCATTGGGACTGCCCATCGCACTGGGCGAGAATACGAAAATTGCACCTGTACGTTGGCTTTGCAAAGTCTACGTACTGGTATTCCGCGGAACACCGCTGATGCTTCAGCTGTTCTTCTTCTATTTCTTCTTCCCAATTTGTCTGAACATCCGAATGGATGCATTTCCAACGGCAGTTCTCACCTTTGCGCTGAACTATGCCGCGTACTTTGCGGAGATTTACCGGGGTGGAATGAAGAGCATCGATGTGGGACAGTATGAGGCGGCCCATTCCCTGGGCCTAAGCCGCACCCAGACCCTGTTCGGCATCGTCCTTCCTCAGACCTTCCGGGTAGTGATTCCACCGATTTCCAACGAAATCATTGTGTTGGTCAAAGACACGGCGTTAGCTTCCGCCATCGCGTTGGCGGACATTATGAAAGTATCCAAAAGCATCGTCAACCGAGATGGCTCTTTGATGGCCTACGTCATCGCTGCCGCAATGTATCTGGTATTCTCCTTCCTGGTAACCTATCTACTGACCAAGCTGGAGAAAAAAGCATCTCTGTATGATGGAAAGGAGTCCTAGTATGGCTTTACTGGAAATGAAGAATATTGTCAAGGATTACAGCGGCTGTCGGGCACTGGATCACGTGAACTTGAACGTGGAGAAAGGGGAAACCGTGGCCATTATCGGTCCCTCCGGTTCTGGGAAGAGCACCCTGCTCCGCTGCATCAACGCTCTGACTCGGATTACGGAGGGAAGCATCACCCTTAAGGGCGAGACTTTTGTTGATTCCGAAAGAGGTCAGGTGAAGAACGGCAGCGGTCAACTGGAAGCAGTCTATCCCTCCGACAAAGAGCTGCAGCGCATTTGCTGCGAGACGGGAATGGTTTTCCAACACTTCAATCTGTTTCCCCACATGACCTGTTTGCGCAACATTACCTATGCTCCGGTAAAAGTAAAGGGCATCAGCCCCCAGGTGGCCGAGAAGAGAGGCGAAGAGCTTCTTCAGATGGTAGGCCTTCCAGACAAGAAGAACGAATATCCGGGAAGACTTTCCGGTGGGCAGAAGCAGCGGGTAGCCATTGCCAGGGGCCTGGCCATGGATCCTTCCATTATGCTGTTCGACGAACCTACGTCCGCCCTGGACCCGGAGATCACCGGAGAGGTGCTGAACGTCATGAAGCAGCTGTCCAAAGATAACATCACCATGGTGGTGGTGACCCACGAAATGGGATTCGCCAAAGAGGTGGCGGACCGAGTGGTATTCATGAACAAAGGAAAAATCGTGGAAGAGGGAACCCCAGAGGAAATCTTTGAACATCCCAAGAGTGAACGGTTGCAGGAGTTCCTGGGTTCCATGCTAAAAGCATAATCTCGGAGGAGTCGGAGTTTTCCGGCTCCTTTTACATAAACAAAAAAGAACATATGTTCATTGACAAGGGTAATAATTCATGTATAATAATTGTTGACACAAAATTTGGAAACAGCGGACCGGAGCGTTTTTCGAATGACGAGACGGATCGGTCATATTATATACTAGGAGGAATCCATGCATTTAGCGCTATACCGGTCCGAGAGACCGGAACGATTCAGTGAAATCATCGGGCAGCAGCACATCGTTCGAATTCTGCAGAATCAGATTAAGACCGGAGATGTGGCTCATGCCTATCTGTTCACGGGAACCCGTGGGACTGGCAAGACCACTACTGCCAGAATCCTGGCGAAAGCATTGAACTGCCTTGGAAATCCAGAGGATGGAGAGATTCCGTGCTGTGAGTGTGAGAACTGCCGGGAAATCAAGGCGGGCCGCTTTATCGATGTAATTGAATTGGATGCCGCTTCGCAGAACGGCGTAGGCGCCATGAGGGATTTGATTGACAGCATGCAGTATCCTCCGAGAATCGGAAAGTACAAGATATATATCATCGACGAGGTGCACATGCTCAGCTCCAATGCGGAGAATGCGTTCCTGAAGACCTTGGAAGAACCACCGGAGAATGTGATTTTCATTCTGGCCACCACCAATCCGGAGAAAGTACGGGAGACCATACGGTCTCGGTGTATGCGGCTGGATTTTCGGCGGATTTCGGAGGATGATTTGTTCGCCGGAATGAAGCGCATTTGCCAACGGAAGAACATTCAGATTACCGATGGGGCCTTGCAGTTAATCGCTCAGAAGGGCGACGGCTCAGCCAGAGATTCCCTGAGTATTCTGGAACAGTGCATCATGGGCCGCGATGAGCTGGTGGACGTGGATGAAGTGCTGGAGTACACCGGAAGTGCAGGGCTGGACTTCTATCTGGAACTGACTCAGTCCGTGCTTACCCACGATATGAGCAGTGCCCTTTCAATTCTGTCTCGCTCCATTCGGGCGGGAAGAGATCCCCGTATGCTGATTGCAGATTGGCTGGAGCACTATCGAAATCTGATGGTGGTTCGCTATGTGGACAAGCCTCAGGATTTGATTAATTCCTCTGCGGAGAATATCGAGAGGATGCGTGCCCAGGCCAGCCAGCTGAATGCGGAGATGTTGGAGACTAGCATCCGTCTTCTGTCGGAGTACGTGAATCTGATGCGTTATTCCACGCAGCCGAGAATTCTGCTGGAAACTGCAGTGCTTCATATGATGGACGGAAAGGCGAAGCCGGCTTCTCAGGTATCGGAAATGCTTCAGATGAAGCCAGCGGAACATCAGCGAGTTAAAGCAATTCCGATTATCAATAAGGTGACACCGGAAATACTGGCGCAATCCAAGAAGGCTTCCGACTTAATTGCGTCCCAGCCACAGGCAAAGGAACCAACGGAAACTCCGATATCGGCAGAATCGACTGTTCCTGTAGACAAGGATTCAGAGATACCGATGGGTGCGGGTTACCGAGCCATTCCAATTCTGAAGTCTGCACCGGCGGAGAAACCAATCGAGAAGCAGACGGGTGCCCCTGCGAATACACCGACGGAAAGCTGGGACCTTCAAGGTATGTGGGAACAGATTGTAGATGATTTGTCTCAGGAGGATGTTAGTTTCAAAATCTTTGTGGGGAATAACAGCCACATCGAGGAGTTCCACAACGGACAGATGGTTCTTCGGGTGAAGCCGACGAAGATTCCCCTGGCAGAGGATAAGAAAGAAGCGATTCAGGAGTCGGCGAGAAATCACTTCGGTTCTCACGTATTCTTAATCATCCGGCCGGATGATGGAACGGGCACCGCTTCGGAGAATCCAGATCCTGTGCAGACGGGGACGCTTCGGAAATCGACGAAACCGGCTAATTCGGCACCGATTGAGGCTTCTACACCTTCTGCGCCGGAACCAACTGCACCGGCATCGGTGGAGAAAAAGATGCCATTGGACACGGGCAGTGAAGGCGACGAGGTGAGCATTCCGTCAGATTACATCCCAGGGGACTGCGGGATGACCATGGATGAAGGAACTAGCGCATCAAATGGCGATGTGATTGACCAGATTACAGAGGAGGCCGGCGACCTGTTCGGGATTCCGGTCCAGGTAATAGAATAGAATTTATTTTTACAGGAAAGAGAGAGGAGACAGAAATGGGCAAAGGAATGAGAGCTGGAAAGAGAAAGACCAAGGTCAGCGGCGGAGATATGCAGAAGCAGCTGAAGCAGATGCAGGCGATGCAGAGAGAGATGGAGGCGACTCAGGCGGATTTGGCAGCCAGAGAGTTCACTTCCACTGCCGGTGGCGGTGCAGTTGAGGTGGTGATCAACGGAAACAAGGAGATTACCAAGCTGAATATCGACAAAGACGTGGTAGATCCAGATGATGTTGAAATGCTGCAGGATCTGCTCATTGCCGCTGTGAACGAGGGGATGAGACAGGTGGACACCATCGTTGAGCAGGAAATGAGCAAGATTACCGGAGGTCTGGGAATCCCAGGACTCTAGGAGGCGAGCGATGAGGCAGTATCCAAAGCCTTTGAACCGGCTGATTAATGAGTTTTCGAAGCTGCCGGGAATTGGCGGAAAAACGGCCCAGCGACTGGCGTTTCACGTGCTTTCTTTGAATGTATCGGAGGTAGAGAATCTGGCGGGTGCCATTCTGGATGCCAAGAAGAATCTCCGGTATTGTTCCGTCTGCGGAAATTTAACGGATACGGACCCCTGTTCCATCTGCTCCGATGGGACTCGGGATCCGAAGGTTATCTGTGTGGTGGAATCCCCCCAGGATGTACTGGCCATGGAGCGAATTCGGGAGTTCAACGGTCGGTATCACGTGCTTCATGGGACTATTTCCCCAGTGGAGGGAATTGGACCTAACGATATCAACTTGAAATCCCTGATTGTTCGACTTCAGAAGGAACCGGAGGTGGAAGAGGTAATTATCGCCACCAACCCGAACATCGAGGGAGAAGCCACCGCCATGTATATTTCCAGGCTGCTAAAACCCTCCGGAATCAAGGTGACGAGAATCGCCCACGGAATACCGGTGGGGGGAGATTTGGAATATGCGGATGAAGTCACCCTGCTCAAAGCCGTGGAGGGACGCCGGGAGATATAAGAAGGTATAACCGGAAAAGTAAATTATAGAGCGCATACGGTAAAAGGAGAATCAGGTATGTCAATGGAGCGCGTGCGGGAGCACCTTAAGAAATTCAATGCGGAGGACCGGATTATGGAATTCGACGCCTCCAGTGCAACGGTGGATTTGGCAGCGGAAGCCCTAGGGGTGGAAGGCGCCAGAATCTGCAAAACCCTTTCTTTCAAGAACAAAGAAGAGGGGGCGATTGTGGTGCAGATGGCGGGAGATGCTAAAGTGGATAACCACAAGTACAAGCACACCTTTGGCGTGAAGGCGAAGTTCCTGACACCAGAGGAGGTGCAGGAATACACTGGACATCCCATCGGTGGCGTATGTGCTTTTGGCATTGACCGGGAGGATGTGAAGATATACTGTGACGAATCTCTTCGACGATTCGAAACCGTCTTCCCCGCCTGCGGCACGGCAAACAGCGCCATTGAACTGACCTGTGACGAATTGTTCCGGTTCTCTCAAGCCATCGAATGGGTGGATGTGACGAAAATTCCAGAAGAATAGAATAACGAGAGTGAGAAAACGCGTATGTAGTGGAATACATGCGCGTTTTATGTTAGAATTCAGATATCTGATAGATTCTATGGAAAGTACGAGAGGAGAAATAATATGAAACGATGGAAAGCGTTGCTGCTGGCAGTCATCATGACGGTAACCATGATGCCAACCTGGGCTTTTGCCGATGCGACCGCTACAGAATCCACGGGAAGCGAACCGGTGGAAAATGCGAAAACAGCGACGACCGAATCTGCCACAGGTGCAGAAGCTGAAACGAAGTCTCAGAGCAACGAGAAATCGGTAGCGCCGAAAACCGAAGGCACCGAAGAGGATAATGCGAAAGCCGGAACATCTAACCGTTCGGTTCAGACCCAGGAGCTGCCGAATCAGACGGAAGACGAACACATGCTTATTCGCACAAATCTCAACCTGAAATACGGGGACGAGGATTCGGTAATCGATTCGGATAATTCGGTGGATGAATACTATACCTGCAAATCCAGCAACAGCAAGGTGGCTTCCGTGGACGAGGATGGCTGGGTAACCGCAAGAAGCGTTGGAACCTGTGATATTACCGTAGCCTTCAACGATGGGCATCAGGCGGTGTGTCATGTCAAGGTCAGCACCACCGGACTGAAGTACAAGTCCAGAACAATCCACGTCAAGACCACCTGCACCAACAGTTTGAAAGGGCTGGCATCCGGTGCGAAGTGGCAATCTTCCAACAAGAAGATTGCCACCGTCAACTCCAAGGGTGTCATCACCGGAAAGAAAAAGGGAAGCTGCAAGGTCTACGCGCAGTACGACGGAAAGATCTATACCTGCACCGTTAAAGTCCTGAAACCAGGACTTTCGAAAACCAAGAAGACCGTGTACAATTCGGACAAATACAGACTGAAGGTCCTGGGCGGATCTGGAAAGATTAAGTGGAAATCCAGCAACAAGAAGGTAGCCACCGTATCGAAGAAAGGTGTTGTCAAAGGCAAGAAGGGCGGAAAGTGCACCATCACCGCCACCCGAAACGGCATCAAGATGAAGTGCCGAATCACCGTGCCGAAACACTATGAGGGCTATTCCGTGCCGGACTTCGGAGCACTGTATGGGAAGACGGGAAGGTTCTCGTATGGGGATTCCATTTCTGTTGCATACAAAGCGAACAAAAAATCCTACAAAAGCTATCTTCGGAAGTTGAAGAAAAAAGGATTTGTTTTTATTCAAAAGAGTTCTGGAGTACGACTGTATATGAAAGATAACGGTGATGTTGTAGCCGTTGTGTATAAGAAGGGAAGAATTGGAATCGCCTTTTCAAACCTGTGGGAAGATGATGACGAATAGAAAGGAGAGTGTGATTTCTCAGAAGTGTGAACGCCGTGTGATATGATGGCGGAAAGAACCTTCGAAACACTGGAAATGGGAAATCGGGGCGCCAAGTTTTTTTACTGAAAGGGGCAAATGGAAGAAATTAAATGTGAAAACATGGCGGGGAATCTTCTTAAAATCCTAAGCTTCCGCCTAGAAGCCGTGAACACAATCTGCATAACATGGAAATTATTGGCGGTAAAAGCCTCAGACTGGTAGCAATTTCGGTTCGTTTCCGCCATAACTTCATCCGGCGGTCACATTCGGTCAAAGAAAAGCGGATGGATTGGCGTGACATATATTTTAAAATCGTGACGTATTTTATGTCACGATTTTAAAATAGCGTCCTACTCACAATAAATCCAAAAATTCCTTGCATCAATTACAGCGATGTGTTAAGATAATAACTGTAATTGATGTCGGGATGTGGCCCAGCTTGGTAGGGCGTCTCGTTCGGGACGAGAAGGTCGTGAGTTCGAATCTCGCCATCCCGACCAATATAAACAGAAAGTTCAGCGATGAGCTTTCTGTTTTTCTATATGTGAAAAAACATTTTCCCCGGCCTTACGATACCGGGATATCCAAGAATCAGAGTTGATAGAGGAAAAAGGAGACAACATGAGCGTAATTGAATCGAAGAAGAAGCTGGGTTTCGGAATGATGCGTTTGCCGAAACTAGCGGAAGAGACTGGGGAGCTGGACAATGTGGACCTGGAGCAGGTCAAGGAAATGGTGGACACCTTCATTCAGCGGGGATTCACCTATTTCGACACCGCGTGGATGTACCACAACCGGAACAGCGAGCAGATTGTGAAACTGGCGTTGACGGACCGGTATTCCCATGACCAGTATACGCTGGCGACGAAGTACCATCTGGCTTACCAGAAGGATGGCACGCCAGAAGAAGTGTTCTTGGGACAGTTGGAGAGATGTGGCGTGGAATACTTCGACTACTATCTGCTTCACGACATGGGACACGACAACTATGAGAAGTTCCAGGAGTGTGGCGCTTTTGATATGGTGATGAAGATGAAGGCAGAAGGAAAGATTCGTCACGTTGGATTCTCCTGTCACGATAAGGCGGATTTCCTGGATAAGGTGTTGACGGAGCACCCAGAGCTGGAGTTCGTTCAGATTCAGCTGAACTACCTGGACTGGGAAAGCGCCGGCATTCAGGCCCACGCCGCCTATGATACCATTACGAAGCACGGTAAGCCGGTTATCGTCATGGAGCCGGTGAAGGGCGGTATGCTTGCGAACCGCATTCCGGAGGAAGTGGAGAAAGCCTTCAAAGCTTACGACCCAGACCTGTCCGTGCCTTCCTGGGCGGTTCGTTTTGCAGCCAGTCACGACAATGTTGCCGTAGTGCTCTCCGGTATGAGCGACATGGCGCAGCTGCTAGACAACACCGGCTACATGCAGGATTTCAAGCCACTAGATGAGAAAGAGCTGGAACTGATTCAGCATGCGGTAAAAAAAATCAACGAAGGCATCGAGATTCAGTGCACCGGATGTTCCTATTGCACCCCGGGATGTCCGATGAACATTCCGATTCCGGAATACTTCTCGCTGTACAATGCGGATAAGAACGAAGCCAGAACCGATTGGACCACCCAGAGGGAGTTCTACAACAGAACCATCACCCACGAGAGTAAAGCCAGCGACTGCGTTGGCTGCGGCCAGTGCGAGGGAATCTGCCCGCAGCACCTTCCGATTATCGAGAATCTGAAGAAGGTGGCAGAGCACTTCGAATAATTGGAATAACATGAAAAGTAAAAGAGGACGGATGTCATTCGCGGCATCCGTCCTTATTTTTACAGGAAGTTCTTACATCACCTTCTCGTAGAACATTTCCAGGGAATCCTTGATGGTCTGGAAGAATTCCCGGGTGCAGCGGGCGTAGTTCCTAAGGCGGGAGGTGACCAGGCTGATGTCTACCGTGTGCTTTAGCCCCTCCACTTCCAGGGTCCTAAGGCCGGCCTGCACGATGGAACCTTCCTTGTAGTAGGCGAAGGATTTGGCGCAGAACATGGCTGCGTCGAAGCGATTGCAGAGGGAGGCCTGCACTGCGTATTCACTGACGTTGATGATGTTGTTCAGGTGGACGTTCCGGCTTTCCAGGAAGGGATCAATCAGGAGGCTGGTGGTGCTGTCCGGAAGATCCCGGATGAAAGGCAGATCCGCGTAGTCTTCAATATTGACGATGGTGGCATCGCCGGTCCGCTCCTGGGCGATGTGATCCGGCACCGCCAGGTACACCGGGTCCTTGAAGAGCCGTTCCATCTGAAGATTCCGATGGGGCACTGCGTTGACCGCGATAATCCCGTCCAGCTTGTTGTCCAGAAGCATGGATTCCAGGTTCATGGTGATATCGGAATAGAGGCGAACGTTGACGTTGGGATGGGTGACGTGGTACCGGCCGATGATGTCCGCCGCGAAGGCACGCACCCGGGACACGCTAATGCCGATGGCCACCTCGCCGGCATCCCCCCGGTTGATTTCCGAAATGGTCTGCCGCACATCTCGGTCCATGGCTTCTTGCCGCATGAGCATATTCTGGAGGACTTTGCCCGCCTGGGTCAGCTGGACCCGGGGCTTCCGGATGACCAACATGGTTCCGTAGTCCTCTTCCAATTTCTTGATGTGTTCACTGATTCCTTGTTGGGAAATGAACAGCTTGTCCGCTGCACGGGTGAAATTAAGTGTTTCGCTTAAGGCGAGAAACGCCTTCTCTCCATTGGTCATGGGGCCTTCCTTTCCGTTTTTGTTATTCAGCACTAAAAAAATCTGTTAATTCTAAAACAGCATACCACAAGTAAAAGCTTGTGTAAATACAAAAATATACTGTTTTTCATTTGTCACAAAAAGGAGTATATTATTGTTGCTGAAGGAAATATCCGAGCAGCAATAAATTGCCAACCATTAACCATAAACCTTATAGATTCAGGAACTGGGCGTATCCATTGGATGCGTTCTTTTTCTTTTTTGAAGCATTTTTTAAGCAAGGTAAAAGAAATTCCCGCCCTGCCGGACTTACCGGCAAGACGGGATTCTTCGTTATTCTATAACCAATCTCAAATAAACAGATGACTATTTCTTGGAGAGCACAATTACGTCCAAATCATGCTCCTCCAGGAACATATTGATATTCATGATGTTCCAATTTTTGTTGTTGATGTGAATCATGATGGCAGCATCCCTAGGAACTTTTGCGTAGAGCTCTCCTAACTGTGCGATTCGAAGAGCTCTTTGCACATCGGGAAGGTCCATATGTGCTCCCAGACATAACGCTAATAGGTAATCTCTGGAAGGATTCTTCTTCTTTCCATCCAGAATCTCATAGGCATAACCGGAAGAAATTCCGCTTTCCCGAATAATTTGCGAAGCTTTCAGATTATGACGTGCAATATAGGAAGAGAAAAACTCCGGTAGCGTTGGAATCTGCTGAAGATTTTCTACGTATGAATCAAAATCTTCTGTGGAAGCGGATTTAAGCTGATTGTTCAGATTTTCAGTCTGTAAATCTTTCACTCTTCGAATCCTCCTCTAACGGTTATTCCTTCGGTAGTTCCTTTGTATCATTATTCTCTGAAACTTTTTTCATTTTTACCAATGCAATGACTGCGACCACTGCACAAATGAGGCACCAACCTGCCCATATATTCAGGTCAGAATAGCTTCCAGCCATGGTAAATCCACAGAGCGCTCCAAGGCCATACAGAACAATCAATGCAATATTACCACCTTTAGAGCCTTTTCGAGTTACAATGGAGACGATACCAGCAGCGAGTAGCATGACTGCAACAATAAATCCGGCACTTCCGCTGACTTCTCCATTTTCCTCCAGGGAATTAGAGACACCGGCTGCGCAGGATTGGAACATTACAAATGCAAAGAGCACAATTGAAATGATTCCAGAAACCAATTTCCAATTTTTCATAGTTAATTCCTCCTTAATATAAATCATCAAGGATAATGATAACAGAATTAAACTAAAAATTGTTCCGCTGTCAGCGTAAACTTTTAAGCTGTATTTCTATGATTAACCACTAAAGTATAAGTCAAGAAGATACATCGGTAAGACACCGAAGAAAAAAGCTAACAACGAGATGACGACCTGCGTAAAAATTCGAAAAATTAGAGGCAGCGGTTTACCAAAGATGGATCGAATTTGCATATTACGATAGTCTGTATTGTAGAATATGAGAAAAAGGCATATTCCAAAGAATATTATGCGATCCATCCAAAGGCGAAATCCGTGAAGAGGTGCATGCGTGTAGGTATCATCCATATCTAAAGTAATACTGACTAAAATGCAATAGGCATACCCGAGAATTGCAAGCACCTTCTTCCAACGCACACCTGTCCGAAAACCTGGAAGTGTGTAAGGCTTTAACTTTTCCAGTGCGATACGTTTTTTTTCTAGAAACCAGGTCTTACTGAATATTTCTTTTCGATTAATTATAGCTTCCAATTCACCTATAAGTTCTTCTACAGTGTTGAATCGCGCCTCCGGATCCATCCGCGTGCAGCGCGTCACAATGGGTTGTAGCGGGCCTTCACATAACTGATGTTTCGGATATTCCCCCGTCAGAAGCCGGTTGATGATAACGCCCAGTGCGTAGATGTCGGACCGGGCATCGGATTGACCGAAGCCGTATTGCTCCGGAGAGGCGTATTCCTTCGTCCCTAGCAGTTCCGTATCCTGCTCCAGTCCCGGTTCGTAGTTCCGGGCGGTGTCGAAATCCACGATGTAGATGGCACCGGAATCCGTTCGGATGATGTTGGACAGTTTCAGATCCCGATGTACCACCGGCGGATTCAGGCGATGCAGTTTCCCCAGCGTATCGCAGAGGGGAAGGAGAATGGCAAAGACCTCTTCCTCCGAGAGGGTGCCTTTCTGTTTCAGCAACTGATCCAGGGTCTGGCCGTGGATGTAATCCTCAATGAGAATTAGAGAATCTCCATCTGGTATCATCTCGTGAATCTGGGGAATACCGGGAATCTGAGCGGTCTGAAGCTGAAGATAGACATCGAAAGAAAACCGGCGGAGGATTTTCTTCGTGTAAATCTCATCCGTCAGGTTGTGCTTTATCAGATGCACATTGTGGTGGCCGCCCAGCTCAGTCAAATCCTGATAGCAGGACAGGCGGTACTGCTCCTCTAGCGTCATAATCAGCCCTCGTGAATTCCGTATAATTAGTGTAAGTATATCATATTTTGTTGGGACCTCAAATGGGCGCGGATTCATTAATACTATTTATGGGTAAAAACAAATTATTTAAGAATTAATTGGCCGGAAGAGTCAAAAGGTGTTGCAACTTCTTTTTACCGAATGATACAATTAATTGGTTAGTGAAAATTTGAAGAACGAATAGCTTCAACAAATCCACATAGGGATGCCACGTGAGTGCCAAAGAAAACGTATAGAATAGACCCGTTGAGATTAGAAAGGAGTACTATGGCAGGTAAAGTTGTTACATCGTATCTGAACCGATATGGTAGAAGCATTATGCATTCAGAGGAGTTCAAGCAGGCCATGAATCAGTGTCATCACAAGCGGAGTTCCGTGGGGATGCACACCATGCGAGTGGTGGCTGCCAGTATCTGGGTATGCTATCTTCTGAAGAAACTGCACGTGCAGACGGACAGCGAAGCGGTGGTCAAGGGAGCCCTTTGCCACGACCTGGGAATCCTAGGACGGGACGAGAAGTTTGAGAATAACAAAGAATGCTACCGGGAACACCCGGAGGAATCGGTGGAGGTTGCGAAGGAACTGATTCCGGACCTCAGCACCAAGGCGGAGGCCATTATTCGGACCCACATGTGGCCGGTGACCGCAGAGGCCCCTACCTGCAAGGAAGGGGTGATTGTCTCCCTGGCGGACAAGGTGGTGGCCATTCGGGATTTCTGCAGTTTTGGACAGAGTCGGTATCTTCCGGAGGTGGACTACACCGCCCCGAAGCTTTCTGGAGAAGAGGAGCTGAAGCGCTATTCGGCATAGATTCGATGACGAGAAACAGAAAAATAGAAAGAAGAGAACCCGGGGAACGTCCTCCCCGGGTTCTCTTCTTTCTTCTCGTCATATCCCTAAGATGTCTCTTTGTTCTGTCAATACCCTAAGCTGTATATAATTCACGGCATATCGCCCGAATTATCCCTACGAAATTACTTCTGGATTGCCTTGAAGTCCTCGGTCTGTGCCTTGATGGATCTCTCGGCAGCGAATCTCTCGATGGAGGATGCGCCGAAGAAGCCGTCCAGCTCCGGAATGTTGCTGATGATGTACTGAGCATCCTTTGGCTCTGCAATCGGACCACCGTGGCAGATTACCATTACGTCTGGATTTACGTCTCTAGCGGCCTTGATGATATCCTTGATTCTCGGAATGCAGTCGTCCAGGGAAAGAACGGTCTTTGCACCGATGGTTCCCTTTGCGGTCAGACCCATGTGAGCAACGATGATGTCTGCGCCTGCTTCAGCCATGGCAGCGGCCTGATCTGGATCGAATACGTATGGGCAGGTGAGCATATCCAGCTCGTGAGCCTTGCGAATCATCTCGACCTCAAGACCGTATCCCATTCCGGTTTCTTCCAGGTTCTGACGGAAAATACCGTCAATCAGACCTACGGTTGGGAAGTTCTGTACACCGCTGAACCCCTGATCCTTCAGCTGCTTCAGGTAGATATCCATTACGCGGAACGGGTCCGTACCGCATACGCCGGCCAGAACCGGAGTGTCCTTTACAACCGGCAGAACTTCGGAACCCATCTCTACTACAATCTGGTTGGCATCGCCATAGGAAAGAAGACCTGCCAGAGATCCACGTCCTGCCATTCTGTAACGGCCGGAATTGTAGATAATCAGGATGTCTGCACCACCGGCTTCACTGCTCTTTGCGGTGATACCGGTTCCGGCACCAACGCCTACCAGAATCTTTCCGTTCGCAATCTGTTCCTTGAACTTTGCAATGTTCTCTTCTCTTGTCAATCTGTTCATTGTACACGCTCCTTTTTTCTAAAAAAACAATTTGTACGGTTCCATCCACCGGCTATGCCTGGAGAAGTTCGATGAGCTTCTTGGCAGCGGCAACAGCGAATTCTTTGTCATTAATATCGGTATCCATCTCGACGATTTCCACATCGGAATCCGAAAGGCCGGATTTCAGCGTATCGAACAACGCCTGATCCGCGACCGCGTCATAGAAAGGCTGTCCTTCCACGTCAATCATGGAAACACCCTTCAGCGGAAGCATCAGTGTAGTCTTTCCGGTGGCCGCGGAAAGGCGAGTAGCGATTTCCGAGCCGATGGTCTGAAGTTCCTCTGGGGTGGTACGCATCAGCGTTACCGTCGGGTTGTGCTTATACAGGTTTCGATCCTTGAATTCCTTCGGAACGGTGTCCATTGGTCCGAAGTTCACCATATCCAGCGCACCTACGGATACCACCTGAGGAATTCCGGCTTTGCCTGCTGCAGTCAGCCGGTCTGGTCCAGCATTCAGAACGCCGCCTACTACCTCATCACACCATTCGGTGGTGGTGAGATCCAGCACGCCCTTGATAAATCCCTGTTCAATCAATGCTTCCATGCATCTGCCGCCGGTACCTGTGGCGTGGAACACCAGAACATCGTAACCCTGTTCCTGCAGATATTCCTCTGCCGCCTTCACGCAAGGTGTGGTGACACCGAACATGGTGGCAGCCAGAAGAGGCTTTCCATCGCTTTCCAGCTCTTTGCGGTTCTTGACCATTCCTGTAACGGCGTTGGCTGCGTTGCTGAAGATTACTTTGGAAATGTCGTTAAGACCTTCCGCATCTACTACGGATGGAATCATGACGATGTCACTAGTTCCCACGTAAGGGGAGACGTCACCGGATGCCATGGTGGACACCATGACTTTCGGAACACCCAGTGGCAGGGCTCTCATGGCAGGGGTTGCCAAAGAGGTTCCGCCGGATCCACCGATGGAGATAATGCCGTCGAATTTGCCTTCGGCATAAAGCTTTGGAATCAGAATCTGTGTGCCCTTGGACAGGACTTCCGTTGCAGTGGCGCGGTCTCGCTTCTCGGCGATGGCGTGGATGTCACCACCGGCAGCTGCAGCTACTTCGGCACTGCTGATATCCGGCGCAACAACCGGATCGAACACACCCGTGTTGATGCACAGAGTCTGAACGCCCTGCTCTTCGATGCATTCTTTAATGAAATTAAGCTCTTTCCCCTTGGTATCAAAGGTTCCGAGCACTGCAATCTTTTTCAAAACCATTTCCTCCTTATATATTCTAACTAACATCATTGTACCATTCAGTTGGTTTTGAAAAATGTGTTCAAACAGCTTAAATTTGTGTTTATATAAGATTATTGTTATAAGTTTTTCTTTGATAAAAAAATACTCGGAGGCTTTACGCCTCCGGAATTCCATCGTGCCGTTGGGCTAACAGGGTGGTTTTGTAATTTCTAGGGGAAAGCCCCTTGTATTTCTTGAAGATTTTGCTGAACTGCACCGGATCCGAGTAGCCTACCCGAAGGCCGACTTCGGAGATGGGAAGTTCGCTGGATCGGAGAAGTTCGCAGGCTTGGTTCAACCGATACCGAATCAGGTATTCGGTGAAACTGATGCCTACTTTCTTGCGAAAAAGGGAACTGAGGTAAGGGGCGGATATGTGAAGGGTCAGCGCCATCTCCTGCAGGGTGATGGGTTGATCGTAGTGGGTGCGGATGTGTTCCTGCACGTACTCGATGTAATCGTAATCGCTGGCATGCAGCACCCCCTCCAGGGATTTGACGCGTTTTTCGTCCAGGCCCATGTCCAGGGGATATTTAAAGGCGTTTGTGGTGGCTAGGATTGCCTTCTCCGATGGAATTCGTTCGAAGGAGGAGCCACCGATAAATCCTTGTGCCGGAGTGTTTTCGTAGAAATACTGCAGGTCCACTGGGGTCTTGATGGGACCGGAGTAGACCATCTTGAGAATGTCCGGTGCCATCTCATCGCAGACGGCAAAAACCTCATCGGCCACTTTCTTTCCGGTTTCCAAAGAACTGGATTTCTTCGGCCCCAGGGTGCCCCCTGGCGTGAGGCCCAGGTGGGCGCAGATCACATCGGCCCCAGCTTCAATCATGGCTTTCGTCTGCTCTCCGGTGCACACAAAGGCCAGGGTAAAGAAGTCCATCTCGTGGGCGATTCGAATGGCATCCACTTCGTTGGCGAATCCCATTCCGTCCGCCTCCAGTGCATCTCGGAAGTTTCCGTCAATCAGGGCCACCGAAGGGAAATTCACGATGCCGGAGAGGCCGGACTCCTTGATTTCCTGAATGTACTCTCGGCGGTCGATGAGCGGGTCCGAGGCGTTCAAGCCAAAGAGTACCGGGGTGTAGGGAAGCAATGTCATAAGCTCACGGGCCGCGAACTCTTCCACAATCTGGTTGCTGTTTCCGTAACACAGGTAGCTGGCAAAAGAAGGTCTTCCCGAGGAGCGGAAGCGGCCGGCGGAGAGGGCCAGAATCATGTCGGAGCCGCCCTTAACGGCAGATAGGGCACTGTGGCCGCTGCCGGAAGCAGCACCGATGATGTGACCGTTCACCCGAAGGTGATTCTCGAGATATCGAAGTATGGTTTTCCGGTCGTTGAGTAGCATTGAAAACTCCTTTTATCAGAAACTAACCTTGAATGGATTCCGCAAATTCCTCAGGGGTGCAGCCACCGTTCACCCGGATTCGCGGGAGAAGGTACGGGTCATCGCCAGGATGGACGGTGCCGTACTCGGTGGTGAAGGCACAGAGGAAACCCGCCTGCTTGACGGCTTCCTCGCAGGTGTCGGTGTAATCGCCGAATGGATAGGCGAAGGCTTCACCGCTTCCCAGCATGTCGATGGACTTCTTCAAATCTTCCACCCCTTCTTCCACAGAGAGCGGGGAAGATTCCACCGTGGCCAATGGTGCCGCCGGGACGGTGCATATTGTAGGAGTGGGACTGGAAGTTAATGTGCTTTACGTCTTTGTATTTCCGCAGCACTTCCTTTCCGTTCTTGGCGCAGATGACGAAGCTGGTGGCCTCTACATCGTACTTCTCCAGAATGGGAATTCCGTACTTCTGGAAGTTTTTCGCACAGTCGTCGAAGGTGAGGACCACGGACTTGGCGGGCAGGTCGATTTTGCCGTCGATATAATCCCGAAGCTCCTGCCAGCTTGGGAAATAATAATCGTTATCGATGAGGTACTGCAGGATGGCGGAAAGTTCCTCTTGGGACATGTAGTTGGTGTTCAAATCCGCCGGCGGATTCTTCGAATCGTAGATGTTGTGGAACATGCAGACTGCAATGCCGTGGCCGTAGTCTTTGGACGAGGAATCCGGTTTCCGATAGGCGGTCTTAATGTGGCGTTTTTTCGTGATGGTATTTCCGGAATCGGTGACGGTATAGGTCACGGTTCCCTTGCCGGACTTCCAGAGGGTGCCGTCTTTCCGGACGCCGGAAAAGGAGGTCTGGACCTTCACCTTGCCCGAAATATCGTCTCCTCGGTAATTCTTTGCCTTGTATCCGGAATTCTGGAATTTCTCTCCAGGATATACCGTGATGGTGCTGTCTCCTTCTAGGGTCAGCACCGGCTTTCGGCTGAGACCGCCCATCTGGTGCTGCGCCTGGTAGCGGAGGAAGAGAATTCCGCCGGCAAGAAGGAGCAACATGAAAATCAAGAGAATAAGTGTGGCGCGGCGCCGCTTCCCAGCGTTCCGGCGATTTCCGGATGTATTTTCTTTCGTATTCATAAGAACCTTCCTAGTGTTGATATAGCATATTGATATAAAACCATCATAACAATATTCCAGAGGGACTGCAAGGAGTGTGGAGAGGGACCGGAAACTTTAAATAAACTGTAAAATGAGGTATAATTAATATTTAGATTCAATGGAAAGAACAGGACGAGCAGATGCATTGTCCGGAAGCAAAATATAATAGATAAATAGAAAGTGAGTGAAGTATGAATTTTTTGATTGATATTGAGAATGTTGCGAACAGCGGTTTTGAAGGACTGGAGAATCTGTCGGCAGAAGACAGCCTGCTGATTTTCTACTCGGAGAAGCACAGTTCTATCAACCTGAGCGTACACCAGAAGCTGGAGCAGAGTCCGGCTCGCAAGGAGTACCTGTCCATCAAGACTGGGGGAAAGAATGCGCTGGATTTCCAGTTGGTGACTTGGCTGGGATATCGGTTGGCGAAGAACCCTGCAGAAACTTACGTCATCGTAAGTAAGGACACGGGATTTGATGCGGTGGTGGATTTCTGGAAGAAGCGGGGAATGGCGGTAAGCCGAAATGCGGACCTTAAGGTTCCGGGAAGAAAGACCGAAAAGAAAGCAGAGAAAAAGGCGGAGAAAAAAGCCGATAAGGAGAGAAAGAAAGCGCAGAAGAAGGCGAACGAGAAAGACAAGCGAATCCGGGAGATGAAGAAGCAGGTTCCGGAATATGCCGGTGATGCGGCGGAAATCGTAGAAATCTTAGGAAATACCACCACGAAGCAGGCTCTCAACAATCTGCTGGTCAAGACCTTCGGTTCGGACAAAGCCGGAAGAATGTACAAGAAACTGAAGCCGATGGTGAAGAACAGAAAGGGGAAATAAGTGGACGTACTGGATTACCGAATGGAACTGGACATCCCAGGCGGAAAAGCCGAACTGTATACCCAGAAAATTACTGACGTGGAAGGGATGAATCACGGATTCTATTTCCACACAGCAGAGGGAATGCTGGCTTCGGTTCCCTACGGGGATATGGGGCAGGTGATTCAGTTCCTCTCCGCAAACACCTTCCATCTGTATCTTTTCCGGAAGGATGCGGCCTATGCGAAGGCTGCTTTTAGAAAATTCTTGAAAAAGCATGGAATGGACGAACTATCCCAGATTGTGGCAAAGAAATCTTTCCAAGGAGAAGAGGATTTGGTACAAGAATCCATGGAGAAAGAAATTCGGGAGGAAATCCGAAAGGATGATCGCAGCAAACTGATTCACCGAGGAGACGCCCAGGGATAAGGAGGGGAATATGGGTCGGGAAACGAAAGCGAAAAAACATCGCAAAACCCTGTATCAGATATTCTTCCGGGACAAGCACACGAAAACCATGGGTGTGATTCTCCTTCTGGCCGCGGGAATTGCACTGTGGCAGGAAATCAGCTGGATTATTCCGGAGAAGGTGACCATCCTGTACGCCGGAATGGACGGAAAGACGGAGAAAGTGGTGGCAGAGACCCGGGAGGACACGGTGGAAGGGGTGCTGAAGGAAGCGGACATCGGCGTGTCGGAAATCGACACGGTGAAACCCTGCCGGGACTACCCCGTGTCGAACAACATGAAAATCCATGTGACGGAATGCATCAAGACCACCATGGAAATCCACGGAAAACCGAAGGAATTCACCTTGAAGACGGGAACGGTTCAAGAGAATTTGAAGCTGAACCACATATCCTACGATAGCGATGACATCATCACGCCGGATTTGGATTCCCAGGTGAAGGAAGATACGAAAATCACCGTAGATGAAGTCCATACGAAGAGTGTAGACAAGGAAGTGAAGGTAAAGGCCGGGAGCCGGGTCGTGCTGGATCCTTCAGTTTCCTCCGGCACGGTGCAGGAAACCCAGGGGAAAGACGGCGTGGGCCTCTACACGTACACTAGCACCTATGTGAATGGGAAGAAGACGAAGACCCTGCGGAAGCGGAAGTCCTGGATTCAGAAACCGCAGGATCACGTGCTGAAATGCGGAACCTCGGAGACGGGGGAAAGTGGGGAGACCCGAGTCAAGGGGACTTTCACCGCCAACACCACGGCGTACTATTCTGGAAACAACGCCCACGGATCCACCGGGCAGAAAGTTCGTTACGGTACCTGTGCGGTGGACCCTTCTGTCATCCCCTATGGAACAAAGCTGTACATTGAAGGGTACGGAATCGCCATCGCCAACGACTGCGGCGGAGCAGTCAAGGGTCATATCGTGGACCTCTACATGCGAAGCACCCAGGAGTGCATCCGCTGGGGACGGCAGAACAGAAAGGCGTACATATTGGAGAAATAGGAGAAGGCCGATATGGGGGCTGGCACACGAAAAACGTGTGCTGGCTCTTTTTTTAGTGTCCGCAGAGGGTCATAAATCATAAAGTTTATTTTTATTACGCATCAAATCAAGTGTGTACTGAAGGGGAATTTTTTCTGTGGCATAATACATTCACCGGAAGAAATCAGCGCTGCAATACCGGAATTGAATAGAGAAAGGAGATTGTGAATGAAGAGAAAATCCGGAACCGGTATTTCGGGATGGACGATTTTGATGATGGTGCTTTTGACGCTGGCCTTTGGAAGTGTGTCGGCCTGTGCTGGAACGTATTCCTACCAGCAGGTGGCGAATTCGCTTGACAAGGTGGCGGAGAATCTGGAGAAAGATCATTTCACCTACAGTCAATGTGGCGGTAAAAGCACCTACGGAAGATCCAAGGGGTCGCGGCGCGTGACCAACTGTGCCCTCTATGTATCCTGGTCCCTTCAGGATGCGGGGGTATTGAAGAAAGGACAGGTTTTCTGGATTGAGAAAGGAGGAAAAATCCATGGAAAACCGGCGGTTATTACGAAGAACAAGAAAGTGAAGGTACTGCATCCTGGGAAGAAGGCGAAGAAGGCCGGACTTCAGAAGGGCGACATCTGCGGCTGGGCTAGCCACACACACACGGCAGTGTATGCCGGGAAGGATTCCAAGGGGAATCTACTCTGGTACTCGGCCGGCCGAGATGGCGGTGTGAAGAGAAATGGGAAGTGGTACTTCAAGGCCTCTAAGACGAAAGCAAAGGTTCGGGCGAAGCGGTACAACGGAACCATCAGCACGGTGATTCGTATCCGAAATCTGAAAGCCGAGTCAAAGACGCTTTCCAAGACATCCACAAAGAAGTCGATGGGAAAGTCTGTAACGAAAAAGGCTTCGGGGCAAAAAGCTGGAACCTCAAATATCCTACAGGAACAGACAGCGGTACCGAAAGTAATCAGTCCAGGAAAGGAGGATGAATCGCTGGAATCGAAAGAAATAGAGAATGATGGAGAAGTAGAAGTTACCGACGAGGAACTGGAGAACGTTATTTCGGATGAAGCGGATCCTGACGAAAAGAGGGATTTCGAAACAGAAGAAAACGAACCGGAAAGCGGGGAAGAAATTCCAAAGGACGATTCGGTGAATGACGAAATCCTGGATTTGGACAAACCTGCAGAGGAAATTTCGGAGGGAATTTCGGAAAAGATTTCCGACGGAAATGAGGAAAATGCGAAAGAAATAAGAATTCAGAAGGAAAGGAAGGTGGAAGAAGATTCCAAGCAAGCATCGGATGTTTCCAAAGGAACAGAGAACGGAAAAGGAAAGGAGGACAATAACGAGAACAGTGAAGCGAAACCACTTGCGAGCGGTACTCCAGAAACCGGAGATGAAGGTTTCCTGGTGATGATGATTCTGTTTGCACTGGGCTGCACAGGACTCCTGGTGGTGGCCCATGCCCGAAAGCCGGGTTCCTATTAACTGTGGCATATCGAAGACTTATTGACCCCGTAGAAATCACTGTGATAGAATAATGCCTGTTATGAAACGCATGAACTGCAATTGATGCTTAGCGGAATTTCGCAAGTGTCAAGTGCAAACTGAAGACATCAGAAACAGGAGAATCAAAGTGAGAGTATATATTCTGAGACACGGTCAGACGGATTTGAACCGAGAGAGAAGGGTGCAGGGGCACCTGAATGTGGAGCTGAACGAAACAGGAATCCGCCAAGCGAAAGAGCTGGCAGAGGTCATCCGAGAGAAGGAACTTCATTTCGACCGGGTGTATTCCAGTCCCCTGAAACGGGCGCTGGATACCTGTCAGATTGTGACTGGAAGAAGCTTGGAGGAAATCCAGATTGACGAAAGATTGAAGGAATTTAATTTTGCAGAACTAGAGGGTTCCAAATACACGGAGCTTCCGGGCACGGCCCAGACATTCTTCACGGCGCCGGAGCGCTTTCAGCCCATGGGAGAAGGCGAGACCTTCCCAGAGCTAATCGACCGGGTCATGGATTTTCTGGAAGATTTGAAGAAGGTGGATGCGGAGAACGTGCTACTCACCTCCCACGGCACCGCCATCCACGCCATGCTCCTCGCCCTGGAGCACAAGGAACTAAAGGATTTCTGGAACGAAGATGTACACAACTGCGATTTGATTCCACTGGACCTGGTCGACGGAACCTTTGTGGTTTCCAAAGAGCGGGTATCCGTGGCACATCCAACAGAACACGTATTTTCAGACGAAAAAACCGGTTGCCTCTAAAGGGCAACCGGTTCAAAATCGAATCGTTTAACGGATTTGTCTTCCTCAATACGGTACACATGGTATTCCTCTGGGCAGAGCTCAGTCTTCTCCAGGAATGCCTTTTTTGATTCCTCAAATTTCTCCGGTTCCACGCGAACCGCGATTCCGCAACTGGTGGAAATGTGGCGAGGCACCGGCATCACCGTGCAGCCCACCGGCTTGAGAAGTTTTTCCGTGGAAATAGCACCGTGGGTGGATTCGAAAGTATACAGAAAAAAAGTATCAACCATAGAAGAACGCCGCCTTACAGTGTGATAACCTTGGAAACTTCCTGCATTGCACCCAGGATGTCGTACATGTTGCTGACGGTTCCGACCTTGCAGTCATCCTTGATTCCGTAGAAGTTCAGGCAGGTTCCGCATACCAGAACCTTGGTTCCCTTCTCAATCAGGGTGTTCAGGTTGTCGATAATCTGAGGCTCTACACCGGTGGTCAGCTTAACGCCGCCGTTCATGAAGAGTACGTAAGTCGGAATGTTGTCGCTTTCGGAAAGGGTGAAGATGGCCATCTTTGCCAGGTTCATTGCCAGCTCCGGATCTCCTTCGCCCAGACCTTCCTTGTTGAAGAATACAGCATAGGTACCTTCGTCAAATGTGTGTGCGGCTTCCGGAATGGTTCCGTTTCCATCCGCGAAAGTAGCAACCATCTTGTCGCCTTCGGTTGTTACAGTGATTTCTCTTCCATATGTCTTTCCCAGACGGGTCAGGTTGTCAATCTGAGTCTGACCATCTACCAGAATGGACAGGTCCTGAGTACCGTTGTCCAGCTCTTTCTTTGCCATAATTACAGGAATTGGGCAAGCTTTGCCTGCTGCATCTAATCTCATAATGAATTCCTCCTATCAATAAACATAAATATACAACTAAATAGTATCACCAAATCCATTTTTTTCAAATAGAAAATAGTAATAATTTTGGAAGGGTTCACAGAACTTCAATTATGTTGTAAAATTATTTCGGGCAGTGCCGGAGCTTCCGAAGAGGCTTCGGAGTCTGCTTTTACCCAGAAAATTCTATAGAAAGTAAGGAGATAGATATGAAAGAATTTATCATCGAAATGGAAGACGGCAGTGTAATGGAAGGGGAGCTGTACGAAGATGTGGCTCCGAAGACCGTGGAGAATTTCGAGTCGCTGATTGAGAAGAATTTCTACGACGGACTGATTTTCCACCGGGTAATTCCGGGTTTTATGATTCAGGGCGGATGCCCAGATGGCAACGGAACCGGTGGTCCGGGATACAGCATTCCGGGAGAATTTACTTCCAATGGATTCAAGAACGACCTGAAGCACACCAGAGGCGTTCTGTCTATGGCAAGAGCCATGGATCCGAACTCGGCAGGTTCCCAGTTCTTCATCATGGTAGCAGATGCACCGCACCTGGACGGACAGTACGCATCCTTCGGTAAGATTACCAAGGGCATGGACGTGGCAGATGCCATCGTGAACGCAGAGCGGAACCCGTGGAACGACAAGCCGCTGCAGGATCAGAAAATCAAGACGATTCGTATGAAATAGCCGAGATAATCGGGGCATTAGGAAATAACGCAAGGAAAGTCCGTGAGGGCATGAGAAGAGAGGTGAAGAATGGAGAAAAGGAAGAAGAAAGCCATGCAGAGCGAAAGGAATATTATCGTCATCGGACATAAGAATCCGGACACGGACTCCATCTGTTCTGCCATTGCATATGCGCAGCTGAAGAATCTTACCACCCACAGTCACCACTACGTGCCGATGCGGGCAGGAGAAATCAGCCAGGAGACGAAGTACGTGCTGGACCGGTTCAACATGCCGGTTCCGGAGTATCTGGGAGATATCGGCGCTCAGGTCTGCGACATGGAAATCCGGCGCACACCGGGGGCACCGAAGGAGATGACCATTAAGAAGGCCTGGGACTTTATGGGAAAGACCGATGCGGTCACCCTTCCCATTACCGAGAATGATCACGTAATCGGACTGATTACCAAGGGGGATATTGCGAAGACCTTCATGGAAGCGGAGGATAGCAATTTCCTCTCTAGCATGAAGCCGAGATATCAGGACATTGCGGAGACGCTGAGCGGAACCATCGTGTGCGGAAACGGAGAACAGCACTTTGAACAGGGAAAGGTTCTGGTGGGGGCGGCCATGGTGGAACGCATGCTTCAGTATGTGCAGCCTGGCGATTTGATGATTATGGTAGACCGGGTGGAGAATCAGCTGGCGGCCCTTGGAAAGGGTGCGAAGGCCCTGATTCTGTGCCTGGATGCGAAAGCCTCCGATGAAGTAATTGCCAAAGCGGAGGAGACCGGCGCAGTAATCATCGAGACGACGCTAGATACGTTCGCAGCCTCCATGGAAATCTACAAGAGCGTTCCGCTGGAATCCATCATGATTCAGGACGACATCATGACCTTCAAGACCGATGATTACACGGACAAGGTTCGGGCCGCTATGGCCTCCACCCGGCACCGGGCATTCCCGGTAGTGGACGACAAAGATCGCTATGTGGGAACAATCTCTCGGCGAAATCTTCTGGGAATTCAGAAGAAACGGGCCATTCTGGTGGATCACAACGAGACTTCCCAGGCGGTGGACAACATTAACGAGGCGGAAATCCTGGAAATCATCGATCATCATCGGCTAGGGACTCTGCAGACGCTGCAGCCAATCTACTTCGTCAATCAGCCGGTGGGATGTACCGCCACTATCCTCTACGAAATGTTCGTGGAGAAGGGCATCGAAATCGAGCCCGCCATTGCGGGCCTGCTCTGTGCGGCGGTGATTTCGGACACCTTGATGTTCCGGTCCCCGACCTGCACCCTCAAGGACAAGATGGCGGCAGGGGCGCTGGCGTTGCTGGCGGATAT
Source organism: Eubacteriales bacterium (assembly GCA_030525365.1). Taxonomy (GTDB): domain Bacteria; phylum Bacillota; class Clostridia; order Peptostreptococcales; family Anaerovoracaceae; genus Mogibacterium_A. The sequence goes on from JAUNEW010000005.1 coordinate 25,015, forward strand.
CGATATTGAGAGCTTTGCCACCGAGATGTTCGAGGCGGGGTCGGATCTGGCCAACAAGTCCGAAGAGGAGATTTTCTATCAGGATTACAAGAAGTTCACCTTCGGCAATACCAGCTTTGGCGTGGGACAGATTAGCTCCATGAGTGTGGACGAACTGCAGGTCATCAAGCAGCGGATTCAGCCACTGCTGCAGCACGAGTGTGGTAAGAACGGTGTCTCCATGGTATTCTTCCTGCTGACGGATATTCGAAATTCCTCCTCCGAGATGCTGTACGCCGGAGAACGGGCGGAGGAACTGGCGGACATCGCCTTCAAGGATGCACCGAAGACGGATGGAGGTTACGAACTTAAGGGGGTTCTCTCGCGAAAGAAACAGTTGATACCGGCCTTCATGAGAGCCATTAACCTGATGTAAAAGAAAGCTTCTTCGTCCCAAAGCAACCACATGGAAAAGCCGTGAAGTTGCCTGTTTTCAAGCGTTTCGGGGTTTGAGTAAGTTAAAAAAATAATATAGGGAAAACCTATTGAAACCGTTTTTTTAATATGATAATGTAATCGGTGTGCAGCCGGGTTCGGTGGCACGCCGATTTATTTTTTGAAAAACGAGGGTAGAAAATGGATTATGCAAAGGTTCTAAAGGGAATTCTTGATATTGGAGAAGCGATGGTGAATAGCGGCGCGGAAATCGGCCGTGTGGAAGACAGCCTGTATCGTTTGTGTGATGCCTATCACTTCAAACGGAGCAACTGCTGGGTAATTTCTTCCAACATTCAGGCCACGGTGGAAACACCGGATGGGGAAATTCTGACGCAGATTCGGCACGTGCCAGGTGGGGAAATGAATTTCGATCGCTTAGATTACCTGAACAATCTGTCCCGATATGCCTGCAAGAATACGCCAGATGCGCCGGAGCTCAAGGCGAAGCTTCAAGAGGTAATGGATCGTCCGCCTCAGCCGAAGTGGGAACACTATGTGGCAGGTATCATGGGTGGTGCCGGATTCGCGGTGTTCTTTAACTCTAATTTCATGGACACCATTGTGGCAATCCTGGCCTCCATCATCATCGTGGCCCTGGGAGATGTTCTGGGCAAATACGAGCACAATCCGCTGATATACAATGCAATTATTTCCTGCGTGGTGGAGCTGTTCATCATCATCGCCGTGGCGATTGGCATCGGCAATCACGTGAACTACATCACGGTAGGTGTGGTGATGCTTCTGATTTCCGGAATCGGATTCACCAACGGAATCCGCGATTTGCTTCACCGGGATACTTTGTCCGGAATCGTTAACATGTGGAACTCTGTACTGGGTGCCACGGGAATTGCTATTGGAATCGCACTGCCGATTCTGTTGCTGAAAGGAGTGATGTAATATGCTGGTACTGGCACCGAGTTTCACAACACAGCTGATTTTCTGTACGCTGGCCTGCGTCGGATTCGGACTCTGGTTCAACGTAAAGGGCATCCAGGTGGTCTATTCCGGTATTGGTGCCTTCTTCACCTGGGCGGTGTATTACGTCGTCTACGAAATGACTACTAGTAATTTCCAGGGGACGCTGTTTGCTGCCATTTTCGTGGCGATTTTCGCTCAGATTATGGCGCGGGTGAACCGAGCACCGGCCACCATCTTCCTCACCGTATCTGTATTCCCCCTGGTTCCGGGACCGAATCTGTACTACATGATGTACTACCTAGTGATGGAGGATTACAAGATTGCGAAGGAAGAGGCCATCACACTAGTGCTCACCTGTCTGGGAATTGCCCTAGGATTTATCGTGGTGGATATTTTCAACAAGTACATGACTATCATGAACAAGCGCCGAAAAGGCCAGAAGGTATCGGAACATGGGGAGCGTTTCTAGAACATGCTGACGTGGAATTTCGTAATGCAGCTGATTACCTGTACTCTGGGCTGTATCGGCTTCGGAATGATGTTCAAGGTCCATGGAATGCAGCTCTTCTATTCCGGTGTGGGCGCCTTCTTCACCTGGATATTCTACTGTCTTGTGCTGGATGGGACGAATAGCAACTTCCAAGCGACCTGGGTGGGTTCCGCTTTCGTGGCGGTTTTCGCGGAGGTCATGGCGCGGGTGAACCGGGCACCGGCCACCATTTTTCTGACCACATCTGTATTCCCGGTGGTTCCGGGAAAAGCGCTCTATAACATGATGTACTACCTGGTGATGAAAGACTACGCTCTATCCAAGGAAAGCGGTTGGTCCCTGCTCATGTCCTGCCTGGGCATTGCGCTGGGATTTATCGCCGTGGAGATTCCGAACAAGTATTTGACCATGCTGAATCGGAAGCGAAAGGGGTTGCCTCTGACGGATCATATGGAACGGTATTAAATTTTTTTATTAAGAGTATTAAACACGGTAAAAGAGACTTCCGGACAATCCGGAAGTTTTCTTCTTGACATAAAGATTGTTAAAATATACAATAAAACATGGTTGGATTTATAAATATTAAACGAATAATAAGTGAATCTAGGAAGGAATGGGAACATGAAAAACAAATACGTTGCAAAACGCTACTGGAAAAACCGGTCTTCGGCTATGGGTGCGGTGAACGCAAAGGCAAAGCAGTACGATGATGTCATCAATCTGAGCTTGGGCGATCCGGACCTGCTGACCGACAAAGGGGTAATTGAACAGGCATATCAGGATACTCTGGCTGGCCACACCAAGTACACGGAATTCCGGGGAGATCCGGAACTTCGGGCAGAGATTTGCAAGTTTTATAAGAATGAATACGATATGGATGTAACCGATGATGAGATTATCATCACGGCAGCGGGAACGCTGGCCATGCATTTGGTAATGGAAACCATTCTGGATGATGGCGACGAGGTGATCCTGCAGGCACCGTATTTCACACCGTATCCGCAGCAGGTGGAGATGGCAAGAGGTATTCCGGTGGAACTTCCGACCTACGAGGAGGAGGATTTCCAGGTGAACGTGGAGAGACTGGAATCCTTGATTACCGAGAGAACCAAGGCAATCGTTCTGAATACACCGAGCAATCCGACGGGAAGCTGCCTTTCCCTGGAGACCATGGAGAAGATTGCGAAGATTGCGGAGAAGTACGATTTGCTGGTGGTATGCGACGATATTTACACCGCATTCAGCTACCAGGAGCCTTTCGTTCCGTTCGCATCCCTGCCTGGGATGAAGGAGCGGAGCATCATCATCAACACGGTTTCAAAGAACTTCACCATGACTGGATGGCGCGTGGGCAATATCATTGCACCGAAGGAAATTATCAATGTTATGGCGGACATTAACATGAATGTGGCCTTCACCGTATCCGCACCGAGCCAGAGAGCGGCATTGGCAGCTTATCGGACCTATAAGGACTTCCAGCCGGCGATGGTGGCGGAATACCGCAAGAGAGTGTTCTACGCAGCAGAGCGCATCAATCAGCTCAGCAACATGCACGTACTGTATCCGCCGAAGGGGGCTTTCTATCTCTTTATTAACGTCAAAGATACGGGATTGACCTCTGCAGAGGTAGCAGAACGGATTCTGGACGAGGCACATGTACTGACACTGCCAGGGAATGCCTTCGGCGACTGCGGGGAAGGATTCCTGCGAATTGCCTGCACCTGCGACTGCGAGGAGCTGGGAAGAGCCTTCGATAAGATTGGCCAGATGGAGATGTTCAAACCGGCGAAGTAGCAGGGCTTAGAAACAACAACGAATGACAAGATAGGGGACTCCGGAGCAGAGGCTTCGGAGTCTTTGCTTGTGCTAGACGTGGGCTTTGCCGGAATTTTTCAAACTTTTGAATTATTTATTTTAAAAAGAACCTGGGATTGGTTGAATGCCGGTGAATTTTGCGTTAGTATTATCTATGGTTATGGATAAGATGGAAAGTAGAAAAAATATGAATAATAAGGCTCCGGAAGGAGCAACGAAGGTGACGAAACGGGGAGCACTGCCGGGCATTGTGCTAGGCTTGTTCCTGGTTATTTTTGTGTCCCATCTCATGAGCTTTAACAGTTCCGACGATAGCTACAGCAGCTACGAACTGAAGGTCAATCAGCAGCAGGTGGCTGCGGCTCAGAAGGGGGATGTGGCATCGGTGGAGAAGGAAATCTCTCGGATGGATGCCAGCCTGAAGTCTGGAGATTCCGCTTCCGGGAAGCGGGCTTGGTACATGGAGCGCTTCCGGAATTGCGTAGTGGTAGGAGATTCCCTGACGGAGGGTCTCTCGGTCTATCAGTGGCTCTCCAAGAAGCAGGTCTTCAGTTCTGTTGGAGCATCCCTAATTAACGATGAGAAACTCTTCAAGAAAGCGGCAGCAACCTATCCGAAGGCGGCGTTCTTTGCCTTCGGCATGAACGATATGGGAAATTACCGTGGCAATGCGAAATCCTTCATCGCTCGGTACGAGAAGCTGCTGGCTGGGGTGCACAAGAAGAGTCCGAAGACGGAAATCTACGTCTGCAGCATTTCTACCCCGACCAAGGGGGCTATCAAACGGAAGAAAGTGCTGAAGAACTATAAGCAATTCAACAAAGCCATTGAGGAAATGTGCAAGAAGAAAGGGTACACCTATGTGGATGGAGTGGATATCCTTCCGAAACACAAGAGCCTGTACGCTGGGGATGGAATCCACGCGGCCAGTGCCTACTATCCGATGTGGATGGATCGAATGATAGAAGAGGCGGATCTTTAATGAACAGAACTTTTGC
>JAUNEW010000005.1:29812-49474 GCA_030525365.1 Eubacteriales bacterium
ATGTGGATGGATCGAATGATAGAAGAGGCGGATCTTTAATGAACAGAACTTTTGCAGATAAAATCAATCAGGTACCTCCAATCATTGTCCGGGTGCTTTTGATTCTGGCCCTTGTCGGATTCTTAGGTGGGATATATCATTCCGCCAGCGCGAAGGACGTGTCCATGTCGGATATTGAAAGTGCCATGACGGAAAAAACGAATATTAACAAGATGGAGAAGTGCAATCAACGGAAACTTCTGCAGTTCATGGGATTGAATTCCGAGAACTACGACTCCTGGATATACTATAAGAGCAAGGAGTCCCTGGGCGTGGATGAGCTTCTCATCATCAAGGTGAAGAGTACCGATGACCTGAGCGGGCTTCAAGATACAGCGGAAGGCCGTGTGGAATCACAGAAGAAAGCCTTTGACGGATACGGCACCAACCAGATGAAGCTTCTGGGAAATGCGGTGATCGAGACCAAGGGAAAGTACTTCTTCTACTGCGTTTCGAAGAATCCGGAGAAATACGAGGAGGTGTTCCGAAGTGTTATTCAGTAGCATCCTTTTCTTATTCTATTTTCTCCCGATTACGTTGGCATTATATTACCTGATGCCGAAGCGAAACATTCAGGCTAGAAATACCGTGCTGCTGGTAGCCAGTCTGCTGTTCTACAGCTGGGGAGAACCGGTGTACATTGTACTGATGATTTACAGCGCTTTTCTCAATTACTACAGTGCACTTCAAATCGGACGTGCTCATGAGAAGGGAAAGTCCGGCAAGGGGTCCATGCTCTTTGCCCTGGTGATGAACCTTCTAATTCTGGGCTTCTTCAAGTATTTCGGATTCCTGATGGACACATTCAACTCCCTGACGGGAATGAATATCCACTACACAGCGCTGTCGCTGCCAATCGGAATCTCCTTTTACACCTTCCAGGCCCTCTCCTATATTTTCGATGTGTATCGGAAGAACGTAGGCCCTCAGCCAAGCTTTCTCCGATTCACCCTGTACCTGTCTCTGTTCCCGCAGCTGATTGCCGGACCGATTGTCAAGTACCGGGATGTGGAAGAGCAACTCAGTGTTCGTTCGACGGATTGGATTGATTTCGCAGAGGGGACAAAGCGATTCATCTTTGGCTTGGGTAAGAAGGTGCTGCTGGCCAATAATTTCGGCGCCCTGTACGCATCCATCGGTGCCCTGACGGGAAGCGACATTTCTGTGGTAACCTACTGGATTGGAATCGGGGCATACACCCTGCAGATTTATTTTGATTTCAGCGGTTATTCGGATATGGCCATCGGACTGGGAAGAATGTTCGGATTTGATTTCAGCGAGAATTTCCGGTACCCGTACATTTCCGACAGCATTACGGAATTCTGGCGGAGATGGCACATCTCCCTCAGCACCTGGTTCCGAGAATACGTCTACATTCCGCTAGGTGGAAACCGGGTAACGGTGCCGCGGCACATTCTGAACCTGCTGATTGTGTGGTCGTTAACCGGCCTGTGGCACGGTGCCAGCTGGAACTTCGTGCTTTGGGGTACTTACTACGGCGTACTCTTGATTATCGAGAAATACGCACTGAAGAACTACATTGAGAAGTGGCCGAAGTGGGTTCGTCATCTATATACCATGGTAATCGTCATGATTGGATGGACCTTCTTCAGTATTACGGACTTCGGGGCGATGAAAGAATATTTTGCGGTCATGTTGGGCCTTTCCGGCCATGCTTTTGCCAACATGAAGACTCTGTACATTCTGAGAACCAGCGGAATACTGCTGGCGGCGGGAGTGTGGTTCTCCACACCTTCCTCCATGGACTGGTTCCGGAATCTGCAGAAGAGTTCGCGAGGCGAGTACACCGGCATTCTGCTTCTCATGCTGATTCTCATTCTCAGCATTGCGTATCTGGTGTTCGGATCCTACAATCCGTTCCTGTACTTCCGGTTCTAATACTGGGGGAACAAAAGAATACTGATTTATTTATAGATAGAAAGGAAAAACATGCTGGACAGAAAACAGAAAATGTCGAAAATATTGGGAATATGTTTTCTGACTGTCATCTTCGGAATGCTGATAATCGGGATTCTGATACCGGACAGAAAGTATTCCGCGGCAGAGAACCGGGCCCTTCAGGCCTTTCCGAAGTTCTCCTTGTCGGAATACCTGGACGGCCGTTTTGAAAGCAAGATTGAAGACTACGTGGACGATCAGATTCCAGGACGGGATCAGTTCATCAAGGTGAAAGCGGCAGCGGATGAGACGGTGGGAGTTCTGGAGAATAACGGCGTGTATCGGGCCAAGGACGGCTACCTAATGGAGAATCTGACCGTGCCGAATCCGAAGAATTTGACGGAAACCGAGGAGGCACTTCAGCAGTTTGCTCGGACTCATTCCAAGCTTAAGATGCACTTCATGCTGGTTCCCAATGCGGGAAATGTGCTTTCGGAGAACCTGCCGAAGACCCTTCGGATGGCGGATCAAAACCGACAGATGGACGATTTCTTTCAAGCAATCACTGGATATGGAATCAAGCCAATCGACGTTCGCGAACCTTTCCGCAAGGAAAAGAAAGACGTGCAGCTCTACTATCGCACGGACCATCACTGGACTTCCGATGGTGCCTATCTGGCTTATGAGAATTCCATCAAGGCCCTTACAGGAGATAAGCCGAAGGATTTCGGCGCCAAGGTGGTCAAAGAAGATTTCCAGGGAACCCTCTATTCCAAGAGCGGATTCAATAACGGACAGAACGATGTGATTAAGCTGTACCAGCCTACGGGAAAGCAGGCGGCAAAGTCCGTGATTTACTACACCGACACCCAGAAGAAAACCACTGCGTTCTACAACCTGAAGAACCTGAAGAAGAAGGATGCCTACACCGTATTCGGCGGAAGCAACCATCCCATGTACACGGTGGAAACACCAGTGGCCAACCAGAAGCGGTTGCTTCTCATCAAGGATTCTTACGCCAACAGTTTTGTGCCCTTCCTGACCCAGCACTACCGGGAAATCGTGGTGGTGGATCCAAGATATTATTTCGAGAATCTGGAGGACCTGATTCAGTCGGAGAAAATCACCGATGTGCTGTTCCTCTATAACGCCAACACATTCTTCGGGGATGACTCTCTCAAAATCATGCTTGCAGATACGAAATAAGCGTGGTACATTGAGCTAAAAGAAGATTGCACCCGTTCCGGACTTCCGGCGAATGAATTCGGTTGCAATCTGAAGGGGCTTAGAAATGGAACATTCGACTACAAATCAGATTACAAATCAAATTACAGACGGCCCCATCGGGAGAGAAATGATGCGGTATTTCCTCCCTTTGGTGGCCGGAACTATTTTTCAGCAGATATATAGTCTGGTAGATGCTGCCATTGTGGGACGTTTCGTGGGAACGGACGGTCTGGGCGCCATTGGCGGATCGGCCAGTACGATTATTTACATTGTGACCATGGTGTTCACCACATTGTTCGCAGGGGCCTCCGTAACCCTGTCCCAGTATTTCGGGGCGAAGGACGAAAAGAAGCTCCACAAGGCCCTTCACACAGTGGCGGCCTTCGGGCTGATTTCCTCGGTGGTGATGACGGTGCTGGGAGTTCTTTTTAGCCGGTTCATGATGGAACTGATGCGGACGCCGGAGAACCTCATGGAGTATTCCATGCAGTATATGTACATCTATTTCGGTGGAATCAGCAGTGTTATTCTCTATAACATGGGGGCGGCCATCCTTCGGGCGGTGGGGGACTCCAAGAGACCGTTCCACTACCTGATTGTGTGCTGCGTGCTGAATATTGTGCTGGATATCCTGTTGGTGGTAGTATTTCCCTTCGAGGTTATCGGTGCGGCAGCGGCTACCGTGTTCTCTCAGGGTGTCAGTGCCGTTCTGGTTATGCGGGCACTGGTCAAAAGCAAAGAGGTAGAAGGAATGCCATTCCATCTATCTCTTCGGATACGGGACCTTCGGGAGGGCTTTGACAGCAAAATCCTAACACACCAGCTCCGACTGGGAACGCCGGGATCCGTGCAGGCGGTGGCCTACGGCCTGACCAATATTTTGATTCAGGCCTGCATTAACGGATTCGGCTCGGATGTGGTAGCAGCCTGGGCGGCTTATTTCAAGACAGATGTAATCTTTTGGGCTGCCATGAACGCCTTTGGGGTGACGGTTACCACCTTCTGCGGGCAGAACTACGGCGCCGGAAAGAAAGACCGAGTGTTCCGCAGCGTTCGCATGGGCCTCCTGCAGTCCGTGCTGGTACAGGGAGTGATTATCACAGCTCTGTATGTGTTCTCCCGGCCCATCCTATGTCTCTTCTTGACAGATAGCCACGTCATCGACATTGGTGTCACCATGATGCATCAGTTCATTCCATGGTATATCTTCTCCGTAATTCTGGAGATTTTCAACGGCGCGCTGAGAGGGCTGGGAGATGTTCAGATACCGACACTGATCACCACTGGGTGCACACTGGGGCTTCGGATTCCATGGCTTCTGCTGATACTGCCGAAGTACCACAAGGTATTTACGGTCATCATCAGCTATCCCATCACCTGGCTTCTGGCGCTGACCATGGTGATTCCATATTACTTTTACCGGAAGAGAAAGTATGTGTGAAGCGATATAAGAAAGGAGCCCAACATGACGGCAGATGAGGTGATTCAGGAGGTAGCGGAGCGGTGTCGGAATTTCCATGCCACCCGCGTGATTCTCTACGGGTCCCGGGCAAAGGGAACGGCGATGGAACGCAGTGACATCGATATTGCGGTGAGCGGTGTGCGTGATTTCGAACAGTTGGAAGAACAGATCGAGGATTTGCCAACGCTGTATAGTGTGGACCTTTTGAATATGGATACCTGTAGAAATGAACTATTGATGGAGGATATCAGACAGTATGGGCGAGAAATTTAAGAGACGGTTCCAGTCCTTCTGCAATTCGCTGGAAGCGCTGGCGGAGGCACGGGAGCGAGACATGAGTGATTCTTTTGTACTTAGCGGAACCAGTGCGAAGTTCAGCATTACATTTGACTTGGCGTGGAAGACAATGAAGGATATTCTGGTTCAGTATTATGCCATTACAGGGTTTATCAGCGGGTCGCCAAGGGAAGTGCTGCGGGAGTCGTACAAAGCAAACCTGATTTCCGATGATGCTTGGATGGAAATGCTAAAAGTACGAAATGCTCTTGCTCACGATTACGACTGTGAAATCGTAAAGACTTATTGTAATGCCATCGTGGAACAGTACATTGATTTATTCTACGAGTTTAAGAAAGTAGTTCAGGAATTGGATATGGATGAATAGTAAAAGCCGGCGACACTTCTTCGTGTTGCCGGCACTATTATCATGTTTTGATTTCTGCTATTTCTAAAGAGGTATGAACTACTTCTCCACTTCGAAAGGCACGTCCAGCGCTTCCTCAACCTGGCCATCCTCATCTACGAAAGCCACTTCCTCTCCCTGGAACTCTTCGGTGCTTTCCTCTTCAGAATCTGCTTCGGAAGAGGCGGCTTCGGATTCCTCCGCTAATTTCGCTTCTTCCAGTGCCTTCATCTTCTTCTCATACTCGTCCGGATCCCCGTACTTTGCAATCCACTCCTCATCCTTCTTGGATGTTCCGATGAAAACAAAGCAGGATGCCGCCAAGCTGAGGCACATCAGAAGGCTCAGCATATCCCATTTCCGGAAGATACCCACCACGCCCAGGGCCAGCCAGAACAGCATTCCAAAGAAATAGAATAGGGGCTTGTGTTCTTTGTATAATTTCTTCATATCGTTTCTCTCCGTTCTTCAATATAATGATTTTCTCGCTTACTTCACCGGAAGTTCTGCTCCGCACTCCATGCAGTAAGGGGTTCCCGGCGCACACTGCACGCCGCACTCTGGGCAGATAATCATTTCCGATTCTTTCACCGCATCCACGATGCGGACCTCTTGCCCGTCCCGAAGCTTCTCCATCAGTCGTTCGGCGTAGCGGTTCAGCTTCTTGTTCTGGGGACTAATCTCCAGTTTCGGAAATCCTTTTTTTATTTCTTTAAGAACTTCCTGATACAGATCCTCCTGGGCAAAAATAAGAGTTTCAATTCCGTAAGCCCCCGGCTTCGTCACCAGAAATGTGATATTTCGGACTTCATCGCAGTAAAGCACCGCCCGTACCGTATCGTTCAGTACCAGAATGCCATTGTCCAGCACTTTTCCGTCCTTGTCCTGCAAGATGATGCCCTTCTGGCCCACCAGAACCTTTTCGAACACCTGGGGATTTCGATTAATCAGTAGGAAATTACTTTTCGTCATTACAGTATTCTCCGCTTTCCCTTGTTTCTGAATTATTACAACGGGCTGATTGTATCACCTGATAGGAAGCGTGTCAAATGGCTTTCCCGCTTATTCCTTTAATATGCTGAGACATTTGTGGTAAAATTAGCCTGAGCAAATCGAATTAGCACGTAAGGATTCAAAATAATGATAAATAATGACAATAACCAGCATTCCTGGCGAAGAACCTGGGAGTGGGGAATACCCCTTATATTCTCTCTGCTGCTTCTCGCGTGCATACTTCTCACCTCAGTGGAAGCGGTGGTGTACTGGACGCCGAGCTGGTTTGAAAAAGAATATGACAAATACATGGTGCTGGAGGACGTGCGAGGGGAAATGAGCATGGATTCGGCGCTGCAGGTAACGAATGAAATGATGAAATACCTTCGAGGTTACCGGAAGAATCTCGTCGTATACACCACACTGGATGGGAAGCGGCAGGAGTTCTTCAGCACGCGGGAGAAGCAGCACCTTGCAGACTGCCGAGTGTTGTTCATGAAGGGCTTTCGCATTCGGAATGGGTGCGGGGTGCTTTGCGTGGGAATTTTCCTCTTGATGGGATGGTGCAGCTGGAAAGAGGGTAATCGAGAGAAGTTCTCCGGCTTCCTTCGAAAAGTTGCCCGGGTGAATCTGATTCTCCTGGGAGTGATTCTGGTGGTGGCATTGCTGGTGGCCAGGAATTTCGACCAATATTTCGTTCTGTTCCACCACATGTTCTTTAATAACAATCTGTGGCTTTTGGACCCGAAGGTGGATAACCTGATCAATTTACTGCCGGAAGGGTTCTTCTCCGACACGGTGGAACGGATTATGCTGATTTTCATCGGTTCTGTATTTGTGATTTCAGGTATTTTTACAAAGGTCTTAAGTCCGGTTAAGGAATAGGGGTTACTATAATGTGAAAAGATTTGAAAAGAAAGGATTTGATAGAATGAGACTACTTCTTGCGGAAGATGAGAAATCCCTGTCTCGGGCGCTGACTAAGATTTTGGAGGCTAGCCACTACTCGGTGGATTCGGCGTATAACGGCGAAGAGGCACTGGATTTTCTGGCGGTCAGCAGCTATGACGCGGTAATTCTGGACTTGATGATGCCGAAGGTGGATGGGCTGACCGTGCTTCGCACCATGCGGAGCGAGAACAACCTGACACCAGTGCTAATTCTGACGGCTCGATCTGAGGTGGATGACAAGGTGCTGGGATTGGACCTGGGTGCCAACGATTATCTGACGAAACCCTTTGATCCGAAGGAACTTCTAGCTCGGATTCGGGCAATCACACGGGTGCAGACGAAGAACGCGTCTTCTCTTCTGTCCTTCGGGGATGTAACGCTGAGTCAGACTAATTACGAACTTTCCTGCGGAGAGAACACCTTGCGGCTGGCCAATAAGGAGTTCCAGCTGATGGAACTTCTCATGGATCACCCCAATCAGGTGCTGAGTACGGAACAGATTTTCGAGCGGATCTGGGGATTAGACAGCGATGCGGAGACTAGCATCATCTGGGTGTACATTTCCTACCTGCGTCGGAAGCTTAAAACATTAGGGGCCCACGTACTAATCAAGGCCACCCGGAATGTGGGATACTCTCTGGTAATCGACGAATCCGACAATCAGTAAGGAGCAATGAGGAGACAGTATGGTTAAGAAATTGCGAATCCGGTTCATCACGGTGGCCATGCTTTCTGTGATGTTTGCATTGACACTGCTCATGGTGGTTATCAACGGGGTGAACTACCGAAATGTGGTGACCCGTTCGGATTGGACGTTGACGGTTCTGGCGAATAACAACGGAACTTTTCCGAAGAGCTTCTTTGCGAAAAAGAAGTCCTCCGAAGCCAGCGTTTCCGACGCGGAAGACCCCATCGTGATTCAGCGGCGACATCGGAGCCTGACGCCGAACGTCGGGGAGGAAGGCCCAGGAGATATTTTTCAGATACAGCTGAATAAGAAGAAAAATTCATCCTCAATTCCCTTCGAGACCCGATACTTTTCTGTACTGGTGGATTCAAATAAAATCATCAAGGAAATTGATTCCTCTCAGATTCTGGTGTCGGATGCGGATACGTTAACCCGATTTGAACGGAAGGCTAGCCGGAAACTCAAGAACGATGGGGACCGTGCTTTTATCGGAGATTTCCGTTGCACAAGGATTACCAGTACCAGTGGCACCCGGTATATATTCCTGGATTGCTCCCGGTCCCTGGATAATTTCCGGGCTTTCCGGAACGTTAGTATACTGACGTCCGTCATCGGAGTGGTGATTGTATTTCTGCTGATTCTTTTCTTTTCCCGTAATGTTCTACGGCCGGTGGAGGAAAGTTACGAGAAACAGCGGCGGTTCATCACAGATGCGGGACACGAAATAAGGACTCCGCTGACCATTATCAATGCGGATATTTCGGTGATGGAGATGACTCAGGAGGATGGGGAACCGAACGAATGGTTGCAGGATATCAAGCAACAGACAAGTCGCTTGGCCACCCTTACCAACGAGCTGGTGTATTTGACCCGGATGGAGGAATCCCAGAAGAATTCGACCGTCATGAAGTACCTGGATTTCACCGCACTTGTCCGTGAAGTGGCCAAGTCCTTCGATGCCAGGGCGCGGGTGGATCACAAGGACTATTCTTACGATATTTCCGATGGAATTGCACTGAAGGGAGACGAAAGCGCCCTTCAGAAACTTATCAGCATTCTGCTGGACAACGCCTTCAAATATTCTTCGGATGAAGGTGAAATTCGGTTAGCGGCTTGGACACGAGGGAAGACCCTCTTCCTGACGGTGAGCAATTCCGTGGATTCCATAAATCCAGAGGAACTTCCCCATCTCTTCGATCGGTTCTATCGCTCGGAGAATTCCAGGAACACGGAAACCGGCGGACACGGTATTGGCCTTTCCATCGCTCAGGCGGTGGTTCGAGCCCATGGAGGGAAAATCGGTGCCTACACGGAGGACGGAAATTCTCTTCGGATTACGGCCACTATTCCGCTGTAGCACGAAAAGACGAGATAAAAGGGGGGGCTGCCGCAATGCGGCAGCCCCCCTTTTGTCTGATGTTAATATTCCGTTATTACTTACCGATGTAACGGCTCTCGATGTAGTATCTCTTCTCGTTGGCTTCGCCCATGGAGAAAGTCTTTCTCGGCAGTGCACCGTCTGCGGCAACTGCAGGGAAGAGCATGAACTTGTCCATTGCAGGGAGATAGAATCCGGCATTTCCGGCTTCCTTCGACAGGGACTCAACGGCTTTCGTTCCGTGGATGTAGTCGATGTCGGCATCTTCCTTTTCCTTTACGATGATATCCAGTGCATTCTGGAGTGCACCCACTTCCAGCTTGTTGGATGGATCGGTAACCACGATGGTTCCTCTCTGCTCACCGGTAACATATGGGATTGCGAACTCCCCTTCAGCGGCCTTGTAGCCATCCTCTGCCAGGTGTGCGCCGCCGTTCTGTTCCTTGAGGAGCTCTACGGTCTCATTTACCAGATCCATGCCGGACTGACCCTTCTTTGCGAAGATTACACGGTGAATCGGCTCGAATACGATGCCCTCGTCGTGGATGTTCTCAATCTCACAGAGTGCATAACGAGCTGGGTGGTTCTCCGCTTCTTCCGGTGTCAGAGTCTTCTTCAGGTTCTCCCACATGGTCTTTGCGGTAGCCAGGGAGTGGTTGCCGTCGCCCATTGCCTGGAAGATTACGTTGCCTTCGCCGTATTTCTCAACAGCCTTGTCATACAGAGCAGAAAGGGCGTCCTTCGCACCTTCCAAATCCTTCTCTGCGATGAAGGAACCGGTGATATGTCCGCCTTCCAACATGAGGTCCGTGTCGTATACTGGAGTCTGAGGTGCGTTCACCAGCGGTTCGATGACGCTCTTGTCCGGATCGTCAATCAGAATCAGAATGTGCGGCATCTCAATTGGCGCACCTTCACGGATTCTGAGACGAGGTGGGATTCTTTCGATAACAGTTCCCTCAGTTGCACGAGTCAGGGACGTGGATCCCTTGTTGAAGTCGTACTTCTCCAGATCGGTTGCGATAACCAGACCGGTACGGGTTCTGCCTTCTGCCGTTCTCTTAATCAGCATGCATCCCGGCTCCAGCGTGCGGAGTGTTCCATCGGAAAGGTACTGATCCATAGTCTTGCGAATCTCAGCACTCTTCTCTGCTTCTGCTTCTTTGCCCAGATAGATTTCCGGGAGCATCAGGCGCAGTGTAGAAGGAGCATCACCGACGATTTCCTCTACCTGTTCCCAGTATTCCGGCTCCGATGTGTACTGGTCGCATGCAACAACCGCCCACTTACTGTAATCAGTGCCTTCCTTAGGAAGCATGATTTCCGGAATATGGAATCCGAATGTTCCCCAATCATATTTAGCCATAATTAATCCTCCTGTTAATAAAGAAATAGTGATGAGATCCCAAAGAACTCATATACAATATATTATGTATTATCTTTTACATAATTTCAATAAAAATAAATTCGTAAAATCCATGTTTTTACGATATTCCTGTCGATACCGAGGGAAATTTGTGGTATCATTTACAGTACGCTTAAAGACAAATACATTTTCTAGGAGGAAATATATAATGAAGATTATCGTTGCCGGAACCGGTAAAGTGGGAAGCTTGCTAGCGGACCAACTATCGAGAGACGGCCATGATTTGGTGGTAATTGACCGAAATTCTGCAGCACTGGAAGTGGCGTTGGAACAGTATGACGTAATGTCCATTGAGGGAAATAGTGCCTCTGTCAGTGTGCTGAAGGCTGCAAATATCGCAAGAACCGATCTTCTGATTGCCGCAACAGGGGAAGATGAGACCAACCTTCTGACCTGTTTGACTGCGAAGGGCCTGAATCCGAACATTACGACCATTGCCAGGGTTCGTTCTCCGGAGTACATGGAGAGTACGGATATGCTGGGAGACCAGCTGGGATTGTCGCTGACGGTGAATCCGGAATTCCAGACTGCCCACGAAATCAGCAGTTTGCTCCGGTACCCGGGTTTTCTGAGCCGAGAGGAGTTCGTCAACGGATTGGTGGATCTGGTCGAACTCAGCGTTCGAGAGAACAGTCCGCTCTGTGGGCAGCCTCTATATCGGATGCATGAGATTGTAAAATGTCAGATTCTGATCTGCGTAGTGGCCCGGCGTGATGAGGTTATCATTCCATCCGGTGATTTCATCCTGGAGAAGGGGGATCACGTCTACGTTACCGCATCGGCGGCCAATCTGAGTACCCTCCTTCATAATTTGAATATAGTCACGAAGCGAATCCGCAATGTCACCATCACCGGAGGCGGACGGATTACCTATTATCTGGCTAAGCGCCTGGAAGAGGAGCGGATTGGCGTCAAGATTATTGAGCAACGGATGGAACGCTGCGAGTATTTGGCGGATCGGCTTCGGGATGCCACCATCATTCAGGGGGATGCTTCCAAAGAATCGGTTCTGGACCGGGAACACATAGAGAAAGCAGATGCTTTTATCTCCATGACTGGTATGGATGAGCTGAACGTCATCACATCCCTGTATGCCAACGAACTGAATGTACCGAAGGTAGTGACCAAGCTGGGCCGTGGGGAGAACATCTCTCTGATTGCCAACATGCCGGTGGGAAGCGTAATCACGCCGAAGATTCTGTGTGGAAATACCATTCTCCGGTACGTCCGGGCCATGCAGAACGGGTCGGATTCCGCAGAAACCTTGCACTCCATTGCGGGAGGACGGGCACAGGCCTACGAGTTCCGAGTGAACGAGGACACCCTTCACTGCAATGAGCCGCTGAAGGACATCGAATTCAAGAAAAATGTGCTACTGGCCACAATCACGAGAGATCGAAAGATAGAGTTCCCAAGCGGAACCAGTTTCTTCCAGCCGGGAGATCGGGTCATCGTGGTATCCAACGGATCTTGGCCAATTCTGCAGCTGAACGATATTTTTGAGGAGGAACGAGAAGAAATAGATGAACTATAAAATCATGATGCGGATGTGGTCCTGGATTCTGATTATCGAAATCGGATTGATGGTGCCATCCTTCATCATTGCTATTGCGACCCGGGACCAGATGGCGGTCATCGGTTTCGTAGGGGCCATGGTGATTGCAGCAGCGATTGCATTTGTGTTTTTTGCAGGCTCCAACCGGTGCCGGATGAATTTCTATGCAAAAGAAGGGATGATAGTAACCGCCTTCGCATGGATTCTTCTGAGTATTATCGGAGCGCTTCCCTTCTATCTTTCCGGCCGAATCCCGGGATTTGTGAACTCCCTTTTCGAAATCGTATCGGGATTCACCACCACCGGAGCTTCCGTGGTATCGGATGTAGAAGCCTTGGGCAAGGGCCTCCTGTTCTGGCGATCCTTCAGCCATTGGATTGGAGGAATGGGCGTACTGGTATTCTTTCTGGCCATTATTCCTTCCGCCCACAAGGGAGAGGGATATTCTCTGCACCTACTGAGAGCTGAGTCCCCGGGACCATCCGTTAACAAGATGGTACCTCGAATGAGGGATACGGCCACGGTGTTGTACCGAATCTATGTGATACTCACCGCCATCAACATTCTGTTGCTTCTCCTTGCCAGAATGAAGCCTTTCGATGCATTCTGTATCGCTTTCGGAACGGCGGGAACCGGAGGATTCTCGGTGCTGAATTCAGGCTGTGCGGAGTACACGCCCTTGGCTCAGTGGATTACCACCGTGTTCATGCTCCTGTTCGGAATTAACTTCAGCGTCTACTACATGATTGCGCACAGACGTTTCCGAGAGGTGGCAAAAGGCGAAGAGTTTCGGTTGTATGCGCTGATTGTACTGGGGAGCATTGTGTTCATCACTGCGAATTTGATTCGCTTCGGCGCGGATGGAAGCATGGGAAAGACCCTGCGAGATGCTTCCTTCCAGGTGGCGTCCATCATCACCACCACGGGCTATTCCACCGTGGACTTCAACCTGTGGCCGGATTTCTCCAAAGCTATCTTGGCAGTTCTCATGTTCGTGGGCGCTTGCGCTGGCAGTACCGGTGGTGGAATCAAGGTATCTAGAATTCTGATTCTGATGAAATCGGCAAGGCGGAACCTGCACAATGTGTTCCATCCGGAAGAAATTCGCACCGTGCGAATTGATGGGGAGCGGGTCAGCGAGAAAACCATCCAGCATGTACAGGCCTATCTGGCATTGTACGTGTTCATCCTGATTATCAGCTTCCTGTTGATATCCCTGGATCCAAAGGAATTCTCCATGACCACCAATTTCACCGCAGTCATGGCCACCTTCAATAATATCGGACCAGGATTTGATGCAGTGGGCCCCATGGCTAATTTCGCGGCCTATGGAAGCTTCTCCAAGCTGATTATGTGTGTGGACATGCTTCTGGGTCGTCTGGAAATCTACCCGATTCTAACCATGTTCGCATATAGCACCTACAAGAAAGCGTAGAATTTGTTAAGATATAGAAGCACGGAATAAGGCGTTCAGAGTGTATAAATATGCACTCCGGACGCCTTTTAGCATGGTAAAAATATCCTTTTACCGTCTAGATTAATCCGGAAAAATCTAGTTTCGACAGCGAGTTCGAATAATAGGATAACAACATATATGTACTATGGGGGGGGTAACACAACTATATATTGTGTTTTGAATGAGGTTTGGAAGAAATTGAGAAAGAAAAAGGCAAACAACGTGTAAAAATTTACACAACTGTGAAAACTTTTTCATTTGTCTATTGAAATGACATTATAATGGAGACTATAATGTCATTGTAACATGTATTACTATAATGAGCTCATAGAGCAAAGGGGGACACGATGAATAGCAAGAATCGTGCTATGGCCCTGCTTCTATCCGTATTCATGACGATGACATATATGCCATCGTTCGCATTTGCGGATACTGCAGAGTCGAGCGATACTACATCGACAACAGAGACCCAGACCGGAGAGAATCAGAATGATTCCGCACAGACTGAATCTTCGGAAAATGGGCAGGAAGAAGCCTCCCAGGCAGAATCGAAGAGTGCCAGCCCACAGGCAGACACCGAGGAGAATGCAGGGGAAGCAGAGAATAACAAGACCGAAGAAAGCGTTGCGGCAATCGGTGAGACCGGCTACGCCACTTTGGCAGAGGCCATTAAGGCTGCAAAGAGCGGTGATACCATTACGCTGAAGCAGGATGTAACAGAAGATGTAACCATCCCAGCAGATGCGGACATCACACTGAACACCGCAAAGCACACCTTGACCAACGCGAAGGATCACACCATTACCGTGGCATACGGTGGTAAGCTGACCGTAGCCGGTGGCGGAACCATTGACAATATTACCAATGGAAGAACTCCGTTGTATAACAAGGGTACGACAGTGCTGAAGGATGTCACAGTTATCCGTAGCAAGACCAAGTCCGCTGATCCGGATAAGAATTCCTACTATAGCATTCTGAACCGTGGCGAGATGACCATCGATGGAGCAACCGTTAAGGCGGAGAACGACAACTTCTCCTCCCTAGTTGAGAATGGTTATTTCAACTACAAGAATGAATACAAAGAAGGAACGAGTGCAAAGAACCCGAAGCTCCACATCAAGAATGGTACATTCAGCGGCGGACTGAACACCATCAAGAACGATGACGGCGGCGAAGTGGTAATTGATGATGGAACATTCACTAACATCGCGCAGGCAGTAGTTATGAACTGGAATGTAGCCACCATCAACGGCGGAACTTATGAGACGGAACTGGCTGGAATCCACAACGGAAAGTATGACGATTCCATCGACAAGGGCGAGCTGACCATCAACGGCGGAACCTTCAAGACCAAGAATCTGGTATGCAATACGTTCAAGGATTCTCAGATTGGAACCGTTACCGTTAAGGGTGGCGACTTCACCGCAGTTGAGAACATGTACGGTGGAAATAAGGACAATGATGAAGACAAGGCCGATGCAGCGAAGGAGGGCATCCAGGTATCTGGCGGAACCTTCAAGAGCAAGGATGTCATTGCAGACTATGTGGCAGATGGATTTGCACCGGCTGAGAAGGAAGACGGAAGCATCGGTATTGAAGAAAGCTATGCCACCATCGGTGACAAGTCCTACAAGACGCTGGCAGAGGCTGTTAAGGCCGCACAGAGTGGGGATACCATTACACTGGTACAGGATGTAGCAGAGGATATTACCATTCCAGCAGATAAGGATATTACTCTGGACACTGCAAAGCACACTCTGACCAACGTGGAGGATCACACCATCACTGTCGCAAAGGGTGCAAAGCTCACCGTCATCGGTGGCGGAACCATCGATAATATTACCAATGCAAAAGCGTCGGTATACAACAACGGTACAGTCCTTCTGAAGGATGTTACTATTATCCGTAGCAAGACCAAGTCGGATAATCCGAACAAGAACTCTTACTACAGCATTCTGAACCACGGTGAGATGACCATCGATGGAGCTACCGTTAAGGCGGAGAACGACAACTTCTCCTCCCTGGTTGAGAATGGATATCAGAATTACAACAAACAGTACGATGAAAAAACGAATTCGAAGAATCCGACACTCCACATCAAGAGCGGTACATTCAACGGTGGTTTGAACACCATCAAGAATGATGACGGCGGTGAAGTGGTAATCGATGGAGGTTCTTTCACCAACATCGCACAGGTTGCAGTGATGAACTGGAACAAGGCCACCATCAACGGCGGAACCTTCGAAGGTAAGGAAGCAAACTTCTTCAACGGAAAGTATGATGACGTTGTAGATAACGGTGAACTGACCATTAATGGCGGAACCTTCAAGTCTACCACTCTGGTAACCAATTCTCAGAATGGATCGACCATCGGAAGCGTTAGCGTAAAGGGTGGAGATTTCACCGCAATCGATAATATGTACGAAGGAAGCCAGAAGGCTGATTCTGTAAAGAAGGGTATCCAGGTAACTGGCGGTACGTATAAGAGCAAGGACGTTGTTGCAGACTACACCAAGGACGGATATGCTCCGACGGAGAAGGAAGACGGAACCGTTGGTATCGGTACAGACGATGCGTACATCGATAATCTGAAGAAGACCAACGAAGAACTGCAGGCTGAGCTTGAAAAGACAGCAAAGAGTCTGACAGAAACAAAGAATGAATTAGATAGCACGAAGGAAGAGCTGTCGAACAAGAAGACCGAACTGGCAACTGCAAAAGACCAGCTGTCGACAAAAGAAACGGAACTTGCAAAAACACAGGAAGATTTAGAAGCGGCCAAGAGTGATTTGAAGAAAGCTCAGGATGATGTTGCGGAGAAAACAACAGCACTGTCTAAGGCACAGAAGGAATTGGATGACACGAAAGCAAGCTTGAGTGCTAGCCAGGATGAGGTCGCTGAAAAGACGAAAGCACTGACCAAGGCACAGGGAGACCTGGCAACGGCCAAGAGTGATCTGGCAGCGGTTCAGAATCAGGTTGCGGAGAAGGAAGCTGAACTTGCAGACGTGAAGAGTCAGTTGTCCGAGAAAACGAACAAGGTGACAGAACTGCAGAATCAGCTGGCTGAGATGCAGAATGCACTGGACGAGAAGCAGTCGGAACTGAATGACGCAGGCGCCGCACTAGATAATGCCAAGGAAGAACTGGCGAAGAAGGATGCAGACCTGAGTGCTGTACAGAAAAAGCTGGATGCTGCAAATACTGATTTAGAAGCGGTTAACAAGGAACTGGAACAGACCAAGGGTGCGCTGGAACAGACCAAGAAGCTTCTGGATGAGAAAGACAGTGCGCTGTCGGAAGCAACGAAAAAACTGGGTGCCACAGAGAAAACTCTGGAGGATACCAATAAGAAACTGTCGGAAACAGAGACAACTCTGGGGACTACAAGGGATGCGCTTGATGAGGCGAATAAACTGGTGGAATCTCTCAAGGGTCAGCTGAAGGATGCGGAAAATGAGAGAGATGAAGCTACGGAAAAAGCGAAAGAACTGCAGAATAAGCTAACAGCTGCAGAAGGAGAGAGAGATAAGCTGCAGACAGAGCGTGATTCTCTCGATGCTGAGCTGACAAGTACCAAGTCAGACTTGAAAACCGCTAAGGATGAGTTGGGTCAGAAAAACGGCGAACTGACTCAGGTTAAGAATGATTTGGCACAGGCCAAAGAAGATCTTCAGACAGAGAAGGACAAGGTCGATGCAAAAGAAGCAGAAGTTAAGAATCTGAAAGACCAGTTACTTGAGAGCAAGAACAATGAAATTGCAAAGGGCGAGGAGCTGAGCAATGCATTGACTGAACTGGGTAATGCAAAGAAAGACTTGGCAACGGCTGAGGCAAACCTGAAGAATAAGGAAGAAGCATTGAGCGAGGCTCAGACGAAGCTGAAAGAGGCTCAGGATAAGGTCAGCGACATGCAGAAGCAGCTGGATGAGAAGCAGACTGCACTGAATGAAACTCAGAGCAAGCTGGATACTGCTAACAGTGCACTGGATACCGCCAAAACAGAAATCGCCAAGAAGGATGCGGATTTGGATACAGTACAGAAGAAGCTGGACGAGGCAAACTCTGCAATGACTGATCTGTCCAAGGAGCTGGAGAACACCAAGGGTGCTCTGACTGAGGCAGAGAAGATTCTGGCTACCAAGGAAGAGGCTCTGGACGCTGCTCAGAAGGAACTGGCCGATACTAAGGCCGCACTGAAGACATCTCAGGATGAACTTCAGGCTACCAAGGATAAGCTGGCAGCAGCTTCTAAAGAACTGGAGAAGAAGAGTGCAGAACTGGATGCGGCTCAGAAGGAACTACAGGAAACCAAGGATGCACTGGATGCGGCTCAGAAGGAACTGGCCGATGCAAAGGCCGCTCTGGAGAAGGCCAACAAGACCATTGCTCAGATGAAGATTAAGAACCCGGCAAAGGTTACCGGTCTCAAGGTAAAAGCAGGTAAGAAGAAAGTATCTGTTTCCTACAAGAAGGTGGCAAGCGCACAGGGTTACACTCTGATGATCAGCAAGAGCAAGAAGTTCTCCAAGGCAAAGAAGTACGGAACCAAGACCATCACCATTAAGCAGGGCAAGACGGTGAAGAAGACCGTTACCAAGCTGTCCTCCAAGAAGACCTACTATGTAAAGGTTCGCGCTTGGAAGAAAGTGAACGGAAAGACCTACACTGGAAGCTGGTCGTCCGTAAAGAAGATTAAGGTAAAGTAATTTTTTCATTAGAAACCTTCAAGAGGAGGGGGTTCCTTCGGGAGCCCTTTTCTCTTGCGCTAAAATTCCGAAAGCATGGACTTTATACTTCGGTTCATGTTAATATGTACAATAGATTTCAGTAAGGAAAGGAAACATAGGATATGAAAATTGCAGTTACACACGAAAATGGAGAAGTGTTCCAGCACTTTGGACACTCCAAAGAATTCAAAGCATACGATGTACAGGATGGAAGTGTGCAGTCTTCGGAAATGTTGACACCAGAAGGCATTGGACATGAAGCACTGGCGGGGTTCCTCAAGGACCACAATGTGAACGTTGTAATTTGTGGCGGCCTGGGATCCGGTGCGGAGAATGCCCTTGCCGAAGCCGGTATTCAGGTGTGTTCCGGCGTACAGGGAGATGCAGACCAGGCGGTAGAAGACTACCTGCAGGGCAAGCTAGAGTCGGCAGGTGTGAACTGCAATCACCACGACCATCATGAAGAAGCAACGGAAGAAGGCGGCTGCGGACACTGTGGCGGCGGTTGCGGAAGTTCTTGCGGCGGATGTGGAGGACATGAGCCGACCATTCTGTTCGAAGGAGCTAATGCAGGCAAGAAGGTAAAAGTACATTACAACGGAACCTTGGATGACGGCACGAAGTTCGATTCCTCCTACGACCGGGGAGAACCGCTGGAATTCACCTGCGGCATTGGAATGATGATTCCGGGATTCGATAAGGCGGTTGTCGACATGAACGAAGGGGACGTGCTGAATGTGCATCTGGAACCGGCGGAAGCTTATGGGGAACGGAATGAGCAGGCAATCTTTACCATGGAACAGGCGCAGATGCCAGGCTGTGAGCAGTTCAATACGGGAGACAAGGTGTTCCTGCAGAACATGTACGGACAGCCGATTCCGGCGGTAATCACCGCCAAGGACGAGACCACCATCACTTTTGATGCCAACCATGAGCTGGCGGGAAAAGCGCTGAATTTCAAGATTGAACTGGTTTCGGTAGAGTAAGACAGACGAAAGGGACGAGGCGGAATGCCTCGTCCCGTTGTTTTTACAAAGGATAACGATTATGCGGGATTGACGTGAACCATGCAGTGTTTGACTCGGGGGAAGGAATGTTCAATGTTGTCGTGAACCTTCTGGGCGATGTCGTGGGCCTGATACAGGGTCAGGGAGCCTTCGGCACGGATTTCCACGT
>JAUNEW010000144.1 GCA_030525365.1 Eubacteriales bacterium
CAAAAAAGTTCAAGAAAATGAGGGCTACCGCACTTTTTAGTGCGACAGCCCCTTCTGCGTACGCGCCGCGGGCACTGCATTTCCCAACAGTTCCCTTTGTGATAGGTAAGTGAAACAGTGGCGGGAACAAGCGAATAACGTTTGTTTTCTATCCTCAACCCGCCATCCTTCCCCTCCGGTTACCTTCAACGCGTCACGGGAAATAACGATTCCATAAGGTTTCCAGGATGTCCTCCCGTGAACTTATGTGTTATACGATAGCTACTTTTACCAGAATCTGGAGAAAACATCACGGGTAGTGCTCCCACAACTCCGATTTTTCTGTTTTCCCCGCCATGGGTTCACATACCTTTCGCAGTCAGTACGCTACTTCTTCGAACCATTCGCTGCTCGCTTCTTTTGATTTTCCAAATGTTTCCTCTGATCATGCATAAATGTCTTTGCATCCACTGCGATTTGGTCGTCTTTCGTCCGCAACAGAAGGCTTCGGCATCTATCCTGGAGCCAGTTCATATTGATGCCGCCATCTTTGTATTCGAAGGATGTGAGTAAATTATTTCCCAGATAGAATCCTATCTTCTCATATTGCTCTGCCTTATGAAGGAATCCCCGTCGGTAATTTCCACGGGCATCTTCCCGATACCACATACCAAGATGTTCCCAGAAATATACGTTGTGCGTATATGGGTGAAGCAGGGTGAAATCCGGATGAAAAAGTTTTCCGTCAATCCATACGGGAAACTCGTACAACACTGTGAATCCCATTGCAACGAACATATCGTATAGCATAGCCTCCGCCCGGCTTCGCACTTTTGTCCCGTCACAGGTTGTAACCGATAAGTGCTCTGGATGTTCCACCGGATAAGCGTCCTTGATTTTCTGCATCTCGCAACGCCATTTTTTCGCAAAACCTCCCTCCATTAAGCTCAGATTCAAGTCCGTAGGGATATAACATTTCGGCAACCGACTTCTCACTAATTCCGGCGTAATCCACTGGAACAAATTCAAGAAATCTTCCAGCTCTCGAATGTTATCTGTGACTAATTGCATCATGTCCTTGCAAAGGTAAAGTTCCTGAATGTCGTGAACCCTTTTATTCTTTGCATTTCCAAGATATTTTCTCTTTCCATCTACATACTCGTAATAATAAGTTCGCCCATCCTTGATACTAATTTCCAATTTGCACCCTTCCAGGGCCTTCACTTTTTCATATCGTCGCTTATAATTTTCAAGTAGTTTCTTCTGCCGCTTGAGTTCATTCTGTACCATGTGTTTCATGACATATTCCATTCCATCACCTCCTTTATAGAAAGTCATCACCACAACGTTCTTCCCTATTATCGCAGAAAATAAATTCCCCTTCAGTACACACTTGAATTGATACGTAATTAAAATAAACTTTCGCATCGCTTTCGTGTGCATCGTCCATCGTTTGGTGTCCATGCTTCTGTTACATTGTGAAAGGTAAGTGAACCAGTGGCGGGAAGAAACGAATAACATTCGTTTTCAATCCTTAACCCGCCATCCTTCCCCTCCGGTTACCTTCAACGCGTCACGGGAAATAACGATTCCATAAGGTTTCCAGGATGTCCTCCCGTGAACTTATGTGTTATACGATAGCTGCTTTTACCAGAATCTGGAGAAAACATCACGGGTAGTGCTCCTGCAACTCCAATCTCTGTGTTTTCCCCGCCATGGGTTCACATACCCACCCGCGCTACTGAGCATTTTCCGGTAAAAAAAAGCGAGCCTTTCGGCTCGCTTCGTATTAATAACACTCCCGGAAGATCTCGTAGATTTCGTCGTTCTGAATCTCACGGTAAGCACCACCGGAGGTGTAGCAGGAGTCCGCCACTTCCCGGAGATCCAGGCTTTCGTCCACGCTCAGTTCCCGCAGGGTGGTCGGAAGGCCACATTCTCGGATGAAATCCGCCAAAGCGTCGATGCCGGCCAGGGCCAGGGCTTCATCGCTATCGTAATCCGCAGCCGATAGGCCCCAGACGTTCACGGCAAAACGGGTGAACTTGCCTAGACCGTCTCTGTAGATGCGACGGTAATAGGCCGGATGCAGCACCGCCAGGCCTTCGCCGTGGTTGCAGTTGGTGTAGGCGCTGAGTTGGTGTTCAATGTTGTGGACCTCGAAGTCTTTGGACTTTCCCATCTTGATGATGCGGTTTTCTGCCATGGACGCTTCCCACATGATGTTGCTGCGAGCGTTGTAATCCTCCGGATTCTTGAGAGCCGCTCGAAGGTCACGAATCACGCCTTTCATCAGAGCCTCGGAAATGTCGTCCGATACATTGTCCTCAATCGGCCAGCTGAAATACGTCTCCATAATGTGAGACAGGATGTCGAAGGTGCCCGCCCGCAGCTGCCGCACCGGCATGGAATAAGTGTATTCCGGATCCATTAGGGCGAAATCCGCGTTGAGCCGCGGGTAATCCCGGTCCGTCTTGATGTGTTTCTCTGTATTGGTAAGGACGGCGCCGCCGTTCACTTCACTGCCCGTGGCCGGCATGGTCACCACCATCCCCAGCGGAATCGGCTCGAAGTCCACAGTTCCCTGGTTCTCCCAGAAATCCGTCCACACATCTCCATCATATCTTGCCGCCAAAGAGATGG
>JAUNEW010000039.1 GCA_030525365.1 Eubacteriales bacterium
ATTTCTTTTCGTCATATTTGGAATCCCACGCAAATGGCCCTTGGCAATCATTTGCTTAGGGATGGATATTTCTTTTCGTCATATTTGGAATCCCACGTAAATGGGCCTATGGCAATCATTTACTTAGGGATGGATATTTCTTTTCGTCATATTTGGAATCCCACGCAAATGGCCCTTGGCAATCATTTGCATAGCGATGGATATTTCTTTACCTTATAGAGGTTTACATTCTAGTGAAATATGGGGTAATATTATAGACATAAGTAGTGAGGAGAAATCGGCGGCCCGTGATGCTTCAAACGGGATTCGTTTCTTGCAATCCGTGAGGTATTGAATTTGATAAAGGAACGTCTTGGTGTTGAGATGGAAATCGGGAAGATTGTGTATCACTATTCTTCGAAGAATCGGAAGTGCATCGGCAAGCGATGTCTTTTTTTCAAGACCAATGACAAGTAAGGACAAACATTAGAAAGCAGGAATACATGGATATTGAGAGAATACAGGAAGAACTGAATCAGCGATTCCAAGAACCGTTGCCGGATTTCTACCGGCGCCGGATTGTTTTCTGGTACGATGAGGAGGGGGAGTTCCAGGGAGAGGTGGAATCTTTGGAAATCCCGAATGTGAAAGTGCTAATACTGACCGGGAGCAACAATTTCCAAGCGAAGCGGATTCTCTGCCAGGAGGACAGAGAGAGCAACTTCTTAGTGTATCGGATGGGGGTGCCGAAATCCCAGGAGGAGGATTGGCTCCTCAATGTGGAGCTTTATAGTGAGGAGTTCCGGGCAGACCTGATTTCCATCTGGATGAATGAAATGGGACTTTCGGATACGGAGGATTTCCGGAGGTTGGTGAAGGATTACCGGAAGTTCTTCGGCGCTAAGACGAGACGGACGGCTTTTGGACGAATTTGGCAGAAGCAGAAGGAGAAAGGCATTGCCGGACCAGCCCAGTTCCACCTGGCAGTGCTGTCTGCAATTACGGGATGCACGGAAATTTCACCGGAGGGAATTATTCGCGGAGTTCTTCGGGCCGAAGCGGATGAAGAAAATGGTGCTGAGAATCCCGTATTAGCGGATATTCAGACATATGAGGCGGAAAGTCTCAGAAAAGAAAATAAAGAAAGACCTTTCTGGGCTTTGGCCCGCCAAGCCAGCGGTTATATTCCGGAAAATCAACCGACAACAGCAGATCTTCTGGTACATGTCTTTGTGACCGGACTGACTCGGAATATTCGGACGGACTATCTGGAAGGCTTGGAGAAGTACATTTCCATGCCCCATCAGACCTGGTGCTACAATCTCGTCTCGGACTGGATAGCCACTGGGGAACAAGAAATCGTAAAGAAATTGCTGAGGAGAGCAGAGTATCAGCTGAATCTCCCGAAGTATTTCGAAAGGGTGCCGGTTTCGGAGTTGGCGGAAAGCGACCTGTTCCCGTGCACTGACGAGTGCATTCTCACCACTTTGATGACGGACATTGGAAATCACATCATCGATGTGGAGAAGATTATCGCCGTATCGGAGAAGCGGCGGACGACCCCGTGGTTCCAAGAGGTGGAGTGCTTCTACGAAGGAATTTATCAGGTGGCCCGGATGCAGGAGTTCTATCTAAGCCATGCTGATGGATTCCACACCGTGGAACCAGCTGCGCTCTGGCGGGAATATACGGGGGAGTACTACAAGATGGATTCCTTTTACCGGAAATACCACATGGCCTTCGCCAGAGGACTGGAATCGGGGAAGGCGAGCTTGGAAGATCTCTTTAAGCAGGTGACGGAACGGGTGGAAGGCCTCTATACCCACTGGTTCTTGGATAAGCTGGGAAGTCAGTGGACCAACGTTGCGGAGGAGAATCTACAGAAGGTGGGCCGGATTATGGAACTTCCCCAGCAGGTGGATTTCTACCGCAAGAACGTGCTGCGGGAGGATAGCCGTGTGTTCGTGATTATTTCCGATGCCCTTCGGTATGAGGTGGCGGCGGAACTGGCGGAGGAGCTTCAGCAGGAGACGCAGTGCACGGTGGAGCTGAATTCCTGCGAGGGGATTTTCCCCACGGTGACCAAATACGGAATGGCAGCTCTCCTTCCGCACAAGGAACTGACGGTGGAACAGCGGGAGAACGGAACTCTTCAGGTTCTGGCGGATGGCATGTCCACGGAGGCCGGAAACCGGGACAAGGTGTTAAAGGCAACCAACGAGAACAGCGTAGCACTTAAATACCAGGATATCCTGCCGATGAAGCGGGCAGAGCGCAGTGCCCTGGTGAAGGGGATGGACGTGGTGTACATCTACCATGATAAGGTGGACGAAGCCAGCCATACCGCCGACAGCATGGTGTTCCCAGCTTGCACGGACGCCATCCGAGAGATTCGGAATATCGTCCGCATGATTCGGAATGAATTCAGCGGAACGCGGGTGTTCATCACCGCCGACCACGGTTTCCTATACACCTACAGTCCTCTGACAGAGGGCGGCAAGGTGTCTGCTGGGGATGCCTCGGATAATCAGATTATCGAGATGGACCGCCGGTATATCGTTACGGAGAAAGGGGCGCAGCCGGAATTCCTGGTTCCGGTGAAATTCCCGGACAATCGCTACGATGCCTTTGCCCCACGGGAGAACGTGCGCATCCGGAAGAAGGGGGGCGGTCTGAACTTCGTCCACGGCGGCATCAGCCTCCAGGAAATGGTGGTTCCGGTTATCGAGTACCACTATCTCCGAAACGATTCCAAGACCTACCTTCGGAACCGAGAGCGGTACGACACCAGGCCGGCAGAGGTCACGCTCTTGTCCGCCAGCCGAAAGCTCAGCAACCGGCATTTCGCCCTGAACTTCTACCAGACGGAACCGGTGGGTGGAAATCTCTGTGCGGAGAACTATACGCTGTACTTTGAAGATGAGAATGGAAGTCGAATCAGTGACGTGGTTCGCATTATTGGAGACCGGACCAGCGAGGTGGGGCAGGACCGGATTTTCCGTTGCAGCTTCAATCTCAAAACCCAGAATTACAGCAGCAGTGCCACCTACTATCTGGTGCTGGAAGGGGAGTCTGGAACCCTTCCGCCGAAGCGGGAACCTTTCCAGATTGACATCGCCAACCTGAGAGGCGGCGATGACAACGAGGAATTCAACTTCTTCGGAAATTAGAATAGCAATACGAAAGCCCTTCCAGAGCGTGATGCCGGGAAGGGCTTTGTGGTAAAAGAAAAATCTATAAGAATATAATGGCCCGCACGGGACAGACCGGTGCGCAGTAGCCGCAGTGGACGCACTTGGCTGGGTCAATTTCCGCCAGCCCCTGTTCATTCCAGAAGATGGCCTGGCTGACGCAGCGGTTCTTGCAGGTGCCACAGCCCTCGCAGTCGGACTGGTCCACCATGAGCCGCTTCCCGGAGACGTCTGGCTCGTAGCTTTCTGGAAGAACCTGCTCAAAGTATTCCACCGCCCGGTCCACCTGCTCCCAGTTCGCCATTCCAATCATGACGGAATCGTTTCCTGGTACCTGGGATGCGTAATCCAGGCAGCTCCGGTAATCCTCGATGAGATTGCCTCCGCCGAAGGCCTTCATGGTAAAAATACCTTTTCCTGCATCGTGACACTTCCGGATGGCCTCCTCCATGTCTTCCCGGGTTCCTGGATTGGCTCCATTCCGAATCCCCAGGCCTGCTTTGTTGATGAGGGAGAAAACCACGTCGCACTCCGGGATGACCGCCATTTCCAGGCAGGCGTCCACGTGATGGGTGGAGATACCGATGGCGCGAATGAGGCCTTCGTTCTTCAAATCCAGGAGGGCCTGCCAGGCTTCTTTTCGCTGGTAGAAGTCCTCACGGCCTCGCACCTCGTGGAGAAGGAAAATGTCCACCGAAGAGATGTGCAGCGCCTGGAGGCATTCTTTCACTGCGTTCACAGCCCCATCGTAATCCGTCTCTAAGGTTTTGCTGCAGATGACAGGGGGTTCCAGGTTCTTCTGCCGAATCTTCGCTAGTGCCGGTGCCAGGTAACGGTAGGTATCGTAATACTGGGCGGTGTCGAAGAAGTTGATGCCTTGCTCCGCTGCATGGAGGATGACTTCCGCCCCTTCTTCGATGGAAAGATTCTTCTGGGAGAATCCCATGGTCAGGGTTCCCATTCCCACCGGTGTGACGGAAATGTTCGTGTGACCGAGTGCTCTTTTTACCATAATATTTCCTCTCTTAAGATATACAGAATGGTTCTATTATACCATAGAATCTATCGGGATTCGGAGCGAAAGCGATGGTTGATTATTGGAAATGTCTATTGGAAGGAAATTAACCTTTCTATTATAGTGAAGTATATAGGCTGAAATCACGGTGATAGAAAGGAGAATCAACCAGTGAACAAGAAAGGAAAGAAAATTCGCCGGGCAGGCCGAGTGCTGGGATTCGGGCTGGCGGCCATGGTGCTGGGAGCCGGGGCGGCTTTCGGCCAGACTCAGACGGTGCCGAAGTATCACTCTATTCCGGCATATCAGATGAAGGATGTGTACTCGAACCAGACGGTGGAAATCGGGCCGATTCCGGTGTACGACGGGGAGAAAACATATAGCGAGACTACGGTTTCGGACGATGTGACCTTCACCATCTGGAACAGCACTTTGCAGAAGGTGGACCAGGTGGTGACCACGAAGGACGGAGAGCTTCCGAAGCTGAAGCTGACGGAGGGGTACGACTACATCTTCTATGTATTGGACCAGGATGGGCAGCGAGGCAAGCGCAGAATGAATCAGATGTACATCTGGGTGCATAATGGGAATATGTATGATATTAAGAGCTATGAGGAGAATCGCCAGGATTGGCAGGATAAACATAAAAAGCAAGAACCGACAGAAGCACAAAGACTGAGTTTTTATAATCGCATTGAAGAATTCAAGGTGTACAATAAGACTTTCGATGAGGATACCAGTCGTGTGGATGGCAATCAGAATTTAAAGAACATCAAGTTGCAAGTGGCATCAAATAGAGACAAGGTGGGAAACATTTTCGTGTACTACAATGGAAAGCCGGCAGAGGAAGGGGTGAACATCATCTTCACCAGCGACCGGGAGACGGTGAGCGCCAAGACGGATTCTGCCGGACGGGTACACCCAGTGCTGTTGGAGGATGTGAACTACATGGTGTCCACCGATGATCCGAGATACGATATCGAACCATTTCCACTTGCAGCAAAGGATAAGAAAGAATATGGTTCCCCAAAGTGCTTCTACGATCACTCCACTTGCCACCGGGTAGGGCTTCGGTATGAAGTACCAATCATAGATGAAAAAACGAAACAGATAACAGGCTATGAACTCTCCGATGAACGTACGGATGCAAAGAATAATGAGCCTTTGAACCCGATCACCTTACTGGATAAGGGGCAGGCCCACAAGCATGACACGCCGCTCACTAGCATGTCGGGAAAGACCAAGGTAGAGGGAATGCAGTTCAAGGATATCCTACTGTATGACCAAGATCGGAAGACAGAGATTCCGGAGTTTTCCGGAAAAGACTATGTGATTCGTGACATTACGCCGGTAAATCCTCACCGAGGAGAAGTGTGCAAGCTGGCATCGGGAGATTACACCGTTACCACCGATGCAGACCGCCGCAATGTGGAGGAGATGTACACGCTGGATGAGAATGGAAAACTGGAGAAGCTGGACTACACCCAGAACGGGAACAAGGTTTCCTTCCATCTGGATTCTCTGGGATTGAAGGCGGTGGTTCTGGTTGGCAAACAGAATGAGAAAGGGGAAGAGCCGGAACCGGAACAAAAACCGGATGTGCACCCGGGGAAAACCCAGGCAAAGCCGGTGATTTCGCTGAACCATGCTTCTTTTACCTATAACGGAAAGGTGCAGAAACCATCCGTTATAGTGAAGGCGAAGGGAAAGAAACTGGCGGCGTCCGATTACGCGGTATCCTATTCTTCTGGATGCAAGAACGTGGGAAGATACACGGTGAAGGTCACGCTTAAGGGCGACTACGAGGGAAGCGGATCCGCTACCTTCCAGATTCACCCGAAGGAAACGAGCTTGTCGAAGTTGAAGAAGGGAAAGAAGAGCTTCAAGGTAACTTGGAAGACGCAGAAGACCCAGACCAGTGGATATCAGGTGCAGTACAGCACTTCTTCCAAGTTCAAGAGTGGAATCAAGACCATGGCGGTGAAGGGCACGAAGGCGAAGACGAAGACCATCAAGAAACTGAAAGCTAAGAAGAAATACTATGTTCGCATTCGCACCTATAAGACGGTGAGCGGAAAGAACTACTACTCCGGTTGGTCCAAGGCGAAGAGCGTGAAGACGAAATAGGGAATGTTGATTGGGCGCATTGCATTGAATGCGCCCTTTTTGAATTTGATAATGCATTTTTTCACTACGTTATTAACTATACGGAATTAGGAAAATCTTTTCGTAGTGAAGATGTAATAATTGAAATTACAACACGATTCTGATAAGATGTTCTCAGAACAAACCTGAGGAGATAGAGAAATGCAGATATCCAGCAGATTTACCATGGCGATTCACATGTTTGCCTGTATCGATACGTTCAAGGATCAGAAGATGACCAGTAATTTCATGGCGGGAAGCATCGGCACCAACCCGGTGATTATCCGAAAGCTTCTGCAGCAGCTGAAGGCAGCGGGACTAGTCGAGGTGTCCCGAGGAACTGGAGGGGTGATGATTACAAGACCTCTGTCCGAAATCACATTCCTGGATGTCTACCGGGCAGTGGAATGTACGCCGAATGAGAATTTATTTCACTTCCATGAGAATCCGAATCCCCAGTGCCCTGTGGGACGCAACATTCATCGGGTGCTAGACGGTAGGCTGCAGGAGGTGCAGCAGGCCATGGAACAGAAGCTTTCGGAGATGACGCTGGCGGATGTGAAGGGTGATGTGGCACGGTACATTGGGAAGTAAGTGCAACAAGAACAGGAGGTAAAAGTATGGAAATCATTCCCTTTAAGAATACCCGGAAGAAACATGTGAACTGGCAATCCCTTCTCAGCAGTACTCCGACTCGCGATTATGTGTTCCAGAAAGAACCCTATGAGGAGCAAATCCGCCAGGCGGTGGATCAAATCCGAAATGCAGACGCGGTCATTATTGGCGCTGGTGCGGGAGCGTCTGCTGCGGCGGGACTGACCTACAGTGGGAAGCGCTGGACGGATAACTTCCGCGAGTTCATTGAGAAATACGGTGCGGAAAAAATGCCGGACATGTATTCCGCGGGGTTCTATTCTTTTACCACCCAGGAAGCCATGTGGGGATATTGGTCCAAGCATGCTTGGATGAACCGCTTTGAGCCGCCGGCACTGACCCTGTATCAGGAGCTTCGAGAACTGGTCTCGGATAAGGAATACTTTGTGCTGACCACCAATGTGGACGGGCAGTTCCAGAAGGCGGGTTTCGATGAGAAGCGAATCTTCGCCACCCAGGGGGATTACGGCAAAATCCAGTGCCGGCGAGGTTGCCATCCGAAGACCTACGACGCGAAGGAACTGTTCCGCGAGATGAACGCAATGAGAAAAGATTGCGTGATTCCATCCGCGCTGGTTCCAAAGTGCCCCGTGTGCAGTGGACCCATGGCCATGCACCTTCGGTGTGACAACTATTTCGTGGAGGATGAAGCTTGGCACGAGGCGGCGGACCGATATGCGGAATTCCTAGACCAGATGAAGGGAAAGAAGGTGGCTCTTCTGGAGCTAGGCGTGGGGTTCAACACGCCGATTATCATTCGGTTTCCTTTCGAGAAGCTGATGCGAGAGAACGAGAATTACAGTCTGGTTCGGCTGAACATGAACGAAGCGGTGGTGCCGGAAAGCTTTGGAACCCGGGCCACTGGAATTGGCGGAGACATGGCAGTAGCGGTAAAAGAAATTCACGCAGGTGTCCAGAACCGCCGCAGAGAATACCTGATTCGTTACCTTCTCAAGGAAGATGTTCGCTTCTATGGCCAGAAGGTTCCGGAGGTGAAAGAAGAGCAAGAGGTAATGCTTCGGTCGCTGATGAACCTGCGGCCGCCGAAGAAGGTGCCGGCGGAGTTCCTGCGAACCCAGGATGCCTATCTGAAGGAGAGAAACCGAGAGCGGGGAATTACGCGGCTTACGGACCTCAAGCCGGTTTCGGCAGATTCCAGGTTGTACGTATGGCAAGGAGATATTACCACTCTGGAATGCGATGCCATCGTGAATGCCTGCAACTCTCAGATGCTGGGGTGTTTTACGCCTATGCACGCTTGTATTGACAATTTCATTCACACCTATGCCGGCGTTCAGCTCCGCTATAAGATGGGGGAAATCATGAAGGCACAGGGCCATGAAGAGAAAACGGGACAGGCAAAGATTACACCGGGGTATAATCTTCCGGCGAAGTATGTCCTTCACACGGTGGGTCCAATCATTCAGTGGAAAGTGACAGAAGAGGATGAACGGCTTCTGGCTAGCTGCTATCGAAAGTGTCTAGAGCTTGCTAGTAAGCAGGGGGCGAAAAGCATTGCTTTCTGCTGCATTTCCACCGGTGTATTCCGATTTCCGAAACAGCGTGCCGCAGAGATTGCGGTAGAAACCGTGAAGCAATTTCTGTCGCATCAGAATGAGGCGGAAACGCAAGAAATTCAGCAGGTTATTTTTAACGTATTCAAAGATGAGGACCTGGAAATCTACGAGAGGTTGCTGCAGGAACCTGTAACGGGAGAAGCGTAGCGAATGAAAATAAGAGGAGCTTAACATTCAAACAAATGTGGAAAACTCAAAAAGAAAAATCGTGAAACAGCGTGAAACGGTTAAAAATAAAGGAAACAAAATATATGTTAACTTTCCACAAGTCGATGTGAACTAAATTGTATACAATATTCGGGAAAAATGTGGAAAAAAGTAAAACCCTTTGATTTCATGGGATTCCAAGGTGTTAAAAACGGGTGGAGGACAAACCTCCACCCGTTTCGCATCTTATTCAGTTGCCGTATCTTCGGACTTCCGGCAGCACTCCGGATGGTATTCTGGAACGGCTACGTTCTCCAAGAGGAACTCCTGATTGGAAGAATCGTCTTCATCCATGTTGGTATCGTCGTCTGGAACGATTTCCGGAACGGCGATGTTTTCGTCTTTCTTATAGTGGAAGCGGTGTCTGAGCTTCTTCATATTGTATTGAATCCTTTCGTATTACACAAGCTATCGGACAACATCTATTATATTCATGGAGATGAATTTGTCATCCCTTTGGATGAAAGTTCTGAAATAAGTACCGGATTAGCGGATTCCAGCGCTTCACACCAGGTTAATGAAGTAGGTGATTACCAAGCTGTTGATGAAGTCCGCGAACATACTTCCCACAATCGGGACCAGAATGTAGGCCTTCACCGATGGGGCGAATTTGCTGGTAAGGGCTTGCATATTGGCCATGGCATTCGGCGTGGCACCCATTCCGAAACCGCAGGCTCCCGCGGAAAGAATGGCCGCATCGTAGTTCCGTCCCATGATGTTGTAGATGACGAAGTAGGCGAATAGCGCCATAAAGACCACCTGGCCAATCAGCAGAATAATCAACGGCAGTGCCAGGCTGGCCAGCTGCCACAGCTTAAGGGTAATCATGGCGATTCCCAAGAACAGGGACAGGCAAATACCACCGATATCGTTGATTTCTCCCATGTGGATGGTGAACTTGCCGGTGAATTCGCTGACATTTCGCATGATGGCCGCCACAATCATGGCACCGATGTAAATGGGGAAGGTCATGCCGGTCTTGGAAAGCAGCATGGAAATAACCGTGCCGATACCCATGGCGATAGCCAGTTGATAAGCCGCTGGAGCGTACATGCTGGTGGCTCTGTGGTGCTTGTGAGCCTCTTCCACCAGGAAGGAGTCATCTTCTTCCACCACGGTATCCAGCAAATTGTTCTTGAGAATCAGACGGCGTCCAATCGGACCACCCAGTAAGGAACCGGCAATCAGTCCGAATGTAGCGGCGGCGGTACATAGGGTTGCCGCCCCCTCTAGGCCGAAATCTTCCAGCACCGTGC
The DNA here is from genome assembly GCA_030525365.1 of Eubacteriales bacterium. Lineage (GTDB taxonomy): Bacteria > Bacillota > Clostridia > Peptostreptococcales > Anaerovoracaceae > Mogibacterium_A. Next base: position 10,025 of record JAUNEW010000039.1, read on the forward strand.
CGAAGGCGCCAGCGGTACCGTGACCACCTACCATCGGAATGGATCCAGTGCAGAGCCCAATTAAAGGGCTGATGTGAAGCAGCTTGGAAAGTCCGATAGCCAATGCGTTCTGAGAGATAATCAGCGCGATGACGCATCCCAGAAATACCAGAAGGCTGATTCCGCCGCTTTTCAGCACCTTCAAGTTGGCTTGAAAGCCCACCGAGGTGAAGAACATCACCATACACACGGTTTTCAGCGTCTCATCGAACTGCAGCTCCACCGTCCCCGTTACGTAGAGAATGCAGGAGAGAATAGCGAAAAGCAGTCCCCCGATAACTGGTGATGGAATGCAGAATTTCTCCAGAAAATTAATTTTGCGTTTGAGCCACCCGCCGAGATACAGTACAATCACGGCTAAAGCAACAGTTTGATACATATCTAATGATAACGATCTCATTCGTCCTCCCTTAATTACGTAGTTGGTAAAAGTAAATTATTCCGAATCCTGGCTCGCCCGAACACTCTTTTTCTTGGTCGAGCGAGAGCCGGCGGTTACATCGACCTTTTTGCTCTTATAGTAGGATGTGGCGCCGGCATGGAAATCCGCGCTAACATCTGAAGTGGCATATTCCAGAGTTGGAGCACTTTGTTCATTGGTTCCGTATTGGATTTCGTTCGAATGCTTGAACAGAATTTCCGTAATGCCAGAGATGGTATCCTCTGACATTCTGGAGTCACATACCAGCACCGCCTTGACTCCAATGGTGGAAACAGGATCCGCCTGGTCAGAATAGGTATCCGCTGGAAGGGATGCTTCCAAGTATTCCGGATGAAGTCTCAGGAGAACCTTCCGAGTGGTATCATCCATGGAAAGAAGGCGGATATCCGTCTCCTTGGCCAGTTCCGAAATGGCGGTGGTTGGTGCGCCGGCCATTACGAAGAAGGCATCAATTTTGCCGGAGGCCAGTTCCTTGGCGGAATCGGAGAAGGAGAGGTTCTGAACGCTAATCTGTGATGTTGAAATTCCCGCAGCGTGCAGCACATCCTCGGCGTTTCGGAGAACGCCGGACTTCTTTTCACCTATGGAAACCTTCCGTCCCTTTAAGTCGGAAATGGTACGGATGTCCGAATCCTTACGAACCACAATCTGAAGGGTTTCGGTGTAGAGGGCTGAGATGGCCTGAACGTTGTCCACCGGATTTCCGTCGAAATCTCGCTTTCCTTGGATGGCGTCGTACAGCGCATCGTTCTGAACGATGGCCATGTCCAAGAATCCCTTTCCAATCAGTCTGAGGTTGGAGGAAGATCCCTCTGTTGTCTGTACATCGAGAGTTACATTGTCCATATCCTTCTGGACCAGACCGGCCAGTACGTTTCCGTATTGATAGTAATTTCCGCCGACTCCACCGGTGCCCATCCGAATTACGCTATCTGAATTCATGGAAGAGCAGCCTGCCAGGAGTATCATCAGCAGGGCCACGCTTATGACGCTTATAAAGTGTTTGAGCTTTGCCATATCATTTGCTCCTTTCGGCTATGTTGAGAGTAATTTATGTTCATTTTACCATAAAAAAAGAATAAATTGAGTATAAATATTACAAAACATGCATATTGTTCGTTGGGAAGGGCTGTGTTAAGATAGAAGAGGTTATGATATAGAACTGATGAAGAGAAAGGGAAGGGAGGTTCTCGTGACGGATTACAGGAGTGAATATCAGTCGAAATTAAGGACGCCAGAAGATGCGGTTCAGGTGATAAAGAGCGGAGACTGGGTGGATTACGGATGTCTTCACGCCTATCCGGCGCTATTGGATAAGGCGCTGTCGGAGCGAAAAGAGGAATTGGAGGATGTGAAGGTGCGGAGCCTTCT
>JAUNEW010000040.1:0-1466 GCA_030525365.1 Eubacteriales bacterium
AGTTTCAGCTGTCTGGATGCACCGGGTTTTGAAGAGGAACTGGAATCCATGACGGCAAAACACGTGGTGATTGCAGGCATTGAGGCTCATATCTGTGTCTATCAGACAGCCATGGACTTCTTGGACCGGGGATTCAAGGTGACCATTCTGAAAGATTGCTGCGGAGCCAGAAAGAAGGTGGACTTCGATACGGCCATGGCAGAACTGGAGAAAGCCGGTTGCCGAATTACTACCTTTGAGACATTTGTCTATCAGACGCTTCGGACGTCGAGGCATACTGCCTTCCGGACAATTTCCGAAATCGTCAAGGAATAGAAGGTTATTTTTACAAAAGGGATTAAGGAGGGACTATGAAATTCTACGTAACAGAGGACGTGTTCGCAAAGATTCCGGATGCGAAGTTCGGATTGGTTAGCGTGAAAGGGGCGAACAACGCTGGAAAGAATTCGGAAATTGAAGCATTTCTGCAGGAAAGTGTGGAGAAGTGCACGGAATTCTACAGTGGCAAAAAGGTGAAGAATGAGCCGGAGCTGCAGCCGTATCGGGAAGCGTTCCGGAACATCGGGGTGAACCCGAACCGGTACATGTGTGCCATCGAAGCGCTGATGACGCGAATTGCCAAGGGACAGGGCATGCCTGCCATTAACACTATTGTGGACCTGGGAAATGCGGTATCTCTCAAATACCACATGCCGATTGGAGCCCACGATCTGGATACCATGATTGACGACGCTTTCGGCGTTCGGGTATCCGTCGAAGGAGATACTTTCCTGCCTTTCGGAGCGGAAGAAAGAGAGCCGGTGGAACCAGGAGAAGTGGTATATGCCACCGGAAGCCATATTCGAACCAGAAGATGGACTTGGAGACAGGGCAATGAGGGAATGATTACGGAGGATACCTCTCATATGCTGTACATCATCGACGGATTCGAGGAAAACCTGGATCAGATTCTGGAAGCACGCACAGAGCTGGCGGAGCTGGCAGAGAAATATCTGGGTGGAACGGTCAAAATTGGTTTGATTGACAAAGAAAATATGGAATTCGAGACAGAATTATGATATAATCCATTGTCATATACGCGAAAATCTGAAAAGGTAAGGAGAAGTTTCGCGTATATATAAAGAAAGTTTAATGAATTTATTTAATTGTTAAGGAGAAGAAAGAATGAACAACAGCAAAAGATGGTTGTATCTGGCTGTGGGAACGGTTATTCTGCTGTTCCAGGGCCTGATTTACGCATGGTCGCTGTTCAGAACTCCGTTTAGCGAAATCTATACGGACTGGACAGTATCTCAGTTATCGATGACATTTACAATTTCTATCAGTTGCTTCTGCCTGGGCGGTTTCGTCGGCGGACAGCTGAGCAAGAAGCTGAATGTTAAGATGCGTTTCCTGATTACCGCAGTTTGCCTCTTCATCGGATTCTTCGGTGTATCCACACTGAATCCGGCAGATGCTGCAGGCAG
>JAUNEW010000040.1:1566-11714 GCA_030525365.1 Eubacteriales bacterium
TCCAACTTCAGTATTGCGAACTTCTCGCTGCTGCCAGCAGCAATCGTAGGACCGATGATTTCCGCAAAGCTGCTGGAATCCGCAGGTGGTGCATACGATTCCAACTTCATCGCAATCATCGTATTCACTGTAATCTCCTTGGTACTCTGGGTACTCCTGAATGGTGCCAGCAAGAGCAGTGTCAACGAAGGCAACAAATAAGATATGAATTACGAAGGCTGATGCTCCCTTTCTGGGGCGTCAGCTTTTGTATTTCCAAAAATCAAGGAATCCGGTATAATATATAGTGATTTTCAACAGCAAAGGGGGATTTCCAATGACACTGAATCAACTGCACTACGTAATAACGGTGGCGGACGCCGGATCTATGAATCGGGCAGCGGAACGGTTATACATCACTCAGCCATCCCTAACCAGTGCCATTAAAGAGCTGGAAAAGGAGCTGGGGATTACCATATTCTACCGGAATGGGCGCGGGGTCACCTTGACCAATGATGGTGCGGAGTTTCTGCTATACGCCCGGGAGATATACGGTCAGTATGAAGCAGTGATGCAGAAGTACAGCGACGATGGAGGGATGAAGCAGAAGTTTGGAATTTCCATGCAGCATTACTCCTTTGCGGTAAAAGCATTTGTCAATCTGGTGAACAAGCACGACTTGGCAGAGTATGCTTTTGCCATCCGGGAGACGAAAACCAAAGAAGTCATCAGCGATGTGGCATCCATGAAGAGCGAAATCGGAATCATCTATCAGAGCGATTTCAACCGGAATGCCATTAACAAAATTCTCCGGCAGAATAGCTTGCAGTTCCATGAGCTGGTGGACTGCGATGCCTTCGTCTACCTGTGGAAAGGACATCCGCTGGCAAATAGAACCAGCGTGGGATTCAAAGACCTTGCAGATTTCCCGAACCTGACCTTCGAGCAAGGGGATGATTCCACCCTCTATTATGCGGAGGAGATTTTCTCCGAAAACAACTATTCCAGAACAATTCGGGTGAACGATCGTGCCACCATGCTGAACCTGATGAAGGGTGTGCACGGATACACCCTGTGCTCCGGAATCATCTGCGAGGACTTCAACGGCGGAGATTACCTGGCAGTTCCCTTCAACGACCCGGAAACCAGCGGGGATAAAGCCATGAAAATCGGCTACATCCAGAAGAAGAACAGTCTCCTGAGTAAGACGGCTCAGCTATATATCGGCGAGCTTCGCAGTTATCTGGGAATTGGGGTGACAATGGAGTCCAGTGAGGGCGCTGAAATCACGGAATAAATCAGAAAGAGACGGTTTTGAGGCGGCTTTAGCGGTTGACATTGAAAGTGGATACGGTAAAATAAATATTATGAAATAATTTCTTACAGGAGGTATGAACTTGAAAAAAGTAGGGGTTATTATGGGAAGCGATAGCGACCTTCCTGTGGTAGAGAAATGTATTAACGAATTAAAGAAATATGGCGTTTCGACGGAAGTGCACGTATATTCTGCACATCGTACGCCGGTGGAAGCCATTGAATTTGCTCAGAATGCGGAGAAGAACGGATTTGGCGTACTGATTTCCGCCGCAGGAAAGGCCGCACACTTAGGTGGCGTGCTAGCGGCAAATACAGTGCTTCCGGTAATCGGGATTCCAATCAAAGCATCTGCGCTGGAAGGCGTGGACGCCCTTCTTTCTACCGTACAGATGCCACCGGGGATTCCGGTTGCGTCCGTTGCCATTGATGGAGCAAAGAATGCAGCCATTCTCGCAGTGGAGATGCTGGCAATTTCGGATGCCGAACTTCACGACAAGCTGTGGGAAGAGCGGAACAAGGCCCACGATGCGGTAATCGAGAAGGATGCGAAGGTAAGCGCACAGTTTAACTAGTTCGTAATATTCAAAGGATATTGTATTTGTAACATTTTAGGAGGACACATGAAGAGCCAGAGTGAAAGCTACAAGGAAGCCGGCGTTGATATTACCAGCGGTTACAAGGCCGTTGAACTGATGAAGGAACATGTTTCGAAGACCATGGTGTTCGGAAACACGTCTCCGGTAGGAGGATTTGGAGGCCTTCTTCAGCCGGATTTGACCGGAATGGAAGAGCCAATTCTCGTCAGCGGAACCGACGGTGTCGGAACCAAGCTGAAGCTGGCATTCCTTCAGGATAAGCACGATACGGTGGGTGTTGATTGCGTGGCAATGTGCGTGAACGATATCATCTGCGTAGGTGCAAAACCACTGTTCTTCCTGGATTACATCGCCGTAGGCAAAAATGTTCCGGAGAAGGTGGCATCCATCGTCAAAGGTGTGGCGGACGGATGCGTTCAATCGGAGTGCTGCCTAATCGGTGGCGAAACTGCGGAGATGCCGGGATTCTATTCCGAAGATGAATACGATTTGGCAGGCTTTGCAGTAGGTATCGTGGACAAGAAGAAGGTCATCGATATCGAGAAGGTCAGCGAGGGAGATGCGATTATCGGAATCGCTTCCTCCGGAATTCATTCCAACGGGTATTCTCTGGTTCGTAAGGTCTTTGATGTGGAGAACACTGATCTGAATCGTACTTACGATGAACTGGACGGAAAGACACTGGGGGAGGTTCTGCTGACACCGACCAAGATTTACGTTAAGCCGATGCTGGCCCTCTTCAAGGAAATGACGCCACATGCGGTAATGCACATTACCGGAGGCGGATTCTACGAGAACATTCCGAGAGCTCTTCCGGATGGCATGAGTGCAAAGATTTACAAGGATGAGCTGGAAATTCCGGGAATCTTCAAGCTTCTGATGAAAGAAGGCAACATTCCGGAGAGAGATATGTTCAATACATACAATATGGGAACCGGCATGACTGTTGTGGTTCCGAAAGAAAATGCGGCCCGTGCGGTAGAGATTATTGAAGCAGCCGGTGAGCATGCAAAGGTGATTGGCGAAATCGTAAAGAGTGACGAAGGAGTAATCATTGAGTAATCAGAAAGCAAGAGTTGCAATTCTCGTATCCGGTGGCGGTACGAATCTGCAGGCAATTATTGACCGGTGGCATGAGGGAGAACTTCCTCATGCGGAACCGGTTCTTGTGGTGTCTAATCGCAAATCCGCCGGTGGACTTCAGAGAGCAGAGAAGGCGGGGATTCGAAGTGAATTCTTGCAGAAGGAAAACTTCGAGACGAATCTGATTCATCTGTTAGAATCGGAACGGATTGACATTATCGTGTTAGCCGGATTTCTGAAGATTCTCAGCGAAGATTTCGTCAAAAGGTATCCGAATCGGATTCTGAACGTGCATCCGTCGCTGATTCCATCCTTCTGCGGAGATGGCTTCTATGGCCTGAAAGTGCACGAAGCGGCGCTGAACTATGGAGTCAAGGTTTCTGGGGCAACGGTGCACTTCGTGAACGAGGTTACAGACGGCGGACAGATTATCGCACAGAAAGCGGTGGACGTTCTTCCGGATGACACACCGGAGACATTGCAGCGCCGGATTATGGAGCAGGCAGAGTGGATTCTTTTACCGGAAGCGGTGGAGAGAGTTGCGAAAGATATCGTAGAGAGCGGTAGAGAGGGAGAATAGAATGAAAGTCGCAGTAGTAGGCGGAGGTGGCAGAGAACATGCCATCATCCGGTCACTGAAGAAGAGCCCGAAGGTAACGGAGATATATGCGCTTCCGGGAAACGGTGGAATTGCAGAAGATGCGGTCTGCGTTCCAATCGGCGCGAAGGAATTGCCGGAGATTACAGAGTGGTGCGTCAAAGAAGGCATGGATTATGTAGTTGTTGCACCGGATGATCCGTTGGTGCTGGGTCTGGTGGATATGCTGAACGAGAAAGGAATTCCTTGCTTTGGACCGACGAAGGCAGCTGCCATCATAGAGGGAAGTAAGGCTTTTTCGAAGGATCTCATGAAGAAATACGGAATTCCAACAGCGGAATACGAGACTTTTGACGATATGGAGAAGGCGCTGGAATATGTGAAGACCTGTAAGATTCCGGTGGTTATCAAGGCGGATGGCCTGGCCCTCGGCAAGGGTGTTATCATTGCGGATACGAGAGAGGCCGCGGTAGATGGCATTCACACCATCATGGAAGAGCGCAAGTTCGGAGCTAGCGGAGATACGGTGGTTATCGAGGAATTCTTGGAAGGGCCGGAAGTCAGCGTACTTTCTTTTACCGATGGAAAGACGGTAAGACCCATGGTGTCTTCCATGGATCACAAGAGAGCCATGGATGGTGACCAGGGACTGAACACCGGCGGAATGGGTACGATTGCGCCGAATCCATATTATACAGAGAAAGTGGCAGCGGAATGCATGGAGAAGATTTTCCTGCCGACCATTCGTGCCATGAAGGAAGAGGGAAGAACTTTCAAGGGATGCCTGTATTTCGGGCTGATGATTACGAAGGATGGTCCGAAGGTAATCGAATACAATTCGCGGTTCGGCGATCCGGAGACCCAGGTAGTGCTTCCGCTTCTGGAAGGGGACCTGTTCGAAATCATGCAGGCCACAACCGATGGGACATTGGCAGATGTGGACTTCAAGTTCAGTTCAAAGAGCGCGTGTTGCGTAGTGGCTGCTTCTGAAGGATACCCGGTATCCTATCAGAAGGGATTTGAGATTACACTTCCAGAGAATCATGAGAATATCTTCATCGCCGGAAGTCGTCTGGAAGATGGAAAGCAGCTGACGAATGGCGGCCGCGTTCTGGGTGTGACAGAAATTGCAGACACCTTGTCTGAAGCGGTGGACAAAGCCTATGAGACGATGAAGACAGTTCACTTTGACAATATGTATTACAGAAAAGATATCGGTGCCAAGGCACTGGAAGTCAAATAGGAGGAATGAATGGTCAAGGTTTTATATGTTGAAAAGCGGGAAGCATTCGCAGGAAAGGGTCGAGAGCTTCTTCACGAATTCAGAAACGTTCTGATGGTGAATGGAGTGGAACAGGTTCGGGTGATTAACCGTTATTTCGTGGAAGATCTTTCCGATGATGCGTTTGCGATGGCGAAGGAGTGCATTTTCTCCGAGCCGCCAACGGATGATGTATACGATGAGCTGAACCTGAGCGATGAAATTGCCATTGCTGTGGAGTATCTCCCAGGGCAGTTCGACCAGAGAGCAAACTCCGCAGAGGAGTGCCTCCGATTCATCGCCCATGATGAGACCCCTACCGTTCGTTCCGCAGTAATCTATCTGCTGAAGGGAAATCTTTCGGAAGAGGATGTTGCGAAGATTAAGGACTTCCTGATCAACCCAGTGGAATCCAGAGAAGCCTCGTTGGAGGTGCCGGAAACGCTGAAGACTGCATATCCGGAACCACAGCCGGTGGCTGTCCTGGACGGATTCACGGACAAGAGCGATGCAGAGCTGGAGAAATTCCTGAAGGCCTATGGCCTGGCCATGGACCTGGAGGACTTGAAGATGGTTCGGGATTATTTCAAGGGAGAAGATCGGAACCCGACCGTTGCGGAAATTCGCGTAATCGATACCTACTGGTCTGATCACTGCAGACACACTACGTTTAACACCACATTGGATAAGGTGAAATTCTCGGATCGCACAGTGGACAAGACATTCCAGGAGTACATGGCAACCAGAGATGACTTGGGTGTCAGCAAGCCGGTTACTCTGATGAATGTAGCCACCATTGCAGTGAAGGCTCTCAAGAAAGACGGTCGTCTGACTGGCGTGGTAGAATCCGAAGAAATTAACGCCTGCACGGTTGATTTCAAAGCAGAAATCAACGGAGAAGAGCAGGATTGGGTACTCCTCTTCAAGAACGAGACCCACAATCACCCGACGGAAATCGAGCCTTTCGGCGGTGCTGCAACCTGCATCGGCGGAGCCATCCGAGATCCGCTGTCGGGAAGAAGTTATGTATATGCCGCAATGCGTGTCACCGGTGCGGGAAATCCGCTGACTCCGGCTTCGGAGACGGTTAAAGGAAAGCTTCCGCAGCGTAAGATTGTGACAACCGCAGCGAATGGATACAGTTCCTACGGCAACCAGATTGGATTGACTACTGGACTGGTGGATGAAATCTATCATCCGGGATACGTTGCCAAGAGAATGGAAGTGGGCGCTGTTGTGGGTGCCGCTCCGGCAGAGAATATTCGAAGAGAGAGACCGACCGCAGGAGATAAAATCGTCCTGTTAGGCGGACGTACCGGCAGAGACGGAATTGGCGGAGCAACTGGTTCTTCCAAATCTCACAGCGAGGAATCTCTGGAAAGCTGCGGTGCAGAGGTGCAGAAGGGTAATGCACCGGAAGAGCGGAAGATTCAGAGACTGTTCCGGAACCCGGATGCTACTACCCTGATTAAGCGCTGCAACGACTTTGGTGCCGGCGGTGTATCCGTTGCCATTGGCGAATTGGCAGATGGTTTGAAGGTAACACTGGACAACGTTCCGAAGAAGTACGACGGTCTGGATGGTACTGAGCTTGCCATCAGTGAGTCCCAGGAACGTATGGCAGTAGTAGTTGCAGATGAAGACGTAGAGAAGTTCTGCGAGCTGGCGACCTCCGAGAATCTGGAGGCAACCGTAGTTGCAGAGGTAACCGAAGAGCCATCTCTCCGGATGTATTTCAAGGATCAGGAAATCGTCAACATTTCCAGAGCATTCCTAGATACCAACGGTGCGGAGAAGAAAGCGGATGCCACTGTAGAGAGAGGCCAGAAGTGGGATCGGGAGATTCCATCGGATTTCCATGCTGGAATGAAGGAATTGGCTGGCGATTTGAATGTATGCTCCAAGAGAGGACTTTCGGAACGCTTCGACTCCACCATTGGAAGAGGATCCGTTCTGATGCCGTTCGGCGGCCTGTATCAGAAGACTCCGATTCAGGCAATGGTACACAAGATTCCGGTCATTCACGGAGATGTAGATACCGTATCCATGATGGCTTACGGATTCAACCCGTATATTTCTGAGAAGAGCCCGTATGATGGCGCATATCTCTCTATCGTGGAGAGCATCTGCAAGCTGCTGGCAACTGGTGCAGAGTACAAGAACGTATATCTGAGCCTGCAGGAGTATTTCGAGAAGCTGGGAGATAATGATGTTGCATGGGGAACCGCCCTTTCGGCAGTTCTGGGTGCGTACAGAGCACAGATGGAGCTGGGCGTCGGTGCAATCGGCGGTAAAGACTCCATGAGCGGCACCTTTGAGGACATTCACGTACCGCCAACGCTGATTTCCTTCGCGGTAACCACGGAGAAATTGGAAAGAGTGATTTCACCGGAGTTCAAAGGAAGAGGCAATCAGGTCATCCTTCTGGAACCGGAAATCGGACCAGACGGACTTCCAACTGCCGAATCGCTGCTGGAGAACTTCAAAGAACTGAATGAACTGATGGCACAGGGCGTGGTGGCTTCCTGCTATACACCGGGATACGGTGGCCTGGCAGAGGCAATCTACAAGATGTGCATCGGTAATAATATCGGATTCGAATTCGACCGGAAATACAATATGGAGGATATTTTCGGTTACAAATACGGTTCGTTTGTAGTAGAATTGGTAAGTGGCGCGGAAGTCACCGATGACATGGAAGTTTTGGGTAAGACCCTGAATCGGGAAAGCATCGTCTGCAAGGACGGACACATCCGTCTGGTGGAGATGGACAGAATCTATGAATCCAAGTTGGAATCCATCTATCCGTTCCACACGGACAACGAGGACGAGAAGCCTTCGGAGGTTTCCTATCGTTCCAGAGATAACAGTGAGCCGAGAAATGCTGTGGTAAAACCACATTTCTTGATTCCAGTATTCCCGGGAACCAACTGCGAGTACGATTCGGCAAAGGCTGTAGAGAATGCAGGGGGTGAACCGGAAATCTTCGTTATCAACAACCTGACAGCAGATACACTGAAGAAGTCAGTGGAGGAATTCCAGACCGCTATCGGACGTTCTCAGGCAATCTTCCTGCCGGGAGGATTCTCCGGTGCAGATGAACCGGATGGATCCGGCAAATTCATCACGTCCTTCTTCCGGAACCCAGGGGTGCAGGCAGAGGTAATGAATATGCTGAACGACAGAGACGGTTTGATGATCGGAATCTGCAACGGATTCCAGGCGCTGATTAAGCTGGGCCTGCTTCCATATGGACATATTTCCATGCAGACACCGGATAGCCCGACTCTGACATTTAATGATATCGGTCGTCACCAGTCCAAGCTGGTGCGCACCAAAGTATGTTCCACGAAGTCTCCGTGGATGAGAAAAGCGGCAGTAGGCGATATCGTTACCGTGCCGATTTCTCACGGCGAAGGTAAGTTCGTGGCAAACGAGGATGACCTGGACGTGCTGATTAGCAACGGTCAGATCCTCACTCAATATGTTGACCTTGACGGAAACCCAACCATGGATATTCAGTACAATCCGAACGGTTCCGTTATGGCGATTGAAGGACTCCTCTCCCCGGATGGACGTATTCTGGGTAAGATGGGACACTCGGAAAGAATCGGAAACGGCCTGTACAAGAACGTGCCGGGTGAATTCGATCTTCGTCTGTTCGAGTCGGCAGTGGAGTACTTCAAGAAATAATATTTTTACACAATCCGGGTATGAGGTAATGTAAATTCCCCGGGCAAAGAGGAAAAGGAGATTTTTACCAATGGCTAATGAAGCAAAGAAAGAACGTATCTTAGTTCTGAACCTCGGTTCCACATCCAGCAAGATTGCTGTATATGATGACACCGAAGAAGTGTTCAAGGAAACCATCCGTCACTCCCAGGAGGAGATGGCTCAGTTCAACGACATTCTGGACCAGTTCTCTTTCAGAAATGAGAAGGTTATCGCTGCTCTGGAGAACAACGGAATCGGCGTAGACACTCTGACTGCAGTATGCTCCAGAGGCGGAAACATCATCGCATGCCCGCACGGTGCTATCGGAATTGACCAGGAGATGATTGACTACCTGACAAGACCAGAGGACACTGCAAAGCATGCATCCCTGCTGGGCAGCATGATCGCATTCGACCTGCACAACAAGTACGGAATTCCAGCATGCATCTACGATGCAATCGGAACCGACGAGATGCAGCCAATCGCAAGAGTCAGCGGTGTTCCGGAAATTCCGCGCTTCACTGTAGGCCACACTCTGAACACTCGTGCAATGGCTATCAAGTGCGCAGAAGAAATCCTGAAGAAGCCGTTCGATGAGTGCACATTCATCGTTGCACATCTGGGCGGCGGAAGCTCCATCCGTCTGTATCACAACGGTGTGAACATCGACTGCGTGAACGACGATGAGGGCAACTTCTCCCCAGAGAGAGGCGGCGGCTGCAGCGGCAAGGAACTGATTAAGCTGTGCTTCCGTTCCGGACTGGACGAGAAGACCATGATGAAGAAGCTGCACGGTGCTGGCGGACTGAAGGCTCATCTGGGCACTACCGATGCAATCGAAGTAGAGAAGAGAATCGAAGCTGGCGACAAGTATGCAAAGGTTGTATACGATGGCATGGCTTACAGAATCGCAAAGGATATCGGTACACTGGCAGTTCCAGTTGCAGGCAAGGTAGATCGTATCATCCTGACTGGCGGAATCGCTTACTCCAAGTATCTGACCGATCAGATTGTGGAGAAGGTGAACTGGATTGCACCGGTTGAAATGATGCCGGGCGAATACGAGATGGAAGCTCTGGCTGGCGGTGCACTGAGAGTACTGCGTGGCGAAGAAGAGCTGCAGGACTTCGGAAAGATCAAGGCATCTGCTGTAGATCGTATCCGCATCTGCGAAGGCGTTGAGCCAAAGACTGTTCCGGCTTCCAAGTAATTAAAGGAATGATTTCGGCAAGGGACTGTAAAAGAACATACGGTTCCTTGCCGGATTCCGGCTTTACCGGATGAAAAAAATCTTGCAAAATAGAATTGCAGAAATGCTTGACATGGGAATCTATTTATTGTATCATTCTATTGTTGATGTGCTGTTGTAGCTCAGTTGGTAGAGCACTTCCTTGGTAAGGAAGAGGTTCGGCAGTTCGAGTCTGCTCAACAGCTCCAATTTTTTTAAAACAAATAAAACAATCTAGGAGGGAGACAATGGCTAAACAGAAGTACGAAAGAACCAAACCGCATATTAATATCGGTACAATTGGCCACGTAGACCACGGTAAGACCACTCTGACTGCAGCAATCACAAAGACACTGCACGCAAGATATGGCC
>JAUNEW010000145.1 GCA_030525365.1 Eubacteriales bacterium
GTTGCGGATGCGGATGCCGAAACCGGTGGCCTTAGCGACAAGACCGGACGGGGAAAGCATACCACGCGGCACGTGGAGATTTTCACCATAGACGGAGATACTTATATCTACGACACGCCGGGCTTCACCTCTCTGGATCTTCCGGAGATGGAGCTTCTGGAGCTTCGGGAATTGTTCCCAGAAATCCGTGCCTTGGGGCAAGGCTGCAAATACGGAGACTGCGTCCACATCAACGAACCGGGATGCGAAGTGAAGGCCGCACTGGAAGAGGGCGAGCTATCCCAGACAAGATATGATAGTTATTTGAAAATGTATGAAGAGGTTCAGAAATGTCAAAAGTAGCACCATCAATTCTATCCGCCGATTTCTCCAAGCTGGGAGCGGACGTGCAGGAAATCTGTGAATGCGGCGCAGACTACATTCACGTAGATGTAATGGACGGGGCCTTCGTTCCGAATATCAGCTTCGGAGCCGGCGTCATGAAGAGCTTGAATCAGGTGGCAACCATTCCCTATGATGTCCATCTCATGATTGAAGCCCCGGACCGGTATATTGAGGATTTCGTCACACCGAACACCGAGTTCATCACCGTGCATCAGGAAGCCTGTCGTCACCTGGATCGCACTATCCAACATATCAAAAGTACCGGATGCAAAGCTGGTGTAGCGCTGAATCCGGCCACCCCCATTGTCATGGTGGAGGATGTCCTGGATAAGGTAGACATGATTCTGATTATGTCTGTGAACCCAGGCTTTGGTGGCCAGAAGTTCATTCCGAGAGCACTGGACAAGATTCGGAGACTTTCGGAAATCCGAGAAGCCAATGGATATGACTTCGTCATCGAAGTGGATGGCGGCGTGAACACCGTGAATTGCTCGGATTTGAAGTCGGCCGGAACCGATATCCTTGTAGCCGGATCGGCGGTATTCAAGGCGGAAAACCGGAAGGAAGCCATAACGGTTCTGGGAAAGTAATCCAAGAAGGGAAAGTACAGCTGTGTAAAGACCGTATCTTCTAAGACGACTTCTTTTACTAACACGAAGCTCAAGAAGAAAAAGACTTACTACTACAAAGTGTGCGCCTTCGTGAAGTCTGGAAAGACTACATGGAACGGAGCATATTCTTCAGCAGCTGGAAAGAAAACGAAATAGAAATGACGGAGAAGGGTGCCTTGCGGGCACTCTTCTTTTACATAATTATTCCTTTACAATCCTTCGGAATAATGAGACAATAAGGCTCGGATGGTATTCCTCGTTGAAACTATACCGAAAGGAGAACAAATGAATAATAAGATGTCACGTGAAGAGAAAGACATCCAGATTCGCAAGGAAGCAAAAGCGACTGTGATCCTGTTCGCAATCTGTTTTGTCTGGAACGTTGCCTGTGCCTACGGGCTGTCCGGATGTAGCATCCGGATTCTGGGGCTCCCCCTGTGGTGGATACTCAGTACACCAGGGGTGTTCGTGATTGCCGTTGTGGGAGTAATCTTCTTGGTTCGAAAGGTCTTTGTGGACTTTGACCTGGAGGAAGAGTCGGAAGGAGGTGCCGACCATGCAGAGTAAGCACCTTGTCGTTCTGACCATATTGACACTGTATCTGCTGATTAACTTGGGAATTGGAATCTACATCAACCGCAAGACTGCAGGAGAAGGTAAGGATTTTCTGAATTCTTATTTTGTCGGGTCCCGAGGCATGGGAGGATTGGTTCTAGCAATGACGCTGGTTGCCACCTACACCAGTGCCAGTTCCTTCTTGGGGGGACCGGGTCTGGCGTCCACCTTTGGACTGTCTCAATCCTGGATTGCTGGCGTCCAGATTGGTGCTACTTTCCTGACACTGGGGGTGCTGGGAAAGAAGTTTGCGCTGATTTCCCGGAGAATCCATGCGGTGACGATTTCCGACTATCTGAGAGCTAGATATCAGTCCTCTGCTGTGGTGGTTATCTGCGGATTGGCACTGGTGGTGTTCTTTATCACCCAGATGATTGGACAGTTCATCGGAGGCGCCACCCTGATTCAGACCGTAACCGGTGTTCCCTACTGGGTAGGGCTACTGCTGTTCGGCGCCGTGGTGGTGCTCTATACAGCTTTCGGCGGATTCCGGGCGGTGGTTCTGACCGATACGCTGCAGGGAATTATCATGACCTGCGGAACCTTCCTGATGCTTTTCTTCATCATTCGCCAGTGCGGTGGAATGGGTGACATCGTGACCCATCTGAATGCAGCCAATCCGGGCTGGGATCTGATGGGAAAAGGAATATATGGTAAGGATATTGCAGTTCTACAGCCGGGATACATGCTTTCCTACTGGGTGTTGGTGGGAATTGCAGTGATGGGACTTCCGCAGACCGCGGTTCGCTGCATGGGATTTAAGGATACCCGCTCCATGCACCGGGCCATGATCTATGGAACCATTGTCATCGGGATTCTGATGATTGGAATGCACTTGGCGGGAACTTTGGCATTCCCACTGGTGGAGAGCGCCAACCTGGCCAGCACGGATCAGGTCATTCCTTATGTTGTAATGAAGTATATGCCGAGCTGGGC
>JAUNEW010000146.1 GCA_030525365.1 Eubacteriales bacterium
CCAGGCCACTTTCTACCATAGACATGATAGCGTAGTCATCCCATGTAGCGAAATCCACCTGCAGCTTGATTCCATTCTCAATAAAAAACTCTCGGCTGGTGGTATTCTTATCCTTTTCCTGCAAAATAAAGGGCTCCTTCGCCAACTCCTCTAGCGGAATCCGCTCATATCGAGCCAGTGGATGACCCTTCGGAAGAATTGCCATCATCTCATCAGTTCCCACGGAAATCACATCGAAATTATCCTGGGTCGGTAACAGCACAAATCCAATATCTACTCTTCCGCTGTGAACCCATTCTTCAATTTCATTGTAATCTCCCAGCAGCAATTCGTATTTGACTCCTCGGTAATCCGACTTGAACCGCTGAATCACCTTCGGAAGAATATGGGTAGCTACACTGGAAATAGTGCCGATTCGAATCAGTCCCGTTTCCAATCCCTGAAGATCTTCCACCTCGGAAGTCAGATTCTGGAATTCGTTGCACACCGCACGAATGCGTGGGAGCAGACGGATTCCATCCGATGTCAGCTCTACACCGTACTTGTTCCTCTCCAGAAGGGACATATGCCATTCCTTCTCCAGATCTCCAATCATCCGGCTGATTCCGGACTGGGAGTAGTTCAAAATCTCTGAAGCACCGGTAATGCTTCCATTATCCACCGCCGTGATGAACGCAATGTATTTCTGCAAATTATAATCCATATCACACTTCCATTTCTTATAACCGAACGAACTGATTCTCACTATCGATGGATGCCATTAACGAACCTGCCATCTGCCATTCTCCATATACCAGAATCGGTCCATTGTAGCCATACAGTCTCCGAAGCACCTGATTGTAAGTCATGGGATTGTTGATGAAAATCCGGGCATCGAAGGTGCAAGCGAACTGTCTTTTTACCGTATACGGGAACTTGAAGAAAATAATATCCGATTCCGGATCGCAGTCGTAGTACCGAAGCTCCATGAGCTTAAAGCCTTCGCCATCATATTTGTTCGTGTAGAACTCCGCCGTCTCCCGGCCGCAGTAGATGTCTTTGACCTTCAGACCTTCGGTCAGGGGCGTCTCCGCCGAATTCTTTGTGCAGATTGCATACAGCTCGTCTACCGTATTCGGTGCGTGTACTACTCCCGTTTCCGGAGTGCCGCATCCTTGCTGGATGGCCGCCTGGAAGTCTTTTCCGGTAAAAGAACTTAAATCATAGTTCTCCAGACTTCCGTCACAGATTGTGAGTTCCGGCTCCGCCTTCGTATTATCGATTTCTGAAAAATTGAAAAATGCCATTCCGATTTCTTCCTCCTGTTATTGAACCTTAATCTCGCCGCGAAGCACCTTCTTGTAATCCTCGTAGTTGCGTTTCAGCAGTTCTGGAGTGTCCAAGCTATACGGACAGCGGCTGACGCACTGTCTGCACTCCAGGCAGTTCTCAATCTGCTTCATGTTTTCCTGCCATTCCGGGGTAAGCCATGCCTTCGACGGCGCTCTGCGAATCATCAGAGACATTCTGGCACAGTTGTTAATCTTGATTCCAGCCGGACATGGAAGGCAGTATCCGCAGCCTCGGCAGAATTCACCAGATAGCTCGATCTTCTCCTTCTCAATAAAGGAACGAATCTCCTCTGTCATTGTCGCTTCTCTTCCATCAAAGTAAGCCAACCAGTCATTCAGTTCGGAGTCCTTCTGGATTCCCCAGATTGGAAGGACATTGTCGAACTGCTGAGTGAACGCCATGGCGGCATCCGCCCGATTAATCAGACCGCCAGCCAGCCCCTTCATGGCGATAAAGCCCACGTTGTGATCCTTGCAACTCTGAACCAGCTCCAATTCCTGTTCGGAACTTAAATAACTAAAAGGAAACTGCATGGTCTCGTAGAGACCCGATTCCACACACTCCATGGCCACCTTAATCTTGTGTGCCGTCACACCGATATGCTTAATCTTCCCCTGCGCCTTTGCTTCCTGCATGCATTCGTACATTCCGCTACCGTCTCCCGGCTTCCAGCACTGGTCTACCATATGAAACTGGTACAAATCCACATGATCTGTCTTCATATTATGAAGGGATGTTTCCAAATCTTTCCAGAAACCCTCCGGTGTCTTTGCCGCAGTCTTCGTCGCAATGAACACGTGATTTCGAATAGCATCCCCATCTGGAAGGCTGCCCGGACCGAATGCCGCTCCAATCTTCTCCTCGCTGTCAGAATAAGCCCGCGCTGTGTCAAAGAATTTCATTCCCCCTTCATAAGCTTTCCGAAGCAGGTGAACGGCTTCCTCTTCACTGACCCTCTGAATCGGCAGTGCGCCAAATGCATTCTGTGGCACGGTAATTCCCGTCATTCCCAATGTTACTGTTTTCATACTCTTTCCCTCAATACACAACTAATTACTAAATACTATATTCCTTGTATTATCACTTACAAATCATCATACATACTATACCATTCCTTGCAATCTGTCGCAACGGCTTTTGTTCGATATATACACGTAAGGAATGTATAATTTTGCATTATATGTAAAAAG
>JAUNEW010000041.1 GCA_030525365.1 Eubacteriales bacterium
ATACCAAAACTTCTTCTTTTTCCAAGTAGCAGAATTTCTCTTCTTTCCATACTTGATTGCTTGAGAAATAAATTCATGCGATGGAGTTTTATTGTCGCTATAAGTAAATTCAATATTACGATTTGTGAATTTTCTATTTCTATCTTTGTAAGTATAGGTATTTATATCAATAGTATCATTATCTAAATCCATAATGGACATATATTTGCCATCATCAGAGTAGGTTCTAATTACTTTCCTTGAGCCATTATCGTATACTTCAATAATATATGACTTATCGTTTGCTTTTGAAGTTATTACTTTTTGGGCATTGCTACTTTCATAGTTTGAATCAAAAATTACATCCACTGCACTATTGATACCAACTTCTTTTTCTTTGCATGATGCGGAATCAATTCCATCTATTGAATTCAATGTGTTTATCACTTCCGATGCTGCAAAAGAATTTTCATTATCGTTATCAGCAGGTACACTTTCTTTAATGTTTAATGTTTTTTTGATTTCTGTTGCACTAATACATGAAGTGGTAGGTTTATTGCTCGCTAATACAGTAAACGGCATCATCGACAAAATAAGGGAAATTATAAGTACAACAATTATTGACTTTTTCATATTGCCTCCTAATTTTAAACGACTTTAACGTATCGTCAGTATAAAGTAATTACATTTTCCTTTCAACAATTCATCAAAAATTTGTTCATAAATGATTTAAATGCATTCGAATTCCGCTATCGGTATAACTTATTGAATAGACACAGGCTGTGTATTTAAAACAGGTAGCGGTGTTTTTTGATTGAATGAATTGATGAAATCAATTCAGAAAAAATGAGGAGACTAGCTATGAAATTTAAACTAATAATAGTTGGAAATTAAAAATTCTTTTTTCTGCAAAAAGGTTAACTTTAAAAAAGCCGAGATTCTTATTAAATTATAGTGTTTGTCCAAAATATAGGTCAGTTATAATTAGGCTTATCTCTTGTAATCACAATTGCGTTCCTTGATAAATATTATAAAAACGAGGCAGTCGAAAAAACGCCTCGTTTCAAATTTATATTTCATATGTGCTTATGCTTTCTATCCCTTCGCCAGCATCCGCTTCAAATACTGCCCCGTATAGGAGTCCTTACACTGAGCCACTTCTTCCGGCGTTCCCGTTGCAACGATGGTTCCGCCTCCATCTCCGCCTTCTGGACCGAGATCGATGATGTGGTCGGCGCATTTGATAACGTCCAGATTGTGCTCAATTACCAGCACTGTGTTGCCATCATCCACCAGACGGTTCAATACATACATCAATTTGTCCACATCGGCAAAGTGAAGTCCGGTAGTCGGCTCATCCAGGATATATAGGGTTCTTCCCGTACTCCGCTTGGACAGCTCCGTTGCCAGCTTAATACGCTGGGCTTCACCACCGGAAAGCTGGGTGGAAGGTTGTCCCAGCTTAACGTATCCCAGGCCCACCTCATCCAGGGTTTTCAAATATCTTTCAATGGATCCCTGGTTGACAAAGAAGGGTAGTGCCTCCGATACGGACATGTCTAGCACCTGGGAGATGTTTTTACCCTTGTACTTCACTTCCAGCGTCTCGTGATTGTAGCGTGCTCCGCCACAGACTTCACAGGGAACGTACACATCTGGCAGGAAGTGCATTTCCACCTTGGTAATGCCGTCTCCTCGGCAGGCCTCACAGCGTCCACCCTTCACGTTGAAACTGAAACGCCCCTTGGAATAACCACGGACCTTTGCTTCCGGCATCTGGGCGAACAGATCTCGAATGTGATCGAACATGCCGGTATAGGTGGCCGGATTGGACCGAGGCGTCCTTCCGATTGGCGACTGGTCAATGTCGATGACTTTGTCGAAGTTCTCAATTCCCTGAATCTCTCGGAATTTTCCCGGCGTCTCCTGGAGGTGATTCGTCACCCGAGCCACTCCTTTGTAGATAATCTGATTCACCAGACTACTCTTTCCAGAGCCGGAGACACCGGTGACGCAAACCAGCTTTCCCGCCGGAATCTCTACGTCAATATTTTTCAGGTTGTTTTCCTGGGCTCCCAGCACGCGGAGGCTCAGACCATTTCCTTCTCTTCGTTGCTTCGGAACTTCGATTTTCCGCACACCAGACAGATACTGTCCGGTGATGGATTCCTTGCAAGCCTTAATATCCTCTACCGTTCCTTGAGCTACCAGCTGTCCGCCGTAGATTCCAGCCCCCGGTCCAATATCAATGATGTGATCCGCTGCGTACATGGTATCCTCATCGTGTTCCACCACAATCAGGGTGTTTCCCATATCCGTCAGGTTCCTCAGGGCCTGCAGCAGCTTATCGTTGTCCTTCTGGTGAAGACCGATGCTAGGCTCATCCAGAATATAGAGAACGCCCACCAATCCGGATCCAATCTGGGTCGCCAGACGAATCCGCTGGGATTCTCCACCGGATAAGGTCCCCGCTGCTCTGGAAAGGGTCAGGTATCCCAGTCCTACATTCTGGAGGAAGGACAGCCTGTCCACGATTTCCTTGGTAATCAGTCTTGAAATGGTCTTCTCTCGCTCCGTCAGCTCCAGATTCTGGAAGAATTCCAATGCTTGAATCACGGACATATCCGTAATCTCAATAATATTTTTTCCACCCACGGTTACCGCCAGAACCGTGTCCTTCAACTTCTTTCCCTTACAGGTTGGACACTCCGCTTCGGTCATCATGGCACCGATTTTCTCCCGAACGTATTCGGACTTGGATTCTCCATATCGCCGTTCCAGACTGGGAATGATTCCCTCAAAGGTGTGGTTCATATGGGAAACTCTGCCGCTCTTGCTGGTGTAGGTGTACTTCAGTTTCCGCTTTCCCGTTCCGTATATCAGCTCTTTCTTGAAATCCTCTGGAAGCTCTTTGTAAGGTCGGGTAATATCCGTTCCATGGTCAATGGCCAACTGCTGCAGCATCTGTCGATAGAATCCCATGGCATCCATGCTGGCGAACACATTTCCCATGGCCCCCTTGACCAGACTTTTGTTCTCATCGGACACCAGAGACTCCGGCTTGATTCGAAGGGTAAAGCCCAACCCGGTACAAGTCTCACAGGAACCGTAAGGGGCATTGAAAGAAAACATCCTCGGTTCCATCTCCTCAATGCCGATGCCGTGTTCTGGACAAGCCAGATGGGTGCTGAAAGTCTCGAAACTCTCGGCCCGGCTTCCATCTTCCTGAGTCTCGGCGAAAATCACGTTCACAAGTCCTTCTGCCTCTCGGATTGCCAGTTCCACCGCTTCCGCCACGCGGCTCCGGTTATCCTCCTTAATTACGATTCGGTCGATGGCAATTTCAATGTTGTGTTTCTTCTTCTTATCTAGGAGAATCTCCCCGTCATCCAGACGGTGCATCTCCCCGTCCACGCGAACCCGTGTGTAACCATCTCTCTGAATTCGGCCAAAGATGGCCTTGTGTTCTCCCTTTCGGCCCCAGATTACCGGCGCCAGTATGGTCAGACGAGTTCCGATTCCATGATCCATAATCCGGTCTACAATACTGTCCACAGATTGGCTGGAAATCTCTCTGCCACACACCGGACAATGAGGAATTCCAATTCGGGCATACAGAAGTCGCAGGTAATCGTAGATTTCCGTAACAGTTCCCACCGTGGAACGAGGATTCTTGTTCGTCGTCTTCTGGTCAATGGAAATAGCCGGCGATAACCCTTCAATGACTTTCACATCCGGCTTCTTCATCAGTCCTAAGAACTGCCTTGCGTAAGCAGAAAGGCTTTCTACATATTTCTTCTGCCCTTCCGCATAGATTGTATCGAAAGCCAGGGAAGATTTGCCGGATCCGGACAATCCAGTGAATACCACCATCTTATCTCTTGGAATCGTTACATCCAAATTCTTCAGATTGTTCTCACAGGCCCCCTTGATTACAATATTCTTCTCCATGAATATTCCTCTCTAGTACTTCTTATCTATTGTTCTCTTCTATCCTAACAGAAATATTTAATTACTTCAAAATAAGTTTTAAACTAGTATATCATTATCGCCCTATTTTAGCAAACATTTGTTCTTATTTAATTGTTGTTTTCCTTGTATCCTTCTTCGAACTTGACATCCCCTTCGAAAAGAGGGATAATGTTTGCATATTTATTATTTTTTATGTATTTTTATTTATATTTTTTCTGCGCCACCCGCCAGAAAAGGTATTATAATAGTAACGTTATGTTCAAGGACTACAGCATAGCATTCATATAGAAAGGGTACTAGAGATTATGAAAGTTTTTATTGACGGAAGTTACGGCACCACCGGACTTCGCATTCACGAGCGCCTCAAGAATCGCTCGGATATTGAGTTAATTCAAATTCCTTACGAAAATCGTCACGATCACTCCGCTCGACTGGATGCCTACAAGGCGGCGGAAATTGTTTTTACCTGCCTTCCAGACGATGCCGCAAGGGAAGCGGCGGCCATGGCAGATTCCTGCGATGTACGCCTGATTGACGCCTCCACCGCACACCGAACCGCCTCGGGATGGACCTATGGTTTTCCGGAAATCACCGGTGCAGACACCATTCGAAACTCCAATCGCATCGCCAACCCGGGCTGTCACGCCAGCGGCGTGAACGCACTGCTCTCCCCCCTGGTTCAGAAAGGCATTCTCCCGCGGGACACCCTGCTCTCCTGCTTCAGCATCACAGGATATTCCGGCGGTGGTAAAAAAATGATTGGTCAGTATGAAGAGTCCGGCCGGGATTCCCTGCTGGACGCACCGAGAATGTATGGACTTAGCCAGAAGCACAAGCATCTTCCGGAAATCGTGGCTGTAAGCAGCCTTGCTTCCGAGCCGGTGTTCTGCCCGATTGTTTCGGACTACTACAGCGGCATGGAAACCATCATTCCCCTGTTCCACAGTCAAATTAAGGGAAGTGCCGAAGATATTCGCGAGACTTATCAGAACTTCTACACTGGTCCCCTGGTGAAATACACACCGAATGCAGATGAGAATGGTTTCACCTCTGCCGGTTCTATGTCGGGACGAGATGACATGGAAATCTCCGTCTACGGAAATGCGGACCGGATTCTTCTGGTGGCTCGCTTTGACAATCTGGGCAAAGGCGCCTCCGGTTCCGCCATTCAGAATCTGAATCTGATGATGGGAATTGACGAGACGACGGGGCTGAACCTAGGAGGTGTTTCTCTTGAAGATTAAGTATATTTCCGGTGGAATCTGTGCTCCCACCGGTTTTAGCGCCGCTGCCACCCACTGTGGCGTCCGGCCCAACAAGAAGAAAAACGATATCGCCATTATCTTAAGTGATACCAACGCAGATTGTGTCAGTGCAGGTCTATACACCACTAACCACGTGAAAGCCGCGCCGGTGCAGCTAGACATTGAGACGGGACGGAGTGGTCATTGCCGCGCCATCTGCGTGAACTCCGGCATCGCCAATGCCTGTGCCCCGAACGGCATGAAACACGCCAAGGAAATGCAGGAAGCCGCTGCCGAAGCCCTGGGACTTTCCCCCAACGAGGTGCTGGTAGGGTCCACGGGAATCATCGGAAAAGAACTGAACATTCACCGAATTCGAGAGGGAATTCAGGTGGTTTCGGCCAATCTGGAGCATTCGGAGGATGCCTCCAACGAAGTGGCCCGGGCCATTCTCACCACAGATACCTTCAAGAAGGAACTGGCCTGCCGCATGAACATCGGTGGCAAAACCATCACTTTGGGCGGAATCTCCAAGGGATCCGGTATGGTTCATCCGAACATGGGAACCACGCTAACCTATCTGACCACGGATTTGGCCATCACCGCCACCATGCTTCGTCAGGTGCTGAAAGAAGTGTGCGACGTCACCTTCAACCGGGTCAGCATCGATGGAGAAATGTCCACCAACGATTCCTTGATTATTCTGGCCAACGGCCTGGCGGACAACGATATTATCGACCGAGAGTGCAAGGAACTGGATCAGTTCAAAGAGGCTCTTCTGGACATCTGCACCAAGTTTGCCCGCATGATTGCGAAGGACGGTGAAGGAGCCAAACACCTGGTAACCTGCACGGTACAGGGCGCCTCTGACGAGGAAGAAGCCGTCACCTTGGCAAAATCCGTCATTCGTTCCACGTTGACCAAGACGGCAATTTTCGCCAACGACGCCAACTGGGGGCGCATCATGGTGGCCATGGGATACTCCAATATTTCCTTCAATCCGGAACACGTGCAGATTGATTTTATTTCCGAATCCGGACAGATTACGGTATGCCGGAACGGTGTTGGCGTAGAAATTGATGAGGACTACGCCTCGGAAATCCTCGGTGAAGATGAAGTGACCATCCTCATCACCATCGACAACGGGAATGCCTCCGCCACCTGTTGGGGCTGTGATATAACCTATGATTATATCAAACTGAATGGAAGCTACCGGAAGTAACGCCGGACAGCCTGGCTGAACGTACTTGCTTTTACCGTATTATAAGGGATTTATGAGATTATATTAGAAAAAGAGAAAGGGTTATTATGATTGACATCAAAGAACTAGATCAACAGTATATTACCGGAACTTATAACCGGTTCCCGATTACCATTACATGGGGTAGCAATGACATCGCCTACGGAGACGATGGAAAAGAGTACATCGACATGGAATCCGGCTACGGAACCAATTCCTTCGGCTTCTGCGACCCGGATTGGACGGCGGCGGTGGAGGAGCAGCTTCACAAAGTCCAGCACACTTCCAACCTCTACTATACCGAGCCATGCGCACACCTCGCCGAAATTCTGTGCAAGCGGACGGGCATGGCCAACGTGTTCTTCGCCAACTCCGGCGGGGAAGCCAACGAGTGTGCCCTGAAGGCCGCTCGGCGCTATCAGCATCTACACAAGGGACCGGATTGCTTCGAAATCGTTTCCATGCAGAACAGCTTCCACGGCCGAAGCTACGGTGCCCTGTCTGCAACGGGAAATCCTCACTACCACGAAGGTTTTGAGCCCCTGGTTCCGGGATTTCATTACGCAGAGTTCAACAACCTGGAAAACGTAGACTCCCTCACCAGCAAAGAACACACGGCAGCGATTATTCTGGAGTGCGTCCAGGGCGAAGGTGGAATCAATGTGATGACAAAGGAATTCGCAGAGGGCATCCTGAAAATCTGCAAGGAGAAGGATATTCTCCTCATTTGCGATGAAGTTCAGGCTGGAAACGGCCGTACCGGCACCTTCTATTCCTATGAACAGTTCGGCCTCCATCCGGATATCGTCACCACCGCCAAAGGTCTGGGGGGCGGCCTTCCAATCGGCGTCTGCATGTTCAACGAGAAAACCCAGAATGCTCTGGCTCCTGGCACCCACGGCACCACATTCGGAGGAAATCCAGTGGCCTGCGCCGGTGCTATCAGCATCCTGGAACGCATGGACGAGGATTTTCTGGCAGAGGTACAGGCGAAATCCAGTCTGGTGATGGAAGCGCTGGCCGATGCTCCTGGGGTTGCCAAAGTCGAGGGTCTGGGCCTTATGATTGCCATCACTCCAGCGAATCCTGAGAAGAAAAAAGCTTCCGACATTGTGAACCAGTGCCTGAAGAAGGGGGTTCTCTGCATCACCGCAGGGCCGAACGGAGAGAAAGTTCGTCTCCTCCCACCTCTCACCATCACGGTAGAACATCTCAAGACGGCGCTGGCTGTTCTCCAGGAGGCTTTCGCCAATTAACGGAATATTTGTGTAAAAGAAGGCAGGGGCTACGCCCCTGCTCTCTTTGTATTCTTCTGTCCGCGAACTTCCTATGCTCTGAAACTGCTTCGAAGTTCGAAAAGAAGGTCTCGAAGTTCCGCGGCTCTTTCGAACTGCAAGTCTTTCGCGGCTTGCTTCATCTCCTTCTCCATCTTCCGGATGGTTTCCTTCAGCTCCTTCGTAGTCATTTCCTTCGGATTCTTGAACTCATTCTCCCCAGTATACTCTGAGGTAGTGGTGGCAATTTCTCGAATTGGTTTCACAATGGTCTTCGGGACAATTCCATGTTCTTCATTATACGCATTCTGAATCTCCCGCCGCCTCTTGGACTCTTCGATGGTGTATTTCATGGCCTTGGAAATGCAATCCGCATACATGATAACTCGGCCCTTGGAATTCCGGGCGGCACGCCCTACGGTCTGCATTAGAGAGGTCTCCGTACGAAGGAATCCTTCCTTGTCCGCATCCAGAATGGCCACCAGTGATACCTCTGGCAAATCCAGTCCCTCTCGGAGGAGGTTGATTCCCACCAGCACATCGAATTTTCCTAGCCGAAGGTCTCGGATAATTTCCAGTCGCTCGAAATTATCGATATCCGAATGAAGATACCTTACTCGAACGCCTTGGTTCTCTAGGTATTTGGAGAGATCTTCTGCCATCCGCTTGGTCAAAGTGGTAATCAGTACTCTCTCCCCTGCCTCCGTCGTCTTATAGATTTCAGACAGAATATCATCGATTTGTCCCTCCGTGGGCCGCACGTCAATCAGAGGATCCAGCAGTCCCGTTGGCCGAATGATCTGCTCCGCCGTTACACCGTGGGATTGTTCCAATTCATATTGGGCCGGTGTGGCACTGACGTAGACCGTCTGTCCCACCAGCTCATTGAACTCTTCGAATTTGAGCGGCCGGTTGTCCAGCGCCGACGGCAGCCGAAAACCGTATTCCACCAGAGATTGCTTCCGAGCTCGGTCTCCGTTGTACATGGCCCGAAGCTGGGGAAGCATGGCATGGGATTCATCGATGATGGTCAGAAAATCTCCTTCTGGGAAATAATCCAGCAGCGTGTAGGGACGCTCTCCCGGTTCTAGGAAATTCAGATGCCGGGAATAGTTCTCAATCCCCTTACAGGTGCCGATTTCCATCATCATCTCCAAATCGTAGTTGGTCCGCTGTTCCAGTCGCTGAGCTTCTAACAGCTTTCCATTATCTCTGAACCACTGTAGCCTCTCCGCCAGTTCCGCCCGAATGGACTTCGCCACCAGCTTCATGTCCTCCTGATTGGTTACATAATGGGAGGCTGGAAAAATGGAAATGTGGTTCCGGGTTGCAGTGATTTCACCGGTAACCGGATTCATTTCTTTGATGGTATCAATTTCATCCCCGAACATCTCCACCCGGACCGCTTCCTCACCACCTGCCGGATAGATATCCACGATGTCCCCGCGTACCCGGAAAGTGCCTCGGTGAAAATCCATATCATTTCGGTCGTACTGCATGTCCACCAGCTGACGAATCATCTCCGTTCGGTCGATTTCCATACCCGGCCGAAGAGACAGAAGCTGATTCCGGTAAGACTTCGGACTTCCTAATCCATAGATGCAAGAAACGCTGGCTACTACAATGGTGTCCGGTCGCTCTAAGAGCGCCGCAGTGGCCGAGTGACGGAGCTTATCAATCTCATCGTTGATATCCGCATCTTTTTCAATATATGTATCCGTGGATGGCACATACGCCTCCGGCTGATAATAATCGTAGTAGGAGACAAAGTACTCCACCGCATTCTCCGGAAAGAACTCTTTGAATTCCCCGTGAAGCTGTGCCGCCAATGTTTTGTTATGGGAAATCACCAGCGTAGGTTTCTGCACCTTCTCGATAATCTTCGCCATGGTGAAGGTCTTGCCGGATCCGGTAACCCCCATCAAGGTCTGGTGACGATTTCCTGCCAAGATGCTGTCTACAATATGGTCCACTGCCTGGGGCTGATCCCCCGTCATGTCAAAATCGGAATGCACTTTGAATTTCGGCATATCGATATCATCCTTTCGTTATAATCCATGCAATTCGTTCTTTGTTACAACGAAATCATTATATACCAGCCTGCCCTCAATGTACAAACAATGAACCAACTAATCCAGGAGAATGTGGTGGATTTTCTCTGCCCGCTTCAAATGCTTACATACATTCTCGATGCGTCCCACATAATAGTCTTCTTTGCCATCCTTCAGTAGCTTTTCAAAGAATCCATCCGGACGTGTTCCGCGAAGAGTATCCAGCATTCTCCCACTTCGAATGGCCTTATCGCAGTCCACTGCAAATTTCTCTAACCGTTCTATCTGCTTCGAAATACTTTCGCATTTAATTCTTCCGTTCAGTTCCAGACCACGGTGGATGAAAATATTAAATGACGGCAGCCGGAATACATTCGTTTTGTAATTCATCTGGAACCGAATTGTTTTCGCGTAAGGGTGAGTCGTTTGAATGTTCAGAAAGAAATTGTACCGCCAATACACCTTACTGTAATCTTCTGCCAGGAGCTTTCCAAAGCCTCTGATGGCATACGCATCCCCAGATTCCGTCCAGTATTCTTCCACCTCTAACCATACATCTTCTACCTGATCATAATCGATTACCCACGAGTTTCGTTCCCGAAAAGACTCCACCGGACCTTCCACCACTACGAATCTGCGAGCCTCTTCATCGTAAATGAACTGCATCGCAGCTTCGTATTTCTTCACTCCAAGCGCCTTCGTCATCTGAAATTCTTCGAGTTTCATTCGGTTTTCTTCGCGAGCAATGCGTTCTTCATTTGAAACTTCTTCCGTTTTCTTTCTGGAAAACAATCCCATATTCTGCCTCCTTCGCTACAGTTCGTCTTATTCATCCCGAATCTTCGGAATGATGAAATTTCGATTCGTCACCGCGATTGCCAACCGCGTTTTATTCGCATATCCGGTTTTCGAAAGAAGATTGGATACGTGATACTTGACCGTTCGCTCCGTTATTCCCAGATCCTCCGCTATCTCTCGATATTCCAGGCCATCACAAATCAGTCTGAGAACTTCAATTTCCTTGGAAGTGAATTCACTGCTGGTGGCATTTCCCAGCTGCACTTCCGGGGTCTTGTCCGGAAAGAGCCTTTCCCCTTCCATGGTTCGATCCATCACTTCCAGAAGAGACATCGGACTGATGTCCTTGTACCAGAAACTGTCCACCCCCGCATGGCGAGCTCTGTCCAGATAACTGACCTCTACCATGGAAGTGACCACCACAATCTTAATGTTCGGATAGCTTCGTTTGATATCTGCAGCAGCGTCAATTCCGTCTTTGTTTCCGGCAGTGCATACATCCATCAAAATCAAGTCCACCGGTTGTTTCTGACAGATGGTAAAAGCAACGTCTGCCCCGTTCACACTGGCCGTCAATGCATATCTACCACTTTCAATCAGCATTCGTTCCATATTCTCCCGGGGCATTCGTTGATCCTCGACAATTAGAACTTGTTTCACTGGTATGCCTCCCTTTTCATCGGTATTCTCACCATCAGTGCAAAAAATGGCTCCGAGCGTATTTCTATTTCTCCGCCCAAATCTTCGACACATCGTTTGACATTGTTGAGTCCGCCTTTCGGAATAACTGGGCTCTCCGGAGTTGTTCCGTTATTTGTAATCCATAGATAGTGAATTCCCTCATCGCAGCCGCTCTTCATCCATATTTCCGTTGCATCTGCATGCCGCACTGCATTGGTCATGCATTCACGCATCACCAATACGAAAATATGTTGAATCTCCTCTTCTTCCGGTAATTCACAGTCAAGTCCAAATTTGTGTGTAAATTTCCTCTAGGTATCTTTCTGCGATTATGC
>JAUNEW010000147.1 GCA_030525365.1 Eubacteriales bacterium
TCTTTGTCCTTCATTAAAATACTCTCCTTTTTCTATTTGTCATATGATAATCATTCTCAATGGTTCGGCAGAAAGTCTTAAGATCTCGTGCTACCTGATCCGACCTTCTCTGCCCTCTTCCGATGGCCATGGTGTTGCCGTGCACCACCTTTTCGTAGAACTCGGATCCCTTAGATCCCAGCCATCGGAACTTTCTCGCCCAGATTTCCTCCTGGGAGAATGTCAAGGCATAGGGCAGCATCTCGTAATAATATTCCTGATTCACCAGATTCTCCCGAGCAAGGTCTGCGGACTTAACAGAACTCATATAACTTCTTAAGCAAAGAATCCGATTAACAATGGCCGCATTCCCTTTTCCACGTTTCTTCATAATCAGGGTTAAAAGCATGGAAACGGTACCACATACGACCACGGAAATGCACACCACAAGGTTATGGCTCATCATCCAGAACCTCAGGGATTCCGCAAGCAGCAGAAGTTCATAGAGCCCCGCCAGAAGGCCCATACTGAATCGGTAGGATCGTTCGTCCGTGTCGTATCGGCTGTCGAACCGGGCATTGATTGCGAACAGCAATGCCACCAGTATCACCATCGGAACCAAGAAATCCGTTACCGTCACTTCCTGATATTGGTACAGCATGGTCAGTATTCTCGTTCCCGCCATGCAGGCCGAGAGCAACAAGATGCTTACCACTCGGAGAACCTTGGATAACGTCGTGCAAGCCTGCATATCCGGTGCACTGAATCCGTTCTCGATGCTGACGCCCACGTTCTTCAGTACGGTCCGAAGTCTGGCATGCATCCTCTTCGGCTCCAGCGGACGTCCTTCGTAGACGTCTTCAAAGAGGATGTTGTATGCCGTACGGATATAACGCTCCTCCTCTTTCGGTTCCGCAAGTGGAACCAGGGTATATTTCTTCGGCTTATATTCCACAATTTTAAGATAACCATGAATCGCCAAATAGACAATCAGAACCCCGATATCCCGGATTCTGGTATGTCCGTAGAACAGGAATCCGATATCCGCCGGTGTTACCCCGTCAATCGGATGGATTTCCTTGGTCTTCTCCACTTTCGGATCTCTTCCGCCGATCACCCAGAACTGAAGAATCAAAAGCAGCGTGATTCCCAGGAGAAACACCGACAGTTTCGCAGTCCAGGAGTTATCCAGCGCACCTTCCCAGTAACCGTCCGCAAGCTGCGCCTTGAAAGTAATTCCGAAGTTAGACGGAAGCTTGGAACCGGTCATTACCAGTTTTTTCCCGGTTAACTTATAGGTAAGGGTGTTCGCCACATCCTGCGCCCCGTACTGTCCTGCATAGTACTGAAGATCGGACAGGTTGAAGTCCTCCGGGAACTTCATGGTCAGCTTCAGATTCTTGATAGGAACATCCCAGTTTGAAGGCAGCGCATCGTACAGGAACATGTCGTAGTTCGGATTGCTTTCCTTGTATTCCCGGATTAAATAGGTTACTCGCAAAGTGCTTTTACCTTGATGGAACTGTTTGTTCTTGTCATCCGGTTTCAGCTTAATGTAATCGTTCCCGTTTCCATCCTGCATGGCCTGGCCCGTACATCCAGAGGTCTTCACCCCGGTCAGCGAATACTTCCCACTGGGAAGGTTCACGTCAATGGAACTCAGCCCCTTCGGTGCGTTGATGGTCATCTTAAGGGAAACGGCGTACTCATGGCTCTTTCGAACTTCCGCGGTCTGTTCATACCGAAGAAGTTCATATCCCTCCGTCTTCGTGTCCGCATGTATTGGGATTGCTATATTCAAAAATACTAAGCAAAAGAAAGCCAGCACGATGGCGGCTTCGATGAAGATTCGGATACTTCTTTTCGAATTGCTCATAATTCTCTCCTTAGACAATATTCAAAATATTATACTACATTTCGCCTTCCTTGACAAATTTCTTCATTTGTCACCACAACTTGAATTCGCTTTTCCGGTATTGTAGAATGACCTTGTAATATGTTTTTATGAACACAAATAATCGGGAGACAATTATGAAACGAACGGATTACATTTCCTGGGATGAATACTTCATGGGAGTATCGCTGCTGGCCGCCCAGCGCAGCAAGGATCCGAACACGCAGGTAGGCGCCTGCATCGTGGACCAGAACAATATCATTATTTCCACCGGATACAACGGTTTTCCCAAGGGCTGTTCCGACGACACCTTTCCTTGGGCGCGCACCGGGGAGAATACTAAGTACCCTTATGTGGTGCACGCAGAGCTGAACGCCATTCTGAACTCCGGCGGAAAGTCCCTGCAGGGGGCTTCCCTCTACGTGTCCCTCTTTCCTTGCAATGAATGCACGAAGGCCATCATTCAGTCCGGCATCCGGGAGATTGTCTACCTCAGCGATAAATACGCAGATACCCAGGCCACACTGGCCTCCAAAACCATGCTCAAGGCCGCTGGTGTAGAGATGCGCCAGCTTCAGCCTCGGGAGAAAACCATCACCCTTCACTTCGATGTGGAGCGGTAGCAATGTTT
>JAUNEW010000148.1:0-270 GCA_030525365.1 Eubacteriales bacterium
GCAACTGTACGCCAACCAGAACCCCTACCGGTTGGCGAATCTTAGCCTAATCACGCAAATCTTCGCCAACCCGAATCCGAATCCAACCCGAACCCACACCCAGCTGCGGGGTTCACTTCGGAACACAGTGAATTTCTTTACGTTGACCACCGCCCCTTACGCGCTATATAATGAAAGCACTCAATAAGGCGAAATAAGGAGGGTTCACCATGTTAAAGGATATCATTATTTCAAATCGAAGCACCCGGGGATACGATCACAGCCGGATTC
>JAUNEW010000148.1:280-2501 GCA_030525365.1 Eubacteriales bacterium
GATTCCTTCCCAGGAAGAACTTCTGGATATGATTGACTGTGCAAGATTGTCACCGGCCAGCATGAACGTGCAGGCTCTCAAGTATCGGATTGTCACAGATGCGGACGAGGTGTCTGCAATTCGGAAAGGCACCGTTCTGGGCGGCCGCCTTAAGGAGCGCCATCTTCCGGACCTGGGGAAAGAACCGCCGGCATATATCGTGATTCTCAAGGATCAGGAGATCAAGCTTCCGGAGAACTTTGTGAACATGGACGTGGGAATCGCCGCCGAAGCCATTACTCTTTCGGCCACAGAGAAGGGGTACAATGGATGCATGCTAGGAAGTTTCAATCCGAATACCCTGTCCCAAGAGTTAGACATTCCGGAACGCTATCAAATTAAACTGGTGATCGCCATCGGCAAATCTGCCGAGGAGATTCATCTGGTGGACATCTCGGAGGGAGAGAGCATCGGTTACTACCGAGATGAGAAGGATGTCCATTATGTTCCGAAGAGGAAGCTAGAAGATATTGTTTTGAACGAAATGAAGTAATCAAATTCCGTTTTTGTAAAAGAAAACTCCGCACTACCGGACTTTTCCGGCATTGCGGAGTTGTTTATTCCATCCAGGTAATGTTCTCCAGGGCTACCGATTCAGGACTTGTCATCCACAGACGGAATAGCTGAATAATGCCGCCAGCATAGAAGTAGGATTTCATGCGGTTGCCCGGCTCATCCTTCGAATGAGTATCCTGCAAGTGCTGGAAGATGTTTTCTTGAATTTCCTTCGCCAAGATGTCCAGAATCGTAGGAAGGACTTGACTGTTTTGATGATTTCGGATAATTGCCGGATGCAATTCGAAAAAGGAAATCAGTTCGTAGAACATGTCAATGTAGTAGGATTTCGATGGCGATGTTCCGTTGCGCTGAGAATTCGTAACGTGGGCAACGAACTCTTCTTCGATTCTTCGGATGAAAAAAGAAAGAAAATCGTATTTGTCGGCAAAATGCGTGTAGAATGTGGCTCGGCGAATTTCCGCTTTGTCGCAGAGCTGCTGAATTGAAATTTCCTCAAAGCGCCGGGTTTCCAGAAGTTCCAGAAAAGCGGTGCATAGACTGCGGTATGTTTTGGTTGTTCGTAAATCTCCCATAATTCCTCCCGATTTCACACTCATTTGATGGAAGCAGATTTATGTGCTTTTGGGTTTGACAGAGATAATGGACAATTTGTATATTGATGTCTATTATCTGACACGTGAACGAAAATGTATATTGCATTATATTGCGTTGTGTACTATATTGAATAATATCTTTTTAATTGACGGATGTCAATTAATTTTCGGATGACAAGATTGCGAATCGTCAAGAACAATACCGCTGATGAGTGGAAAGGGGAAGAGTTTGAAAGAGAGTAGTCTGAAAGAAAAGTTGTTCGATGGAGTTATTCGGTTCAGAGTGCCGATTATGATAGCTTTTGTTCTGGTGGCTTTGCTAGGAGCCTATGCCCGGCAGTTCATTAAAGTCAATTACGATATGAACGATTATCTACCGGAGGACTCTCCCTCCACGGTGGCGTTGGATGTGATGAATAAGGAATTCGATAGTGCCATTCCCAACGCCAGAGTGGCCATCAATAATGTAAATTACGGAGAAGCGATGGCATATAAGGAGAAGTTGGAACAGATTCCAGGTGTGGAATCCGTCACCTGGCTGGATGACAGCAATAAGATGAATATGCCGTTGAACATGCTGGATAAGGATACGGTGGAGACGTACTACAAAGATAATACGGCGCTTTATACGGTAACCATCGAGGAGAAGCACATCAACGATGCGGTTCCCGCCATCCGGAAGTTAATCGGTAAGAACAATCAGATGACTGGATCCGCAGTCAGCACCGCCATTGCCACGAAGAGTACCGTAACCGAGATTCAGAAGATTACCGGTTTCGCCATTCTGATGGTGCTGTTCATGTTGATTATGACCACCGCTTCTTGGGTAGAACCCTTCGTGGTGTTGATCGGCGTCGGCGTTGCGGTAATGATTAACGCCGGATCCAACCTGATTTTCGGAGAGATTTCCTTCGTCACCAATGCGGCAGGAAATATCCTACAGTTAGCAGTTTCCTTGGATTATTCCGTATTCCTAATACACAGATTTGAAGAATACCGGAATCAGGGGATGGCACCGGAGGTGGCCATGAAGAATGCGCTGTGCAAATCCACCACCTCCATTGCCTCCA
>JAUNEW010000149.1 GCA_030525365.1 Eubacteriales bacterium
TGCGGCAAGTGACAAATAGTAGCCAGCAGATTATCGATAAGATTCACGAGAGTACAGCCATGAAAGGTCCGCTAGGTCTGGACCGAATGCGGAGGCTTCTAAACCTTCTGGGAAATCCGGAAAAAGACTTGCAGATCTTCCATGTGGCTGGTACGAACGGGAAAGGATCCGTTGCCACGTATCTGTCCGCCATTCTCCAGGAGGCTGGATACACGGTAGGCGTCCACACTTCACCTCATGTGATGGTGTACAATGAGCGGTTTGTAATTAACAACCGGCTGATTTCGGACGAAGCCTTCGTCCGCTACGGATCCGCGGTGCTTTCTTATAACGAATGGCTGAATCAGGAGGGATACGGATATCTTTCGGAATTCGAGATTCTGACGGCCATCGCCTACCTGTTCTTTGCGGACAATCATGTAGACTACATGATTTCGGAAGTGGGGCTTGGGGGAATCATTGATTCTACCAACACCATCGAACATCCCCTGGCTACAATCATCACCCAGGTGGGTAAAGATCACACAGCGATTCTGGGAAATACCCTTCGGGAAATCGCTTGGAACAAGGCGGGAATCATCAAACCAGGAGTTCCGGTAATTTCGGAAAGTCTGGAAGATGAAGTACAGAGCCTTATTCGGTGGAAGGCGGAGCAGAAGAAAGCTCCTTTTACAGATGTTTCTGAATTTGATTATAAGGTAGTGGAAAACAGACCGGAAATGGTCTTCAATGTGACAATGGGCGAGAAAGTCTATTCGGGACTGCACTTGTCCATGCAGGGAAATCACCAGGTGCGAAATGCGATTACCGCACTGGCTGCATTGCAGGTGGTGGAGCAAAACGGGATGGTGTGCTTGTCGGAAGAGAACATCCGAAGCGGACTTCAGAAGGCACGGATTATGGGACGATTTGAGTTCCTTCAGAACCAGAACCCGGCGGTTATCATCGATGGAGGACACAATCCAAGCGGAGTAGCCTCTGCGATGGAAGCGTTAAAGCAATACTATGGGGAAGAACTGGAAAGTCAGAAGTTGCTGATTGTTTTCGGCTGCTTCAAGGATAAGGAATACGATGAGATGGCGGAGGAACTGGCAAAGGCGCCGGCGAACGCGGAATTCATCATTACGGAACCTCACAGCGAGCGGGCATTGTCTAGTGATGTGCTTGCGAAGCAGATGGAAGAGAGCGGGTTCCATGTTAGTGCGATTCCTGATGAAAGGGAAGCATACACAACAGCGGTTAATGGTTGCTATGATGTTGTACTGTTCATCGGATCGATATATTTAATAGGCGATATTCGAATACTGTATCAAACGAAAGGATGGTAAGAAATGTTTGACAGAAACGGAAACGATTCGAGCACTTACAATCAGGAGAACATTGCGGAGATTCGCAAAACCTCTCCGAAGGTAGCAGATCTGATTGAGAAAGAATACAATCGTCAGAAGAACAACGTAGAGCTGATTGCATCGGAGAACTACTGCTCTGAAGCAGTTCTGGCTGCATGCGGAAGCTGCCTCTCCTGGAAGTACGCAGAAGGTTATCCAGCAAAGCCGGTAGAAAGACATTCCGGTAACAAGGGTAGATACTACGGCGGAACTCGTTATGTAGACGAGCTGGAAGAGTACTGCTGCGATATGTGGAGAAAAGTATTTGATACGGATTATCACGTGAACGTACAGCCACACAGCGGTTCCCAGGCAAACTTTGCTGCATACAAGGCAGTTCTGGAACCAGGAGATACCATTCTTTCTCTGAACTTGGACAACGGCGGTCATCTGACCCACGGTTCTGCAGTGAACTTCAGCGGAAAGCTGTACGATGTTCATTTCTACAATGTAGATGACAAAGGCTTCATCGACATGGAGGATTTGAAGAAGAAGGCCAACGAGCTGCATCCAAAGCTGATTCTGACCGGTGCCAGCGCATACTCCAGAACTATTGATTTCCCGGCATTCGCTGAGATTGCGAAGAGTGTAGGCGCTTACTTCATGGTAGATATGGCTCATATCGCAGGCCTGGTTGCCGGTGGCGAGCACATCTCTCCATTCGGTTATGCAGACATTATCACAACCACTACTCATAAGACTCTGAGAGGACCTCGTGGTGGTATGATCTTCTGCCGTACCGAGCTGGCAAAGAAGGTAGACAGTGCGGTATTCCCTTACGCACAGGGTGGTCCACTGGAGCACATCATTGCAGGTAAGGCCGTATGCGCGGAGGAAGCACTTCGTCCGGAATTCAAGGAATATGCACATCAGGTAGTAGTGAACTGCAAGGCTTTCGCAAACGAGTTCATCAAGATGGGTTACAATGTTGTTACCGGTGGTACCGATAACCATGTATTCCTGCTGGATCTGTCGGATCACGAATTCTCCGGAAAGGACCTGCAGAACGCTTGCGATGAAGTGGGCATCACACTGAACAAGAACTGCGTACCGAACGAAAAGCGTTCCCCGATGCAGA
>JAUNEW010000150.1 GCA_030525365.1 Eubacteriales bacterium
TGCGGCAAGTGACAAATAGTAGCCAGCAGATTATCGATAAGATTCACGAGAGTACGGCCATGAAAGGTCCGCTGGGTCTGGACCGGATGCGGAGGCTTCTAAGCCTTCTGGGAAATCCGGAGAAGGACTTGCAGATTTTCCATGTGGCCGGTACGAACGGGAAAGGATCCGTTGCAACGTATCTGTCCTCCATTCTCCAGGAGGCCGGATACACGGTGGGCGTCCATACCTCACCTCATGTGATGGTGTACAATGAGCGGTTTGTAATCAACAATCGGCTGATTTCGGACGAAGCCTTCGTCCGCTACGGATCTGCGGTGCTTTCTTATAACGAATGGCTGAATCAGGAGGGCTACGGATATCTTTCGGAATTCGAGATATTGACGGCCATCGCCTACCTGTTCTTTGCGGATAATCATGTGGACTACATGATATCGGAAGTGGGTCTTGGCGGAGTCATTGATTCTACCAATACCATTGAACACCCTTTGGCTACAATCATCACCCAGGTGGGAAAAGATCACACAGCGATTCTGGGAAATACCCTTCGGGAAATCGCTTGGAATAAGGCGGGAATCATCAAACCGGGGGTTCCGGTAATCTCGGAGAGCTTGGAAGATGAAGTACAGAACCTGATTCGGTGGAAGGCGGAACAGAAGGAAGCTCCTTTTACAGATGTTTCTGAATTTGATTATAAGGTAGTGGAAAATAGACCAGAAATGGTCTTCAATGTGACAATGGGCGAGAAGGTCTATTCGGGGCTGCACTTGTCCATGCAGGGAAATCACCAGGTGCGAAATGCAATTACCGCACTGGCTGCGCTGCAGGCGGTGGAGCAGAACGGGATGGTGTGCCTCTCGGAAGAGAATATCCGAAATGGACTTCAGAAGGCACGAATTATGGGACGATTTGAGTTTCTTCAGAACCAGAATCCGGCGGTTATCATCGATGGAGGACACAATCCAAGCGGCGTCGCCTCTGCGATGGAAGCGTTAAAGCAATACTATGGGGAAGAACTGGAAAGTCAGAAGTTGCTGATTGTTTTCGGCTGCTTCAAGGATAAGGAATACGATGAGATGGCGGAGGAACTGGCAAAGGCGCCGGCGAACGCGGAATTCATCATTACGGAACCTCACAGCGAGCGGGCATTGTCTAGTGATGTGCTTGCGAAGCAGATGGAAGAGAGCGGGTTCCATGTTAGTGCGATTCCTGATGAAAGGGAAGCATACACAACAGCGGTTAATGGTTGCTATGATGTTGTACTGTTCATCGGATCGATATATTTAATAGGCGATATTCGAATACTGTATCAAACGAAAGGATGGTAAGAAATGTTTGACAGAAACGGAAACGATTCGAGCACTTACAATCAGGAGAACATTGCGGAGATTCGCAAAACCTCTCCGAAGGTAGCAGATCTGATTGAGAAAGAATACAATCGTCAGAAGAACAACGTAGAGCTGATTGCATCGGAGAACTACTGCTCTGAAGCAGTTCTGGCTGCATGCGGAAGCTGCCTCTCCTGGAAGTACGCAGAAGGTTATCCAGCAAAGCCGGTAGAAAGACATTCCGGTAACAAGGGTAGATACTACGGCGGAACTCGTTATGTAGACGAGCTGGAAGAGTACTGCTGCGATATGTGGAGAAAAGTATTTGATACTGATTATCACGTGAACGTACAGCCACACAGCGGTTCGCAGGCAAACTTTGCCGCATACAAGGCAGTTCTGGAACCGGGAGATACCATTCTTTCTTTGAACCTGGACAACGGTGGTCACCTGACCCACGGTTCGGCAGTGAACTTCAGCGGAAAGCTGTATGATGTTCATTTCTACAATGTAGATGACAGAGGCTTCATCGACATGGAAGATCTGAAGAAGAAGGCCAATGAGCTGCATCCAAAGCTGATTTTGACCGGTGCCAGCGCATACTCCAGAACCATTGATTTCCCAGCATTCGCTGAGATTGCGAAGAGCGTAGGCGCTTACTTCATGGTAGACATGGCTCACATCGCAGGTCTGGTTGCTGGTGGCGAGCACATCTCTCCATTCGGTTATGCAGATATTATCACAACCACAACGCATAAGACTCTGAGAGGACCTCGTGGTGGCATGATTTTCTGCCGCACCGAGCTGGCAAAGAAGGTAGACAGTGCGGTATTCCCTTACGCACAGGGTGGCCCACTGGAGCACATCATTGCAGGTAAGGCGGTATGCGCAGAGGAAGCACTTCGTCCGGAGTTCAAGGAATATGCACACCAGGTAGTAGTGAACTGCAAGGCTTTCGCCAACGAGTTCATCAAGATGGGTTACAATGTTGTTACCGGTGGTACCGATAACCACGTATTCCTGCTGGATCTGTCGGATCACGAATTCTCCGGCAAAGACCTGCAGAACGCTTGCGACGAAGTCGGCATCACACTGAACAAGAACTGCGTACCGAACGAAAAGCGTTCCCCGATGCAGA
>JAUNEW010000151.1 GCA_030525365.1 Eubacteriales bacterium
CTTCCCGGCGGAAGGGTTTCTGTTCGTAGGATACTTTTACCATATATACCTTGCAGTCCAGGTCGAAATAGGAGCAGGCCATGGACAGTGCCGTGCCCCACTGACCGGCTCCGGTCTCGGTGGTAACACCTTTGAGGCCCTGCTTCTTTGCATAATAGGCTTGCACGATGGCGGAGTTCAGCTTATGGCTTCCGCTGGTGTTGTTGCCTTCGAATTTGTAGTAGATTTCCGCCGGTGTTCCCAGTTTCTCCTCCAAGTGATAGGCCCGAACCAGGGGAGATGGGCGGTACGTCTTGTAGTAATCCCGGACTTCCGCCGGAATTTCAATATATGGAGTATCGTTGTCCAGTTCCTGCGCCACCAACTCCTGACAGAAAATTCCGGAAAGCTCCTCCGCCGTCAGGGGCTTATGGGTTGCCGGATTCAGCAGCGGCGCCGGCTTCTTCACCATATCCGCCCGGACGTTGTAGAACCGATTCGGCATCTCTTCCTCGGACAAATACATCTTGTACGGTACAGTGCGCTTCTTTTCAATCTCTTTCTTCATCTCTGTTCTCCTTCTCTTCATTTCTCATAATGGAATTCGTTCCCCTGCGGGGATATTCGCAGCGAACGAGTGAGTGCTGCTCTGGAGAAAGGATCTGATGCGGCCGTTCATCAAAAAAGCCCTTGCCCCAGACTTGCTGGGACAAGAGCATATACCTCATCTCTTGCGGTGCCACCCGGCTTGACACTTGTGATCGTGTCCACTCACTGCGTACCAACATACGCGTATTTTGTTCACGGAGTGTATTCTCCGTCTCCCATACTGGAATCCCCTTCACCGGATTCTTTCTGGTCGCCCTCTGGAGTCCATTCGGAACTGCCTCCACATGCTGCCATCCCACCACCAGCAGCTCTCTCCTATGCAAGCATCAGTTCTTACTCACTCTCCATCTTCGGTTTCAGCGTATTCAGTTGTGTCCGTCAGTTTTCACCGACGTTGTACAGAGATTATCACATTTGACGAATTCCGTCAATACTTTTTGTAATTTTCTACAAAGATTTTCTGTCACCCTGTTATTTTTTTCTAAAAAAATCTTTCCCTCGGCCTACTCTTCCG
This sequence comes from Eubacteriales bacterium, assembly GCA_030525365.1. Classification (GTDB taxonomy): domain Bacteria; phylum Bacillota; class Clostridia; order Peptostreptococcales; family Anaerovoracaceae; genus Mogibacterium_A. The sequence goes on from JAUNEW010000151.1 coordinate 1,103, forward strand.
GCTCGAACTCTCGGTAGATGGACTGCATGGCTTTCTCGAAATCCTTGTTCTCCACACCCAGCATGGTGTTGATTTCGCTGGTACCCTGAATCAGCATCCGGATATTGATGCTCTGATCCCGCATGGTGTCAATAATCCGAGCCGCCGTTCCGATACGACGGGTCATTCCAAGACCCACCACCGCAATCATGGCCATATCCGAATCCACATTAATATCATCTGGTGCTAATTGCACTCGGAACGCTTCCAGCACATCCTCCAGCTTGTCCTCCAGTTCCTTGGACTCAATAACCATGGAAACAGAATCGATTCCCGTTGGCATGTGCTCGAAGTTGATGTGGAAGTCCTCCAGAATCATCAAAGCCCGGCGGACGAAACCGATTTCCTTGTTCATCATATTTTTGTAAATGGTAATGATGGTGAAGTCTTTCTTTCCCGCAATTCCGCTGATGACTTTGTCCCCCAGGCTCTCTGTATCCCCGGTGATAATGGTTCCCGGATCCTGTGGCGCGTTGGTATTTCGGATGTTAATTGGAATATCCGCCTTACGCACTGGGAACACCGCATCCTCGTGGAGCACGCTGGCCCCCATATAGGAAAGTTCTCGCAGTTCAATGTAAGAAATCCGGTCGATTGGCTTCGGATTCTTGACGATCCTCGGATCCGCCATGAGAAGCCCCGACACATCGGTCCAATTCTCGTAGATATCCGCACCCATGGCCCGGGCCACGAGAGACCCGGTGATATCGCTTCCACCCCGGGAGAAGACCTGCACCTTCCCCGTATCCTTCCGACTTCCGTAGAATCCCGGAAGAACGGCACGTTCATGCTGCGCCAGTTCTTTCTGAATGGCTTCGTTGGTCTCCTCTCCCAGCAACCGGCCTCGGCTATCGAAGAGGATCAAATCCTTCGTGTCCACAAAGTCATATCCCAGATAGGCGGCCACCAGCACGGCAGAAAGGTATTCTCCTCGGCTTACCACGTAATCCACGGAACATCCCTTCTCCATCTCCTCTCGGATTTCCCGGAAGTGGCTTTCCAAGTCTACATCTACTTTTAGATTATATGCCACCGCATTGTACCGGTCCGCAATCACCTGGAACAACTGGTCGCAAGGAATGTTGTGATCGAACTGGGTCTTGCACATGTAGAGAAGATCCGTAATCTTACTGTCTCCATCAAACCGCTTCCCCGGCGCCGATACCACCACATAACGCCGATCCCGGTCATGTTCCACAATCTCTTTGATTTTCGCCAGCTGGATTCCGTCTGCCACGGAGGATCCGCCGAATTTAAGCACTTTCAGTCCCATTTTGTCCCCTCTTTTCTCTCGTT
>JAUNEW010000152.1 GCA_030525365.1 Eubacteriales bacterium
CTTCCCGGCGGAAGGGTTTCTGTTCGTAGGATACTTTTACCATATATACCTTGCAATCCAGGTCGAAATAGGAGCAGGCCATGGAAAGCGCTGTGCCCCACTGACCGGCTCCGGTCTCGGTGGTGACTCCTTTGAGGCCCTGCTTCTTCGCGTAATAGGCCTGCACGATGGCGGAGTTCAGCTTATGGCTGCCACTGGTGTTGTTCCCCTCGAATTTGTAGTAGATTTCCGCCGGCGTCCCCAGCTTCTCCTCCAGGTGGTAGGCCCGGACCAGCGGGGATGGGCGGTAGGTCTTGTAGTAATCCCGGACCTCCGCCGGAATCTCGATGAAAGGTGTTTCGTTGTCCAGTTCCTGCGCAACCAGCTCCTCGCAGAAAATTCCGGAAAGCTCCGCCGCCGTCAGCGGTTCATGGGTTCCCGGATTCAGGAGTGGCGCCGGTTTCTTCGCCATATCCGCCCGGACGTTGTAGAACCGATCCGGCATCTCCTCCTCCGACAGGTACATCTTGTAAGGTACGGTGCGCTTCTTTTCAATCTCTTTCTTCATCTCTGTTCTCCTTCTCTTCATTTCTCATAATGGAATTCGTTCCCCTGCGGGGATATTCGCAGCGAACGAGTGAGTGCTGCTCTGGAGAAAGGATCTGATGCGGCCGTTCATCAAAAAAGCCCTTGCCCCAGACTTGCTGGGACAAGAGCATATACCTCATCTCTTGCGGTGCCACCCGGCTTGACACTTGTGATCGTGTCCACTCACTGCGTACCAACATACGCGTATTTTGTTCACGAAGTGTATTCTCCGTCTCCCATACTACGGCTACGCCGGTTCTGGTCGCCCTCTGGAGTCCATTCGGAACTGCCTCCACATGCTGCCATCTCACCACCAGCAGCTCTCTCCTATGCAAGCATCAGTTCGTACTCACTCTCCATCTTCGGTTTCAGCGTATGAAATTGTGTCCGCCTGCTTTCGCCGACGTTGTACAGAGATTATCATATTTCACGAATAGTGTCAATGATTTTTGTCAAATTAAACAAAGTTTTTCTGTCACCCTGTTAATTTTTCTAAAAGAAGCTTTCTTTCCAGCCTACTCTTCCGGCTCGAACTCGTGGTAGATGGACTGCATGGCTTTCTCGAAATCCTGGTTCTCCACGCCCAGCATGGTGTTAATTTCGCTGGTTCCCTGAATCAGCATCCGGATGTTAATGCCCTGATCTCGCATGGTATCGATAATCCGGGCTGCCGTTCCCACCCGGCGAGCCATACCCAAACCAACTACCGCAATCATAGCCATGTCCGAATCCACGGTGACATCGTCCGGCGACAGCTGTACCCGGAAGGCCTCCAGCACATCCTCCAGCTTGTCCTCCAGTTCCTTCGATTCGATAACCATGGAAACCGAATCGATTCCCGTCGGCATGTGTTCGAAGTTGATGTGGAAGTCCTCCAGAATCATCAACGCCCGGCGAACGAAACCGATTTCCTTGTTCATCATGTTCTTGTACACCGTGATGATGGTGAAGTTCTTCTTTCCGGCAATTCCGCTAATGACTTTGTCCCCCAGGCTTTCCGTATCTCCGGTGATGATGGTTCCCGGATCCTCCGGCGCATTGGTGTTTCGGATGTTAATCGGAATATCTGCCTTCCGCACCGGGAATACCGCATCCTCGTGCAGCACGCTGGCTCCCATGTAGGACAGCTCCCTCAGTTCGATATAGGAAATCCGGTCGATGGGTTTCGGATTCTTTACAATTCGCGGATCCGCCATGAGAAGGCCGGACACATCGGTCCAGTTCTCATAGATGTCCGCATCCATGGCCCGGGCCACCAAAGATCCAGTGATATCGCTTCCGCCCCGGGAGAACACCTGCACCTTCCCCGTATCCTTTCGGCTTCCGTAGAATCCCGGAAGAACCGCCCGTTCATGGCGTGCCAGCTCCTGCCGAATGGCTTCGTTGGTCTCCTCTCCCAGCAGCCGGCCTCGGCTGTCGAAGAGGATTAAATCCTTGGTATCCACAAAGTCATACCCCAGATATGCCGCCACCAGCACCGCAGAAAGGTATTCCCCTCGGCTCACCACGTAATCCACGGAACAGCCCTTTTCCATTTCCTCTCGGATTTCCCGGAAGTGGCTTTCCAGGTCCACGTCAACTTTGAGATTGTATGCCACCGCATTGTACCGGTCTGCAATCACCTGAAACAGCTGGTCGCAGGGAATGTGGTGATCGTACTGGGTCTTGCACATGTACAGAAGATCCGTAATCTTACTGTCCCCGTCGAACCGCTTCCCCGGCGCCGAAACCACCACATATCGCCGGTCTCGGTCCTGCTCCACAATCTCTTTGATTTTCCCCAGCTGAATTCCGTCTGCCACGGAAGATCCGCCGAATTTAAGCACTTTCAGTCCCATTTTGTCCCCTCTTTTCTCTCGTT
>JAUNEW010000153.1 GCA_030525365.1 Eubacteriales bacterium
TGTACTCGGAAGTCCACAATTTCGATGGAATCACTCTGGACAAGATTAAAGAGTTTGATCCAAAGGGAATTATTTTTACCGGTGGACCTCAGAGTGCATACGGAGAAGGGGCGCCGAGCATTGACGACGGCGTATTCCAGCTGGGCATTCCAATCATGGGAATCTGCTACGGCGCACAGCTTATGGCATATCGTCTGGGGGGCAAAATCGAATCGGCGCCTACCAGCGAGTACGGTCACGCGGAAGTGATTATCGACGATAAGGGAGGCATCCTGAAGTCTGCGGACGACGTGAATGTGTGCTGGATGAGCCACACGGATTACATCAGCCAACCGCCGGAAGGCTTTGTGGTAACGGCTCATACAGATCACTGCCCAGTAGCCGGAATGGAAGACCGGAAGAGAGGCTTCTATGCAGTGCAGTTCCATCCAGAGGTGAACCACACCGCCCATGGTGCGGAATTCATTCGGGATTTCGTGCTGGATGTGTGCGGCTGTGAGCAGGAGTGGAAGATGGATTCTTTTGCGGAGACCCAGATTCAGGCGCTGCGGGAGAAAATCGGCGATGGAAAGGTGCTGCTGGCACTGTCCGGCGGCGTAGATTCCAGCGTTGTAGCTGGCCTTCTGTCGAAAGCAGTAGGTAAGCAGCTTACCTGCGTATTCGTAGATCACGGCCTTCTGCGGAAGAACGAGGCAGAGGAAGTGGCACAGGTGTTCGGTCCAGAAGGTCCCTTCGACCTGAACTTTATCGCGGTCGACGCGAAGCAGCGTTATTATGACAAGCTGGCAGGGGTCACCGAGCCGGAGAAGAAGAGAAAGATTATCGGAGAAGAGTTCATCCGAGTATTCGAGGAAGAAGCGAAGAAAATTGGCAAGGTGGATTTCCTGGCACAGGGAACCATCTATCCGGATGTCATTGAGTCTGGTCTGGGCAAATCTGCCGTCATCAAGTCCCACCACAACGTGGGTGGACTTCCAGACTACGTGGATTTCAAGGAAATCGTGGAACCGCTTCGGAGCCTGTTCAAAGACGAAGTGCGGACGCTGGGAAGAGAAATCGGACTTCCGGATTATATCGTGGATCGTCAGCCGTTCCCAGGTCCAGGCCTAGGAATTCGAATTATCGGTGAGGTGAATGCGGAGAAGGTTAAGATCGTCCAGGATGCAGATGCCATCTACAGAGAAGAGATTGCGAAGGCTGGACTGGCGGGAAGCATCAGCCAGTACTATGCGGCGCTGACCAACATGCGTTCCGTGGGGGTTATGGGAGATTTCCGTACCTATGATTACGCAGTGGCTCTTCGTGCTGTGCAGACTTCGGACTTCATGACGGCAACGGCAGTGGAGATTCCGTGGAACGTGCTGCAGAAGGTGATGACCCGGATTGTCAACGAGGTGGATCACGTGAACAGAGTATTCTACGATCTTACCAGCAAACCGCCGGGGACCATTGAGATGGAATAAATAGAAGTGCTTAGGAAATTCCGCAATTATGTGGGATTTGGGCATGTTTAGAAGCCTTTCGCTGTGGGTAGTAACTTATAGCGAAGGGCTTTTTGTTGTCTGAATTTAGCAGCGGACAATTTTGAGGAGAGTGTTATTTGCACTTGACAAAAATCCGAAATCGTACTATTGTATAAAAGTACGATTTCGGATTATAAAGGGAGCAAAAATGAATAAAGAAAGAAATTATGCGAGAAGGTTAACATTGGCAATATTTAAGATTAATGGAATAGAAAATTCTATTGATCAGAAGGTAGCAGTTGGTTATGCACAGTTATGTCTTATGTATGCTTTAGATGATGGATTGCCGCACTCGCAAAAACAGATTTCTGAGCAGTGGGGAATCTCTAAAACGACATTGAATACCATAGTAAAGCGTTGGCAACAGGAAGGGCTGCTTGTGTTGAATAAAATTCCGGGAAAGCGAAGAGAGATGGAAATATGCTTGACGGAAGAAGGAATATTAAGAGCGAAAAAGGCACTTGAAAGTGTATATATGGCAGAAGATGCAGCGATAAAACAGACGATGGAAAAATATTCAGAAAAATTTGTTGAAGCATTGGAATATTATGCTGAATCACTTGAAAAGGTTGTTGCTACATTTGAAGAAAAGGAAATTCATCATAATGAACAATAGGATAAAAAATCTGCTTTGCTATGTCTGTCCGGCAGTAGGCGGCTTATGTGTTACATTTTTATATAATATCATAGATGGCATTTTTGTAGGTCAGGGAGTGGGCTCTACAGCTCTTGGTGCAGTCAATATCAGTGTTCCTTTTGTGACAGCAGCTATGGCACTTGCTGCAATGCTTCCAATGGGTGGAGCAACCATAATTGCTGTATGTACTGGAAAGGGAGACAAAGAAGGTGCAAATCAGGCATTTATG
>JAUNEW010000154.1 GCA_030525365.1 Eubacteriales bacterium
CCTTCACTCTCCAGAGAATACCGGCCCAGCATACAGCCCACCGCGTAGGAGATGAGGGATACGATTTCGTCTCGCTTTGTCCGGACGTAGTTGCTTCCCTGGAGGCTTTCCGGAATGTCCTCCTTGGTGTCGAAGATGCAGTGCACCGTCACATCCTTGTCCGCCACTTCCGGGGTCAGTTCCTCCTGCAGTCCGTAAATGTCGATGAAGATTCGGTTCAGTTCTTCTTCGTTCTGCTGAAGCTGTTTGAAGCGCTGGTTGCAGGTTTGTTTCCAGGATTCGTACCGCTCTGCGAGCGTAGTGTTCAGTGGATAGTGGTCATTAGTGGCTAGTGAGTAGTGGTTAGTGGTTAGTTCGTTTGGCGAACTCTGATCACTAACGGCTAGGCACTGACGGCTAATCAATGGGTGCGTCTTGAAATCCCAAGAGGTTTCGTAGGAGTCCCAGTCAGCGCGGGAAAGGTCGATAGAAGCAAGTGATAAAATTGAATTATCAATATCTCCAATTTTATCTGGAAGAGATAATATGTTACCTACCAAAGTGTGTAAAGTTGGATTGGTAATTTGATTCATCCATTCACATACCTTTGAATTTAGAAATGACAACATATTATAATCATATTCTTTCGAATAACCTATCAATGTTGGAGAAACTGAACTAAATTTACTTTCAACAGGCTTTAGCCGATAACTAGCTGCACCTGACGTAATGTCATTCCATGTTATTGCAGGTACATTCCAATACTCTTCTCGCAATAGGCCTCCATGTGAAGCATAATATTCTCTTGCAGTTTCAGACCAATCTACGACATCTATATTATTTCCGTACCACTTTCGATATTCTCCTCCGTTTGAATACGGTTCCCAAGTGGTGGAATTATTAGCAATCTCCCACCAGCAGCGAACATATTTTTCATTATTGTGCGTCTTATTCCGTCCGCCCGAAACAAAACGTTCTGAAAAATGGGGTGCATCAAAGGCTTTTAAGCCGTCATCCCCCACCCAATACGCCACGGGGCTGCCCGGGATTTTGGTGAAGTTGTCGGTACTCTGTTCGTAGTAGTAACCGCAATTTGGATTCTCAATGCCTTCCAGGGTTTTGATTCGCTGAACTTCCATGCCACCTCGGAAATCCACCAGTCTCAGGTAACATCCTTTCTTTTTCATTGGAGTGTTCCGAAATGCAAAGGTGCAAATTGGAACAGTAGCTTCTTCAAATGCGGAGTACTCGAACTGAATCAGCGTTTCGATAGTGGTCTGGTTGTACAGATATTCCCTCATCTTCTCGTAACTCTGGATGAACATCCACACGTATGGAGTTAAGAAACCACAGTAGCCAGTTTCCTTTGTCATCTCGGAACAATGTATCACGAATGCGGAGAAAAAGTCGCTCTTGTAATCCGCATAGTTCTTCTTGATAAAGTCGTTCAGCTTTGGATTCATGTTGGATGCCCCCATATACGGCGGATTGGTGACTACCACGTCGTACTTCTGAGACAGGGTCTCGGCAGTCTGGAGAAGGTTCCGGATTCTTTTACCATCTACGTGGACGGTGCTGTGTTCTAGTTCTTCTAGGTTCGATTCCAGCGCTTCCCAGTCCTGCGGGGTGACGGTTAAGATGGAGCCGTACTCTTTGGCATCCCGGAGTTCCTCTAGGATGGTGTCAAAGGCTTCTTTTACCGAAGGATTATCGGGGGCAAAGTGATTCCGGGCGAATTCTCCCACGTGGTTGCTCTCGGTGATGGCGTGGACGTGGGGCTGGATGCCCCGGCTGAAGAACCGGCGGTCGTACTGGCGAGCCTTCATCATGACGGTGAAGTAGGCCAGCTGGGCGGCCCGGGTGTCGATGTCCAGACCGTACAGGTTCTGGGAAACGATGCTGGCAGCAGCTTCTCGGGTGGTGTAGCCGTAGTCCTGGTAGATGGTGACCATCACGTCGAACATGTAGGCCAGGATGTGGCCGGAACCGGCGCAGGGATCCAGCAGGCGGAGGTCCTTCGGGTCGAAGGTGTCCGGATTCAGTTGGTTCAGCTGCTTCCGAACTTCCTCGGTCTGCTTGGCCTCCGGCAGGTAGTATTTCCAGCCCAGAGACTCGGCAATTTCCTTCTCCCGAGCTACTCTCTTCTCCTCACTATCCTCTGACCACTCTCCACTAACCACTAATTTATACTGGATGTAGGTCCGGCCCAGGCTGTTCTCCACCATGTAGCGAACAATCCAGTCCGGGGTGAAAAGCTGGGTGGCGGCAGGGATGTTGTCCTTGGTAATCTTCACGTTCTTCTTGAGAGCGGCGAA
>JAUNEW010000155.1 GCA_030525365.1 Eubacteriales bacterium
TAGTCAGGCCATGCAGGTATTTCTGGAAACCGTCGTCCACACGCTCCACCTGTAGTCTATCGAAAACATCCCCATTTCTTCCATTTCAAAAGTGGCAGCCCGGAAACTCCGGCACTGCCACTTTGTTCTTTTACAGTTGATTTAATTATTTGCAAGCTGCCAGGATTGCCTTCAGGTACTCCCAGGTTCTTGCGGTGGAAGGAATGGAAACCTTCTCGTTCGGGGAGTGAACGCCGGTCATGTCCGGTCCAATGGATACTGCATCGATGGTACCCAGCTTCTCTGCCCACTTTCCGCACTCCAGTCCGGCGTGAACCGCACCTACCTCCGGATCTCTGCCGAAGTGGAGCTTGTAGGTATCCTTGCAGATTTCCAGAAGCTCGGAGTGATTGTTGAACTCCCACGCACCGTATTCACCGGAGAATTCACATCTGCCACCGTATGCTTCAGCCACCATCTCGGCTCTCTGCTTCAGGTTGGCACGACGGCTCTCCACCGAGGATCGAATCATGGCACCGGTCATCATGGTATCGCCTTCCAGGCGAATCATTCCGATGGACATGGAGGTCTCTACCATTCCCGGAAGCGCACTGCTCATGTGGTGAACGCCGGTTGGAATGACGAACAGATACTTCATCAGTCTTTCCTGACACTCATCGTCTACTACTTCGGCTTCCATCTCGCCCATCTTCTCCATGGCAATTCGGAGACCCGGATCCGAAATCTCGTACTCGGCTTTCAGCTCTGCAGCAATCAGGCGCATGGCCTTCTCGAATGCAATGCAGTCCTCCGGCTGCACCAGAATCTCACCGGTAACCTTGTTGCAAATCGCATTGGTTACGTTACCACCGGTGAGGCTGATTACGTTCAGCTTTGCGGCATCCATGCAGTTCAACATCACCCGTCCAGTCAAATCGATGGCATTTCCTCTCTCCAGGTTAATGTCATTTCCGGAGTGACCTCCCTGAAGACCATCAATAGTATATCTGTAGCAGACACCGGATTTCGCAACTCTCGGCGTATCGAAGTAGGTCATCATGTCCACTGCACCCGCACAGCCTACGGTGATCACACCCTCTTCCTCCGAATCGATGTTGATAATCCGATGTGCGGAAATCTTCGAAGCATCCAGCGCTTCTGCACCCAGCATTCCGATTTCCTCGTCTACGGTAATAACCACTTCCAGTGCCGGATGATCGATGGTATCCGATGCCAGAAGTGCCAGTGACATGGCAATGGCGATACCGTTATCTGCACCCAATGTGGTACCGTTAGCGGTAATCCACTCACCGTCAATATATAACTCAAGAGGATCATTCTCAAAGTCGTGCTCCACACCTTCGGCCGTAGCTGCAACCATATCCATGTGGCCCTGCAGCATTACCGGCTCTGCGGTCTCATAACCCACAGTTGCACCCTTATAGATAATCACGTTACCCATCTTATCCTGATAGTATTCCAGACCGTGCTCCTTGGCGAAATCCACCAGATACTGGCTGATTTTCTCATTGTGTCTGGACGAACGCGGAACTGCACTCAGCTCATCGAAATACTGGAATACGCACTTCGGGTTCAACATACTAACATCACTCATAACCATAATCCTCCTTGATTCTTTTGGAACTAAACATCAATATTATTATACATTTTTGATAAAAATAAACAAGCCTCGGCCCACAATTTCCGGCCAAACCCTCTACCGTGGGATAACAATGGAGTCGTACCGAATGGCCTTTCCGGATATGGAATAGCTCGGTTTCTTCCCAGCAAGGTAAGGACCTTTGAGGGGACGCTTAATCAGGATTTTGCCGGTTCCGGATTCCAGGGAGGCCTCCAGAAGTTCTTCTTCCTCCATGCAGGGAGACTCCAGCTGCTGCAGTAGCTGGAATTTCTTCTTCACCAAAGCACTCTTCTGCCGTTCTGGGAACATGGGATCCAGTAGCACCAGATCTGGCACGCATCCGATGGACTCCTCGGGGTTTCGAAGGGCCTGGATGCTGTCGGCGATATGCAAAGTCATTCGCGAAATAATCTCTCCTAGCTCTGGGTTCTCCATTCCCCGCTCCATGGAATCCTGCAAGAGGGCGCCAATTATCGGATTGTATTCGAATAGGTGTACTCGAAAACCCGCTGCCGCCAGCAACAGAGAATCCTCCCCTAGCCCAGCGGTGGCATCCAGCGCTACCGGAGATGTAATGTTCTTAATGCGACCTGCTTTTACCAGAAATTCTCGATTCAGATTGGACGGGCGAAGCCTTGGAA
>JAUNEW010000156.1 GCA_030525365.1 Eubacteriales bacterium
TACTAGAATCTTTGCCATTTTCTCTCCCTCTATATCTCCAATTTTCAATAAATATATCTACAATTAATCACACCATATTCCTTAAAGCAACCTGCACCGATTACTTTCTTCTTTCCTTGCGGGATTTCGCTCTCGCCAAAGAAGCCTCCTCCTTCCGCGAACGTTTCTTCTCCCCTCTGGATTTAATCGCCTTCGCACCGGTTCCCACGCTGGCAATTTTGCTAATCATCGATGAATTCTGATGTACCGATTCCACGATTCCCATCACCGTGTCCGCCGCACTATCAATCACTCCATCAATTTGCTCGGTTTTCTCCGCGGCAATAGAGGAAATTTTTCCCGCATCGTCCAAGATTGAGTCCACTTTCTTCAGCGTATCTTTCCCCTTGGACACTAGCATAATGAGGTACACCACCAGCATGATGGTCAGAATCAGCAGTACCAGTATCAGTAAATCTTTCAGATTCAGCGAAATGTCCATATCGCTTCCCTCCTGTTCTGTTTCTGTAAAAATAAATTCTATTTTCCTAACTCTCGGAATATCCTCGTTCATAGATTTGATCAATCAGTTCCGAGTATTCCTTATTTTCATTTCTTACGTATATCGTCGGGAGCACCCGTAGTTCCGCTCCCCCATTGCAGATTCCATGTACAAGCAAAATATTCGCACCCTTTCCCGGATAAGGTGCCACCAACTGGAGTTCCTTCGGTTCTATATGATGTTTTCGCATTCCTGCACAGATGTCCACCAGTCTATCGGGTCTATGCACCATGAACAATTCTCCTCTTCGGTTCAGGAGCTGCGATGCCACCCTAAGAAATCCATCCAAGTCTGCACTGGTTTCGTGACGAGCTATGTATTTCCCCGATGAATTGTTGGGAATCGCACCGCCTCGCTTGAAATAAGGCGGATTGGTCACGACAAAATCATAACTGCCTGGTTTCTTTTCTTGATTCTGAGCGAAATCGAGAATATCAGAATGCACGATTTCAATACGTTCTTGGAGGTGATTGCGCCTCACATTTGATTTCGCTCTCATCGCCTCTTCCGTCTGCACTTCCACTCCGGTAATTCGGGTCGTTGGAATCTTGTGGGATACAACCAAGGATACAATACCATTTCCACAGCCCAGCTCAACGCCGTTAAGCAAATCTTTCTGCCGCATGCCTTTTCCGCCGGTTTCCCCTGCTGCAAAGGCTGCCAACAGAATTGCATCCACACCAAATCGAAAGCCGTCGCCCTGTTCCAGTTCCATTCCACCAAATCCGATAGAATCTATTCTTTCCATTAATCCCTCGTCAGCTTCTCCAATTCCCGCATGGTTTCTGCATCCACATCTTCTGTTTCGACCTTGGATTTCTTATGTGGTTTCTTATCCACTCTGCGGATTTCCTGCTTGAAATAAGTCTTGATTTCCTGGGAAAGAATCATCTCGTTATTATCGGATTTGCGATTTCGATCCTTGTCCTTCTCCCGGTTCTTCCCTTTGTCCTTATCCTTATCCCGATCTCTGTTCTTTTCGAAGAGACGGGCATTGACCTTGCCATTAAACAAATCCACGGTAACGACTTTCGCAAGTCCATCCGGTGTCTGAATCCGTTCCCCTTCATTCGGCATTCCTTTTCGAAGTTCCTGATACGTCTTGTTTTCGAAATTCAAACAGCACATCAGTCTTCCGCAAGAACCGGATATCTTGGACGGGTTCAACGACAGGTTCTGCTGCTTTGCCATCTTAATCGACACCGGCTGGAAATCGTGCAACCATCTGCTACAGCAGAAAGGTCTTCCGCAAATGCCAATTCCACCTAACATTCTGGCTTCATCTCGCACGCCAATCTGTCTCAGTTCAATTCGCATACGGAAATGAGATGCTAAATCCTTCACCAGCTCTCTGAAATCAATTCGTCCATCCGCCGAGAAGTAGAAAATCACTTTCGTTCCATCAATGGTGTATTCCGCATCCACCAACTTCATTTCTAATTTGTGCTTTCGGATTTTCTCTTCGCAGACCTTCATTGCGGATTCCCGTTTGCTCTGGTTTTCCCGGTACTTCGCAAGGTCGGCCTTGGTGGCACGGCGTTCAATTGGTTTTAGCGGAGCAACAATTTCGCTGTCCTCCACTTCGCGGTTTTCAATGGAAATGTGCCCCATTTCCAGGCCCCGTGCCGTCTCCACGATAACCAGTTCTCCTATCTTGAATTTCTTCCCTTGTGGGTCGAAATAATATGTCTTACTCGCTTTGATAAAACCGACTCCG
>JAUNEW010000157.1 GCA_030525365.1 Eubacteriales bacterium
CCGGCGAAAAAGGTTTAAGTATTGTGTGGTTAATGGTATGGAGGAAATATGGAAAGACAGAGACAAGAGTCAAGGAAGTTGGACCCGTTTGTGTACACGCTGATCTATGGACTCATTGTGATTGCGGGAGCCCAGCTGCGAATACACATGTTCACGAAGAATTTCGTGGTATCTGCTGGTGTAATTCTGTTCGCACTATTCATGCTAGTGCTGGATGAATTCTCAACCTTGCCGGTGGTGTTCATCTCGGCGGTGGGTGTGATGATTACGAGGGCTTTCGCAGTGGCAGGAGGACTGGTCAATCCAGATGCCATATGGGAAACCGGAATGCCGGAGTTCGTGTTCTACATCGCATATGGCGTTATAATCTATATTTTCTTCCATTATGGTAAAGCTCAGACTTCCTATGGGAAGACTTTCATCGCCTTGGCGATTCCGGATTTTGCAGCGAACGTGCTGGAAATGTATATTCGATCTGGAGAAAGTGCAATGCCAGTTCGCGTAATTGGTGTACTCTTCCTGGTGGCGCTCATCCGAAGCGGAATCATCTTTGCAATCTATTGGATGATATTGAAGTACGGACTTCCGGTGGTTCGGATACCTCGAAGTGAAGAGGAAAATCCCGCGGTAAAAGAAGCTTTTGCTCTGGCGAAAGCCTCCGATGAGGCACAGCAGCTTGCAGTGGATTTGAAACAGGCGGGAGCGTCTGCTGAAATTCTGGAGCAAGCGGACAGACTGGCGGAAGAGATTCGTAAGGCAATGGAAGTAAAGGAGCAGGAAGCATGATTACAATTTTATCGGGAACCGCGTTGTTACTGGTGACCCTGGCGGCATTTTCGCTGTTCAGCATGAAGATGCCGAAGGGGCAGGCCGCCATGTCTGGACTGGCCGATGCGGCGGTGGCTACCTTTCTGGTGGAAGCCATTTTGAACTACATTGCCGGCGATATTTTCGGGATGGCATTTCTGAAGCAGGTAGGCATTACCTCTGGCCAGATGGGAGGCATTGCGGCAGCAATCATGGTGGCTATCAACATGGGCGTCAGCCCAGTATTGGCGGTGTGCGGCGGTGTGGCTGCCGGAGGATTCGGAATCCTGCCAGGATTTATCGCTGGATATGTGGTTGGATTCGTGGCGCCTATTATTGAGAAGAAGCTGCCGGAGGGACCCAATGTGATTGTGGGAGCCTTGGTTATTTCCGCATTGTCCAGAGGCATTGCTTTCTTCGTAGACCCTGGTGTAACTAAAATTCTAACGATTATCGGAAAGACAATCTCACAAGCTACTACCACTTCCCCGATTCTCATGGGTTTCCTTCTGGGTGGAATTATGAAGATGATTTGCACCTCTCCGCTGAGTTCCATGGCGCTGACGGCAATGCTCGGTTTGAAAGGCCTACCAATGGGAATTGCGGCTATCGCATGCTTCGGTGGATCCTTTACCAACGGAATGATTTTCAAGCGCCTTCATTTCGGAAATAACGGAAATGTGATTGCTGTTATGATGGAGCCGCTGACCCAGGCGGACATCGTAACGTCCCATCCGATACCGATATACTTCTCGAACTTCTTCGGGGGCGGCATGTCCGGTGTGGCAGCGGCTTTGCTGGGCATCGTTAACAATGCACCGGGGACGGCTTCGCCGATACCGGGAATGCTGGCACCCTTCGCCTTCAATTCTCCGGCAAAAGTAGTGATTGCACTGGTTATCGCTGCCGTTTGCGGCATATTGGCCGGATTCGTGGGAAGTATCGTCTTCAAAGGGTTTGATGAAGGCAAACCGACACCAAAGGTGTCTGCATAACAAATAGAAAATACAAAAAAATCAAAGGAACAGAAATGGCTGCTGCACAGAGAAGTGCGGCAGCCTTATATGATTTCTATCGAATAATGAGCATATTGGAACGCTTGAGATCTTTGATTTCGTCGGCATCAATCAAAAGCTCATCACGCAGTTCATCATTCATAGGGATTGCTTTCTTGGAAGCCATAATCTTGGTGGTGACTCCCTGATAGTAATAGGTGATGGCGGACATGATACCCGTCTGATAGTGGTCCTTCGGGAACAGAAGAGGCATGCGAATGAACATTTTGTCGAAAGGGGGCTCCTGGTTCGTGTAGTAGAAGGTGACGCTGGTATCCGAGTAGGAGACTTTTCCGTGATAGGTGAAATCCACATGGGGATTTTGAACGTCATCCGCTAGAAAGTACAGAACTGATTTGGCAGATG
>JAUNEW010000158.1 GCA_030525365.1 Eubacteriales bacterium
ATAATTGAAGTATCCATCGATTCATGCTCCTACATTGAAAATACGCTTTTGTTCTTCGCAATGTACTCCACGCCGGAATACACCGTCATAATCAGAGACGCCCAGAATACCAGCATTCCGATTGTCTGAAGCTGTGGCAGAGGTCCTGCCGCAACAATCAGGATGATTACGGCAAACATCTGCAGAACGGTTTTGATTTTACCGCTCATGCCCGCAGCAATTACCGTACCTTCGGATGCTGCCACGGTGCGCATGCCAGCAATGGCAAATTCTCTAGCCAGGATGATAATCAGCGACCAGGCTGGAATGGTTCCATTCTCCACGAAAAGGCAGAGTGCGGAGTATACGAGAATTTTGTCTGCCAGCGGGTCCATGATTTTGCCGAAGTTCGTCACCAGGTTTCGGGCCCGGGCAATTTTGCCATCCAGCATATCGGTCAGAGATGCTGCAACGAACAGCACGAAAGCCGCAATGTACCAGTGATACATATATGCAGCGATAAAGAACGGCACCGCAATAATTCGAAGAATTGTCAGTTTATTTGGTAAATTCATTGGAAACCTCCTCACCATACAGGTCATATTCAGAACTATCCGTGATGCGTACGCACACGATATCTCCCGGTGCATGCGCATCCAGGGCGGTAAATTCTACCGCATCGTCAATGTCTAGCGCATCAAATCGAGTGCGCCCCAGGTACCGGTCGCACGCACCGGACTCTGTCGGTACTACTTCATCCACCATTACTTGGAAGGTGCGCCCCACCTTTTCTTCATTCAGGGATTCACTAATCCCGGACTGGAGACGCATCAGCTCTTCCACTCGTTCGTTTTTCGTCTCTTCATCCAGTTTCTCGTCCATATTGAACGCTAAAGTTCCTTCCTCGTCGGAGAATGCAAAGGCGCCCAATCTCGGAATTCTCATCTCTTCTGCGAATTCTAGCAGTTTCTGGAAATCCTCTTCGGTTTCTCCCGGGAAGCCCACCAGAATCGTGGTTCGGATGTGAATATCCGGGATTTCTCGGCGGAGCTTCTGAATTGTTTCACGAATCGATGCCCCAGAAGATTTTCTCCGCATGCGTTTCAGCACTGGATCTGCCACGTGCTGAATCGGAATATCGATGTAGTTACAGATTTTCTCTTCCTCCCGAATAGTCTCAATCAACTCGTCGGTGATACCGTCGTCGTAGACGTACATGAGACGGATCCATTCAATTCCATCTACCTGGCAGAGTTTTCGAAGCAGTTCCGGCAGCATTTTCTTTCCGTAGAGGTCTTCTCCGTAACTGGAAGTATCCTGTGCGATTACCACCAGCTCACGAATCCCTGCTTTGGCCATATCTTCCGCTTCTCGGACGCAATCTTCCATCCGCTTGCTCCGGTACGGTCCACGAATCTTCGGGATGGCGCAGAATGCACAGGTATTGTTGCATCCCTCTGCAATCTTCAGGCTTGCCGTATAGGTTCCGGCTGGGAAAACTCTTTTTCGATAAGGGAGAATTTTCTCCACTTCGCCGTGCACCTGGTCTCCATCCGCCTCTTCTAGCAGAAGCCCCGGCAAATCATCGTAATCGTTCACTCCCGTGAAGAGATCCACCTCCGGCATTTCCTTTGCCAAATCCTCATGGTACCGCTCGGACAAACAGCCGGTCACAACTAGCTTCTTGTGTTCTCCTTTTAGCGCTGCCATGTTAAAAATATGTTCGATGGATTCCACCTTTGCCGCTTCAATAAAACCGCAGGTGTTCACAATCAGAATGTCGGCTTCCTCCGGGGATGTCGCCAACGTGCAGCCCCGATTCAAAAGCTGTGCTGCCAGGTTCTGAGAGTCGTATTCGTTCTTCTCGCATCCCAGCGTGTCAATGTAAATCTTTTTACTCATCTGTACCTGTACCTACTCCATTATCTTCTTGGTCTGTCGCATTGTAATATTCTTCTTCCGTATATAGAACTTGTCTTGGTTTGCTTCCATCCGCCGGACTGATAATCCCTCTCGCTTCAATCTCGTCGATGATGCTAGCCGACCGGTTGTATCCGATGCGGAACCGCCGCTGAAGCATGGAAACAGAAGCCTTCTTCTGTTTCAAGATAAAAGCAATGGCATCTTCCGTCAGCTCATCGTTCGCTGCTCCGAAGTTGCCCTGGTCCGGAGTTTCGATGGTTTCAATCACCTTCTCGTCATAGTCGCTCTCCCCTTGATTCTTAACAAAGCT
>JAUNEW010000159.1 GCA_030525365.1 Eubacteriales bacterium
ACCGTAATATTAACGGCGTGGTTAAAGTCACCCAGGACGACACAGATGTACTGGTTCAGGAACTGGAAGAGTACGTCATTACCCGGGATTTGAAGAAACACTTTGCCACGTTCTTTCAGAACTACAGCAAATCTTTCCAGGTAAAAACAAGTGACATCGGGGTCTGGATTTCCGGATTCTTCGGAAGTGGTAAATCTCACTTTCTGAAGATGCTGTCTTACCTGCTGGCGAACCGTGAAGTGCAGGGTGTCCGGACAGTGGACCGATTCCAGAAGAAATTCGAGGATGATCCAGAAACCTACCGCCTGATTCAGTCGGTAACGAAGGGGCATACGGATACCATTCTTTTCAACATCGATACGGAAGGGTCCATCAACAAGGACAGTACGGCGGTGCTGAGGGTGTTCGCCAAGATGTTTTACAACTACCAGGGTTTCTATGGGGAGGACCTGAAGCTGGCGAAGCTGGAACAGCATATCCAGGAGCAGGGCAAGACGGAGGAGTTCCGCCGGGTGTTCGAAGAGAAGAACGGATCTTCCTGGCTGGAGTCTCGGGATAGCTATGTGTTCTTCGAAGACGATATTGTAGATGCACTTTGCGAAGTGCTGGGAATGAGCGAGGAAGCGGCCCACAACTGGTTCAATGGTTCCGAGACCGTGGAAACCAGCATTGCCAAGTTGGTGTCGGAAATCAAGGAATACGCGGATCGGCAGCCGGAGGATTTCCGGTTGCTCTTCATGGTGGATGAAGTGGGGCAGTACGTGGGAAGTGATACGTCCCTCCTGATTAACCTGCAGTCCCTAGTAGAGGAAATCGGCAGCAAATGCGGTGGCAAGGTGTGGGTGGTCTGCACCGGACAGGAGGCCATTGACGAGATTATTAAGGCCAGAGTCAACGAGTTCTCCCGGATTCAGGCTCGGTTCAAGACCAGACTTTCCCTGACCTCCTCTTCCGCAGACGAGGTCATCCAGAAACGTATTCTTAAGAAGACGCCGGCGGCGGAACAGGAGCTCCAGGAGTCCTTCCAGCGGAATGATTCGGTGCTTCGAAACCTGTTTACCTTCACCAGTGCCATGTCGGATATGAAGGGATACGACGGGGAAGAGAGTTTTACGGTGAACTACCCGTTCATTCCATATCAGTTCATCATCATGCAGAAGGTGTTCTCGGAAATTCGGAAGCACGGAAACTCCGGAAAGCACCTTTCTGGAGGAGAGCGATCCATGCTCTCCGGATTCCAGGAAGCCGCCCAAAGAATCCAGGAGCGAGACGAAAATGCGCTGGTTCCGTTCTACTACTTCTACGATACGGTGCACACCTTCCTGGACAGCAGCATCCGGAATGTGATTGAGCGGTGCCAGCGGGCGGCAGAGGATGGAAACGGAATCCATCCAGAAGACGTGGATGTGCTGAAGTTACTGTATTTGATTCGTTATATTCCAGAAGATCTTCCAGCCAATTTGGATAATATCGTCATTCTCATGGCGGAGGATATTCGGATGGACAAGGTGACCATGCGGGAGAAGATGAGAAACAGTCTGGACCGCTTGGTGAATCAGAATTACATCGGGCGAGATGTGGACACTTATAAGTTTTTGACCGACGAAGAGCAGGATATCCAGAAAGAAATCTATACCAATACTCAGGTGGATACAGCGGATATCGTGAATCAGATTGGCAACATTATCTACGGAGAAATCTACACCAATCACAAGTTCCGCTACGGGCAGACGGATTTCGCCTTCGATCGGAAGGTAGATAGTTGCACTTATGGCTCCTCGGGTAACGGCATGGAACTGCAGATTCTGACAGTAGCCACCGACGAATACGAAAAGGATCCGATGAAGCTGATGGCTTATTCTAAGGGAAAAGCCATCCTGGTGCTTGCGGAGACATCCTATTTCGAGTCTCTGGAGAATGTGGCCAAGGTTAAGAAGTACATGAAGCAGCAGGACTTGACTCGTATCTCTAGTACCGCTCGGGAAATCATCCAGAGACATCAGGAACTGGCAAAGGAATATGAGGAAGCGGCGAAGAAGGAACTGCAGGAAGCCATTGCCGGTGCGGAGCTGTACGTGGATGGGGACCACTTATCTGGAAAGAAGAGAGATGCGAAGGGCCGCATCGATCAGGCACTGGAATATCTGGTGAGCCAGATATACAAAGAACTCCATCTGATTAACAAGAACTACGAAAGCGACCAGGA
>JAUNEW010000160.1 GCA_030525365.1 Eubacteriales bacterium
ATATTTATTGAAAATTGGAGATATAGAGGGAGAGAAAATGGCAAAGATTCTAGTAAATGAAAGTGGACCACTTCATGGTACAGTGCAGATTAGCGGAGCAAAGAATGCGGTGCTTCCGCTGATGGCTGCAACGCTTTTGACCGATGAGACCTGCAGAATTGAAGATGTACCGAATCTGGCAGACGTTAAAGTAATGCGGGAAATGCTAGCCAGCTTTGGTGCAGAAGTGGAGGAATTATCCCCAGGAGTTTTGTCGGTAACGGCAAGGAATATTCAGACCACAGAGGGCGACCCGGAATTGGTTAGCGAAATGCGGGCATCCACCATGGTAATGGGACCGCTGTTGGCACGCTGCGGTAAGTGTGTCATGCCGATGCCGGGAGGATGTTCCATCGGAAAGAGACCGATTGACCTTCACCTGAAGGGATTCCGCGCACTCGGTGCAAAGGTGGAATTCGATGAAGAGAAGGAACACGTGATTCTGACCGCCGGACCGGAAGGATTGGTGGGAGATGCCATCTATCTGGATTTTCCAAGCGTAGGAGCTACCGAAAATATTCTGATGGCGGCAACTTTGGCGAAGGACGTAACGATTCTGGAGAATGCGGCAAAGGAGCCGGAAATCGTCGATCTGGCGAACCAGCTGAACAAGATGGGTGCAAAGATTAAGGGGGCTGGAACAGACACCATCCGAATCACCGGAGTGCCACGCCTCAGCGGATCCATTCATACCGTTATTCCGGATCGTATCGAAACCGGAACCTTCATGCTTGCGGCAGCGATTACCCGGGGGGATGTGGTAATTCAGAACGGAATTCCAGGACATGTTCGTCCGATTATCGCAAAGCTTAAGGAGTGCGGTGTCAAAGTAGAAGTTCAGGACGAGGGTATTTACGTAGATGCGAGAGACCGGGATCTGGTAGCAACGGATATTAAGACTCTTCCGTATCCAGGATTCCCAACGGATATCCAATCTCCGTTCATGGCTTTCCTTACAACAGTACAGGGGCAAAGCATTGTAAGAGAGACCGTATTCGAGAATCGGTTCATGCATGTGGTAGAACTGAACCGTATGGGTGCCGGAATCACGACGGAGAGCAGAGAAGCGTTCGTTCCAGGTGGAAAGAAACTGCACGGTGCCAAAGTTCGTGCCACAGACCTTCGCGCAGGGGCAGCGATGGTGCTGGCGGGACTCGTTGCAACAGGCACAACGGAAGTCAGCGAAATCTATCACATCGAAAGAGGATATGAGAATTTCGTACAGAAATTCAAGGGTATTGGTGGCGACCTCATGAGAGTAGACGAGGACTAGTCTATACACTGTAATAATTGAATGGAGGAAACCATGGCAGATAGCAAATACCTGCAAATGTTGGCAGAAAAATATCCGAATCACCGTTCGGTAAAAGCAGAAATTATTAACCTTCGGGCGATTCTGGCTCTCCCGAAGGGAACCGAATATTTTCTCAGTGATCTACACGGGGAATACGATGCGTTCCAGTACTTCGTTCGAAGTGCGTCGGGAACGATTAAGATGAAGATTGACGAGGAGTTCGGAGGTGTATTGGGAGATGCGGAAAGAGATTCTCTGGCTGCATTGATTTACGATCCGGAATCCGAGATTAAGCGGAGAAAGAAATCCGAGAGAGATTTCGATTCCTGGTGCAAGTCGGCGATTTACCGACTGGTGATTATCTGTCGTTCGGTGTCTAGCAAATATACTCGGTCGAAAGTGCGCCGGATTCTTCCGGATAACTCCGGATATGCGATGGACGAGCTGCTTTTCGCCGATGATGATGAAAACCGAAGCCATTATTACAATGAAATTCTGGATTCCATCATCGAATATCATTCTGCGGAAACCATGATTGTGGAGTTTGCCCGGACCATCAGCTCCTTGGCGGTGGATCACCTTCACATCATCGGAGATATTTTCGACCGTGGACCGAAACCACATCTTATTATGGATTTCCTGATGTCCCACCGGGATGTGGACATTCAGTGGGGAAATCACGATGTGGTATGGATGGGCGCCGCCTGTGGAAACAGGGCTTGCATCGCCAATATCATCCGCATGAATGTCAGCTATAATAACTTCGATATGCTGGAGTATGGATACAGCATCAATCTGAGACCGCTGGCAACTCTGGCAGAACGAATTTACAAAGACGATGAATGCAAAGCCTTCTGGCCCCACGTG
>JAUNEW010000161.1 GCA_030525365.1 Eubacteriales bacterium
CGGTGCTTAGATCCGATTTGGAATTCGGATAGTGCTTCTTCACGAAGGCGGAAAGCTTCGGACTCATGCCACTGCCGCCCATATACGGCGGATTGGTCACTACCACATCGTATTTCTGGGACAGGGTTTCGGCGGTCTGGAGGAGGTTCCGGATTCTTTTACCGTCAGAGTGGACGGTGCTGTGTTCCAGTTCTTCTAAGTTCGATTCCAGCGCTTCCCAATTCTGTGGGGTGACGGTTAAGATGGAGCCGTACTCTTTGGCATCCCGGAGTTCCTCTAGGGTGGTGTCAAAGGCTTCTTTTACCGAAGGATTGTCTAAAGCAAAGTGATTCCGAGCGAATTCTCCCACGTGGTTGCTCTCGGTGATGGCGTGGACGTGGGGCTGGATGCCCCGGCTGAAGAATCTTCGGTCGTACTGGCGGGCCTTCATCATGACGGTGAAATAGGCCAGCTGGGCGGCACGGGTGTCGATGTCCAGGCCGTACAGGTTCTGGGAAACGATGCTGGCTGCGGCTTCCCGGGTGGTGTAGCCGTAATCCTGGTAGATGGTGACCAGCACGTCGAACATGTAGGCCAGGATGTGGCCGGAACCGGCGCATGGGTCCAGGAGGCGGAGATTCTTCGGGTCGAAGGTGTCCGGATTCAGCGTGTTCAGCTGTTTCCGAACTTCCTCGGTCTGCTTCGCTTCTGGGATGTAGTACTTCCAACCCAGACTCTCCGCAATCTCCTTCTCCTTTGCCTGGCGTTCTTCCTCACTCCCCACTGCCCACTGACCACTATCCACTGACACCTTGTATCGAATGTAGGTGCGGCCCAGGCTGTTCTCCACCATGTAGCGGACAATCCAGTCCGGGGTGAAGAGCTGGGTGGCGGCAGGAATGTTGTCCTTGGTGATCTTCACGTTCTTCTTGAGGGCGGCGAAGACTTCGTCCTTCTTCTCGCTGTTGTAGTACTGGTACAGCCACCCAATAATCTGCACCGCATCTCGCCAGTCTTCCTCAGGAACGGTGTCAATCATCAGGCGGATGACGCTGTCTTCCTTGAGAAGACCCTCCGGCAGAAGCAGCTCCGTGTAGTCGGAAAGAGGCTAGAACATGCCGGGAAGCACAGTACTCAGGGCGTTGCACTGGGTAGTGAGAAGGTACCGGAACAGGCCTTCCGTGTCGTTGGCCTCTTTGTAGGCGAAGATCTTCTCCACATCCAGGCCCTCCATGTCCAGGTGGATGGCTTCCGTGAGAATCTGGGGCTGGAACCGGTTGTCCGGGTCGGTGAAGATGCGGACCTTGGAAGGCAGGTAGCCGTTCACCTCCATGAAGCGGAGCGCCGAGAACCGGTTGAACCAGGTGTAGGCCACCTCTTCCATGACCTGGGTGTAGCCTTCTTCCAGAATCTTCTCCAGAAGGGCGTCCCGCTGGGCCAGCTCCGTGTCCATCAGAAGTCTTCCAAGCGCATCCGTATTCGGTAAGTGAATACTGGCCACTGTTTCCTGGTCACTATCCACTAGTAACTTATCGCTAATTCCGTACATCAGGGCCTTCTGGTTGACCCGGTGCAGCAGCTCCCGGCGAGCCTCTGTGGCGAATTTCTTGATTGCGTTCTTATCCATGTGGTGCATTGCTCCTTGTTTGTTTTGACACGAATCGAAATCCGTGATAATATGTGTATATCAAAGGGATGCTACCGATAGACGGTGTGCCCTTGAGTTAGAAAAAGTTATTAAGAATAATAACCGCTCCAACTAACGGCTTTGATGGGGCGGTTATTTTCGTGTCTTCGATATATCCTTGCCGAATGTGTATCCGGCACCGAAGCAGCTCATGCCGAAGCATAGCACTGTAATCAGTTCCATAATACTCATTAGCTCAGCCCTCCTTTCCATCAGATTCCCATGTGGGTTTCTATATGAACGAAGGGTCACAGTCCCTTCGGAAGAAGGGCAAACCGCCTACCGTATATGGTAGCATCCGAGGTCCATTATATCAGAAGGATTGGAGTTCGAAAAGAGGCGGAAGCCGCTGATGCGTAAGGTTTGTAAACCTTATACTTAAACGTGACAAAGAAATATCCCTCGCTAAGCAAATGATTGCCAAAGGCCCATTTGTGTGCGAGGGATATTTCGTATTCCCCATTTGCGTGCGATGGATATTTCTTTTTTTGACATGCCTACAAATTCGTGATAATATGCTTGTATC
>JAUNEW010000042.1 GCA_030525365.1 Eubacteriales bacterium
TCCGGTCTTCCGCCACCTCGGCCGCCCAGTGGCTTCGCAATTTCTCGGATTAGATTTCCACAGTTCTTTTCTCCCTTGGAGAAGAGGAGTACCGTGTGAGTGGGCTGATGAACGAGGGCCATCAGTTCCGGTGCCTCTCCATCTTCCATCAGGGAGAATCCCAGCTTGAGCAGGTCATCCGGAGATACCAGGGTAAAAGTATCCGTATAGAAATCCGGCGTGTTCCGATGGAGGTCTGAGAGAATCCGCTGGTATTCCGTATCTCTGTAGTACTGAATCAGCGCTGCCTGTTCCTGGCGAAGTTCCGATTCCTTCTCGTCTCGAACATCCATCTTGTGGAGGAGGTCCGAGGCACTAGCAGAGAATCGTTCTTCTACGGTCTGCAGAAGGGTGTCATCTTCCTGCATTCCGGTGAAGGCCCGAAGGCCGCACTCGAAGTAAATGCGGTTCATTCCCTTGTTCGGTTCGACTTTGTGAATTCGAATCAGGCCCACTTCCCCGGTTCGTGTGAAATGGGTTCCGCAGCAAGGACAAGCGTCGAAGGGATCCTGCAGGTCTCCGATAGTGACGATGGTAATTTCTCCCTCCTGGGTCACCGGCTTGCGGGTTGGCATGGAAGAGGCGGCTTCTTTGTCTGGGAAGAAGGAGACTGTTATCGGAATGTTCTGCCAGATGATTTCGTTGGCTAAGCGTTCCGCTTCCCGAACCTGTTCCCAGGTGAGGCGCTGGCCGTCATAGTCCATGTCGATGGTGACGTACTCACCGCCCATATGGAAACCGTGGTTGGCTCCGCCGAACAGCTGAATGAAAGATCCGGTGAGAATGTGCTCTCCGGTGTGGCGCTGCATGTTGAACCGGCGGTTCTCCCAGTCCAGCGATTCGGTGATAGCATCCCCAGGCTTAAGATCTTCGGCGAATCCCTTCAGATGATGAAGAATCTCACCGCTGTTCTTGTCCTCATGGACATCGGTCACTTCATAGCAGGTACCATCTGCTGTGGTGATGGTACCGATGTCACAGTTCTGACCGCCGCCGGTGGGGAAGAAAATCGTCCGATTTACAGTGATGACGGAATGATCCTTGTCATTGCGGACGTCTGTGACGACTGCGGAAAGCTCCTTGCAGTATACGTCCTTCTGATAAAATTTTTCTGTAGTCATAATACCCTCCTGTAAAAAATGTGGGATATCACAAATTGAAAATTCGTGATTAATATCTTTTAAATTGTGGAAAACTTCCCTTGACAAAGTCGCAAAAAACGTTCAAAGCCTGTAAAATCAAGCGTTCAAGAAGATGACTTTTCCACAAAGCAATGTGAAGGAAATTGTATACAATTTCCGGTTTTTTTGTGGATAAATCGCAAAGCCTTGAAATTTCCGTGGTTCAACGGTGTTGAAAAGGTCATCCCGAGGCTGCCGGTTTCGGTCTATCTATTGAAGAATGTCTTCAAAGCGAGTTCCTGGAAGCTCACAGAAAGTCTGGAATACCTGGGTGTCGAATTTGTATCGTCCGGACAGTTCCAGTTCATTCATGAAGTAATGGGAGGCCAGGTCCAGTTCCATGGTGGAGATTTTCATGATTTCTGGACTCATGAGGACCAGCTGCCCTTGGGGTGTAATCAGATAGGCTCCGTACACGTCGTTGTTCATGAAGTAGTTGTTGGAATTCACGTGAGCGTTGCTTTCGTTATACCGAAGGTAGAGAATCCCGTTGGGAACTGCAGACATCTGGGAACCAAAGACCATCGGAGATAGATCCAGATCCAAGTCCTCGATATCGCAGTTAATCTGGTAGACCGTGATGTATTCCGGATGCTTCATGTGCATGGCCATCTCCGCTTCAGAAATCCGCTGGAAGCAGTTGCAACGGATGTCGGAAATCCTCGATGCCTTGCGACCACCGGCGAAATCCAGGGAAAGGGTAATTCTGGCATAGAGATATCCTCGGTCATCCTGGGTCAGCGTGGTGCAATGATAGGTGTTTTCCTCATCGGCTTTGCGAATCTGATTGTGAATCAGCGTCATCATGTGATACTTCCATCCGTCAATATGAGAAAGTTCTTCTGTCGTCAGATTGGATAAAGCGGAGGCCACAGAATAGTCCATATCGCACATGCGCATGAGGAAGTAATTGATGGTTTCCGATGGGGTAAGGGAAGGCAGGCAGACCGCCTTCGTGGCAGATGATAGACTGCAGGCAGAATAGGAAGCGTCTTCCCGTGCCGCCTCCAGCATCAGATGGATGCGCTGGATGGTGTGTTCTCGGAAATCCCGCACATCCTCTTCGTGGTACCGATAGTACTTCTCATTGGTTCGAAGCGCCCCTTCAATCAGCTGAACTGCTACGCCCAGAGAGATTTCGATTTCTTTTCCGCCCAGACTCCCGGATACCCGTTCCCATTGGCTTTTGAGTTCGCTGGCAGATGGAATCGGGCTGAAGTTGCGATAGGCCGGCGCACTAAAATACTCCATGTAATCGTCGATGCCGTATTCCGAGAAATCCAGATGGATAATCTGACAGAGCCGGAATCGAGATTTCTTTGCGGTCCAGGTGATTTTCATCGCCACTACCCCCATCAGGCGAGTGTCCGTAGCGATGCAAGAACTGAAATTATATTCTTTAAAGTGGTTGTAGAGAAACGACTGCTTTCCCTCCACTACGGTGAATCGGTTCATGTTCGGATTCCTTTCTATTTCTTTTTACCTCATTAGAGGTACACTTCGTCATTATACTACAAGAGGAAAGAAAGTCGCAACAAAGGGAAGCATTTCTCTTGACATATATAGGAAAATGATTATAATAGCATGTGCATAATCCTTATTAAGAGGCGAGGTAGGGAATGGGCCCGATGAACTCGCGGCAACCTCAGCAACAACAGTTGAAGGTGCCAAATCCCACAGCTCCGTGCGAATCGGAGTCTGGAAGATAAGGAGAGTGGAAGCTCTCTTTATGGAGAGCGTTTTTTTATTTTCAGATGGTTTTGAAACCGCCGGATGGCCGGACCCATGACGGGCATCCGTATGATACAGAAGGAGATGAAATCGATGAAGAAATTATTCACATCGGAATCCGTTACAGAAGGACATCCGGATAAAGTCTGCGATCAGATTTCGGATGCTATCCTGGATGCCATTCTGGCTGAAGATCCCCATGCCCACGTTGCTTGCGAAACCGTGGTAAAGACGGGATTTGTCATGGTGTTTGGCGAAATTTCCACCACGTGCACTGCCGACATCGAGGGAATTGTCCGCAGAGTGGTAACAGAAATCGGCTATGATTGCAGCGATGTATGCTTTGACGGCAACACCTGCGCTGTTCTGGTGGCGATTGAAGATCAGTCCCCGGACATTGCACAGGGCGTGGACGAATCGCTGGAAGTGAAGGAAGGAAAGAGTGAAGGGGACCTGGCACTGACCGGTGCCGGAGACCAGGGCATGATGTTCGGTTTCGCTTGTGATGAGACCGAAGAGCTGATGCCGATGCCGATTGCACTGGCACATCAGTTGGCACTGCAGCTGACGAAAGTTCGGAAGGACGGAACCCTGTCATACCTCCGTCCAGATGGCAAGACTCAGGTTACCGTGGAGTACGACGATGACAAAGTCGCTCGTATCGATACCGTGGTAATCTCCACCCAGCATGACCCAGATGTGACCCTGGAGCAGATTCGGAAGGACATGGTGGAATACGTGGTAAAGCCGATTCTGCCGGCAGAATACATCGACGAAAACACGAAGTACTTCGTGAATCCGACGGGACGTTTCGTTATCGGTGGTCCGAAGGGAGATTCCGGACTGACCGGACGTAAGATTATCGTGGATACTTACGGCGGATATGCCAGCCACGGCGGCGGCGCATTCTCCGGAAAAGATCCGACGAAGGTAGACCGAAGCGGTGCCTACATGGCAAGATACATCGCCAAGAATATCGTTGCTGCAGGACTGGCTCGGAAAGCAGAGATTGAACTGGCCTATGCCATCGGCGTAGCAGAACCGGTTTCGGTCTATGTGAATACCTATGGAACCGGAATCATTTCGGACGATGCTATTGTGGAGATTGTAAAAGAACATTTCGACATGCGTCCAGCAGCGATTATCCAGACGCTGGATCTGCTGAAGCCACAATATCAGAAGCTGGCAGCCTATGGCCACTTCGGCCGCACCAAGCTGGGCGTTCGCTGGGAGGATACGGACCGGGCAGAGCTGCTTCGAAAAGCTGCAGAGAAGTATCAGTAAGGGCTTTCGAGCTAGAATAGATAGGTATTAAGAAGAAGGGAACCTGAGACGGCGCACGGAACGTGCGCTGTCTCAGGTTCCTTCGTTTGTGTGTGGGGGGAGTGGAAGACTTTGACGGGCGAGGGAGTCTGTGGGACCTTTTGGGTCCTCGGAAACGGAGGGGTTCATTGGAAATTGTTTTTACCTGAGGAATTCAATGAAAAATGCAATCATCACAAATATGTTTCCTCCAAAAGTTCATTGAAATTAATTATGTGCAAAGGAATCCAATGAATTCTCGCCGAAAGGAATTGATGAATCAGAAATTTCTTCATTGTAATCGGGGCATACAAGGCCAAATTCAATGAAAAATTCCCCTGATCCTTCGAGCAAAGACGAGAATATTCATTGAAAAACACGGATGAATCAATTTGGCAATGAACAATTTTCGGATACTGCATTTCGTCCAGCGTTTTTTTCATTGAAAATCTAGAGACAAGCGTATATGCAATGAAAATATTCTCTCCTCTGAAGCAAACGAAGGAAAAACTTCATTGAAAATTCGGAATTCTGTATAAACACCATTAATCCTCCGAAATGGTTTAAAGAAATGACGCATGAAATCAAGTGTGTACTGAAGGGGAGTCGTCGGTCGCCTGCCGAAGCACTGCCATCCAGCCCGTCCCTGTTTCATTTTTGAAACGACCTCTTACTAGCGAACTCTTGCCAGAACCGCCGGATAGGATGCTTTCCGAGGCAGGTGTCGGTCGATGAATCCCGCCGGAAAGATGAGTCCCACGAAGAGTATCAGGGACAGGATGGTGACCACCGGTTCCACATGGGAACCGAAGACGGGGATGTAATAGCTCAAGAGCTTCATGACCGGTACTTGGAAGGCGATATAGGGAAGTGTCTTTCGACCGATGTAATCCAATGGTTTTGCCAACTTCAGGAAGCGGGAGCTCTCTGAAAGCATCATGAAAAGGAAGATGAAGGCCAGGCCGGTACAGATGGCGGAGCCATAGTACAGGAATAGGTTTCCGTATCGATTCCGAATGATGCTAACGTAACCGTTCTGATCGCTGAGAATGTAGCCGATGTAGAACAGAATCATCACCTGGGACATCAGGAAAGGTTCCGAAGCCTGGATGTGACCCTGGAAACTCTGAAGCAAAGGTACCAGAAGGTATCCAGCCAGGAAGAAACCGGTGCAGTAGATGGCGCCACGGTAGTGCCAGATGCCACCGCTTCCCTGGTTCAGGTCCAGAATGGTGGCCACTGCAATGGTGAGAATCACCAGAAATGCGGTGAGAAAATCCGTCATTCCAGATAAGCTAAAAGCAATATTTTCTTTCGCCAGAAACTTTTCGGCAATCCGAGCCGCAGTGCGCCTTAACAGAAAGAACAACACCGAGGTCAGAAATAGGCATGGTAGGAACCACAGCGTGTTGGAGGCCATCTTGTATCCCGTGTTGGAATTGGAGAACAGGATACCCAGCACCTGATCCGAGACACTTTGGAGATTGCATTCCCCGATGAGTTCCAGCCATTTGCGAAGGGGAGCCACGTATAGGTTCAGAATGAAATAGGGCACCATCAGTCCGAAGAATTTCTTCCAGACGAATCGAATCGCATTCGTCTCCCGGCTGAAGCGGGAGGTGATTCCGGATATCAGGAAGAAAACCGGCATGTGAAAGGAATAGATATAATCGATGGCATCATCCCATTCGGTGATGTGACCGTAGATGACGAAATACATCATGAATCCCCGCAGGATATCCAGCCATTCGATGCGGCTGGGCTTTCCAGAATGGGAGGGAGCAATCGGTGCCGAAGCATCTGCTTCCGGCAGGGGAAGTGTAATTGGTTTCATACTTTTTTTTTCGCGTTCTTTAACATACATAATAAAAATATACTCCGTGTCACGAAAGGAATCAATTGAGATACGAAATTCAGAACAATCCGGCATCGAAGCGGATAGAACAATTCCGAAGAATATGTTATATTAAGTCTATCATTTTGAATTAAACGAAACCTTAACGGAAAGAAAAGGAAACATCAAAAATATGAAAAATCAATTCGACATCGTCATCGTGGGAGCGGGAGCTTCCGGAATGGCGGCGGCTTTGGTGGCGGCGGAGGGAAATCCCGATGCTCGCATCCTGGTCCTGGAGAAAAATCCGGCTCCCGGAAAGAAAATTCGCGCCACGGGAAACGGTCGGTGTAACATTTCGAATATACATGCCGAACATTATCCGGAGGCCATGAATCTTCTTCGGAAGTGGGGTATTGTCACCCGAGATTATTCCAGCGGACTGGTCTATCCCTACTCAGAATCGGCGGGGGCAGTGGCGGAGATTCTGGCAGCAAGAATGCAGGAGAAAGGCATTGAGCTCTGGACTTCTATGGCGGTAACCGATGTGCTATCGGAGCCATTCCGCCTTCAAGTGGAGCAATGTGGGAAAAAGAAAGTTTCCGGAAAGCCGGAACGAATCCGCATTCAGGCGAAGAAAGTAATCCTCGCTTCCGGCGGAAAGGCGGGACCGGACTTCGGAACCATCGGAGATGGCTACCGCTGGGTTCGAAACCTGGGCCACTGGGTAATTTCGCCAATCCCGGTACTGACTCCGGTGGATTGTAAGGAAGATTCCTGCAAGGACATTGCTGGCACCCGGGCAAAGGGAAGGGTGACGCTGTACCGGAAAACCGGAGAGGAATGGAAAGATGTTTTTACCGAGGAAGGGGAAATTCAGTTCACCGCCACGGGACTTTCCGGCATCTGCGTATTCAATATGACCCGGCACATGCGCTTTGACCGAGCGGAAGGCCTGGGAGTCTTTCGGATAGAGGTGGATTTGTGTCCAGATTTGGATGTGAAGGCGTATCTGGAAGAATGGAAAGAGAAAGAGACGGAACTGGAAATCGCACTTCGGACTCTGCTTCGGGAGAAGCTTTCTCGGTATGTGATTCAGCGGGCGGAGATTCCTTCGGGACGGCGGTGCAAGGAGCTTACGGAGGAGGAAATCCGAAGTCTAGAAAACACCATGCATCACCTCCGCTTCCGACCTACGGGCATCCACGGCTGGAAAGAGGCCCAGTGCACTGCCGGCGGTGTGAGTCTGGAAGAAATTAATGGGGAGACGCAGGAATCCCTAATCTGCCCCGGCCTCTATATTACGGGGGAACTGCAGGATTACGATGGTCCCTGCGGAGGGTATAATCTGAACCACGCCTGGGTCACCGGAGCAAGAGCCGGCGCCCACGCGGCCGAGAATCTGTAAGAAAGAAGGAATTCATACATGTATCATTATCGAGTGAATCAGGTAAAATTAAATATCGGCGAGCCGAAAGGGCACTTGCCGAAGAAGATGAGCCGGATGCTTCAGATTCCGGTGGAATGGATTGAGAACTGGGATATTCGCCGGGAATCCATCGACGCCCGGAACAAGTCGGAAATCCGCCTGGTATATACGGTGGATTTTTTTACAAAGAAGGAAATCCGCCGGAAGAAGCGGAACCTGCAGGAAGTAGGAGACGAGAGACCGACGGAACCGGTGCCGGGAAATCAGAAACTCAGCGGAAGGCCGGTGGTTGTGGGATTCGGACCTTGTGGAATTTTCGCAGCTCTGAAGTTGGCGGAGAAGGGTTATCGCCCCCTGGTGCTGGAACGAGGAAAGGCCATGGAGGAACGGGTGACAGATGTGGACCGATTCCGAGAGGAAGGCGTGCTGAACCCGGAGTCCAACGTGCTCTTCGGGGAGGGCGGCGCCGGAACCTTCTCCGATGGAAAGCTGACTAGCGGAATTAAGAGTGACTACATTCGGGAAGTGCTGGAGGTCTTTGCGGAGGCCGGTGCGGATTCACGGATTCTCTACGAACACCGTCCTCACATTGGGACAGACGTACTTCGCCGCGTGATTGTGAATATCCGGAAGAAAATCGAGATGCTGGGGGGCGAAATTCGCTTTGGAACGAAGCTGGACTCTCTGATTCTGGAAGATGGAAGAGTGGAAGGAATTCTGGTTCAAGATGAAGCGGGGCAGCGGCACACTATCGTCACCAATGCAGTGGTGCTAGCCATCGGCCATAGCGCCCGAGATACCTTTGAGATGATTCACGGGAAGGGTCTTCCCATGGAGCAGAAACCACTGTCCATCGGTGTCCGGATGGAACATCCGCAGGAAATCATCGACCGGGCTCAGTACGGCGAGGAGAAGAGACTGCCACCGGCGGACTACAAAGTGTCTTACCGGGCGTCTAACGGACGGGGCGTGTATTCCTTCTGCATGTGCCCAGGCGGCGAGGTGATCGTGTGCTCTACGAAGGAAAAGGAACTCTGCGTGAATGGCATGAGCAACAGCAAGAGAGACAGCGGAACTGCCAACAGCGGAGTGCTGTGCGATGTTCGAAAGGAGGATTTCGGCGCCGATGACGTGCTGGCAGGCGTTCGCTTCCAGGAGAAATACGAGAGAATTGCTTACCAGATGGGGCTCAAAGAGCATGGCCGGATTTTCGTCGCTCCCCGCTGCACCATGGAAGAGTTCTTGAATGGCACTGGGAACAGCCGTTATGTGACGGAATCCCTTCCAGACTTCGCAGTGGAAGCTCTTCGGGAGGCGGTACCTTATTTCGCAAGGAAAATCAAGGGGTACGATATGCCGGAGGCGGTCGTCAAGGCGGTGGAAACCAGAAG
This sequence comes from Eubacteriales bacterium, assembly GCA_030525365.1. Lineage (GTDB taxonomy): Bacteria > Bacillota > Clostridia > Peptostreptococcales > Anaerovoracaceae > Mogibacterium_A. Next base: position 8,908 of record JAUNEW010000042.1, read on the forward strand.
CTCTTCGCCGGTACGAATCCTTCGAGATCAGACCGGTCAGTCGGAAATTCGAGGAATCTACCCGGCTGGAGAAGGGGCAGGGTACGCCGGTGGAATCACCTCGGCGGCCTGTGATGGAATCCGGACAGCGAACCATATCATCGAGGCGTTTGCAAAGCCGGAATAGTGCCGGAATAGTAAGGAGAAAGAAAGTGGGCAGTCGCAAATGCGACTGCCCGCTGCTTTTACAATAGAAAGGGACTACAGCCCGAACACCTCCTGGATGGTGTAATTTCCCTTCGGCTTATCGGCAATGTAGAGAACGGCGTCCACCGCGCCAGCTGCGAAGGATTTGAAGCTTCCGGAGTGGTGGGTGATTTCCAGCCGTTCGCTGGTTCCCACGAAGTAGGTGGTGTGACTGCTTGGAATATCTCCGCCACGGAGGGAGTGGAAACCGATGTTTCCGTGCTGACGCGGGCAGCGACCGGATCTTCCATAGACGGCTTCGTCGGCCAGGTTCTCACCTCGGGCTTCGGCCACCAGTTCGCCGATTTCCTTGGCGGTGCCGCTTGGGGCATCCAGCTTGGTGTTGTCGTGCATGTCCAGAATCTCCACATCCACATCACCAGCCAGCTCAGCGGTGGTCTGGATGAGCTTATACATGATGTTCACCAGGCGAGATGTGTTGGCTGCCAGCATGACCGGAATATCTGCTGCGGCGTCGGCGAAAGCCTGCTTCTGCTCTTCGCTAAATCCGGTGGATCCGCATACCAGCGCTTTTCCGTGTTTTCGAGCAGCGGCCAGTGTCTCCATGCCCATTTCCACGGTGGAGAAATCCACGATGACATCGCAGTCATCGATGACCGATTCCAGATCGTCCACCACTGGGGCGCCTACGGTCTTTCCAATCATGGCCACGTCGCCGATATCCTTTCCGATATAGTCGCGGCCCTTCGGACCAACGCCGGCAATAATTTCGATACCTTCCCGCTCTGCGGCGATTTCGGTGATGAATTTGCCCATCTTTCCCCGTGGACCTACAATGATAAGTTTCATAAGTGAACCCTGCCTTTCTATCCTTCTGCTGGAAATCCTTGTGAAATCCATCGGCAGAGGGAATTTAATGTAAAAATAGAATCTGAAACATTGCTACCGCTCCACATCGAAGTGAAGGGTGATGGTTTTCTCCCGAGGCT
>JAUNEW010000162.1 GCA_030525365.1 Eubacteriales bacterium
GGTTACGGCAATATCCGCCACGTTGAACACCGGGAACACCCGGAAATCAATCATGTCCGTCACATATCCGAGGGAAAGGCGATCCACCAGATTTCCGATTCCACCAGCCGCTACCAGAGCTAAAAACAAGGCCGGTACCCGCTGAGACTTCCGGTATAGATACACTCCTACGACTAGGCAACCGATTACCATGCAAATCGGAAGAAGCACTGTCATTATCGGCATATTTCGAAACAAACTAAAAGCCGCTCCCCGATTCTGGACATACGTAATATGAAGTATGTCCGGAATCACCGGGAGCGTCTGTCCAATCGAAAAATTTGCCCGTATAATGAATTTCGTTATCTGGTCCAGTGCCAGTACCAGAATAATCAGTACGGCAATCATCATTACTTCAGAATAATTGTTCCTTCCTTCTGGGTCTTATCCTCTGCAATCTTCTTCAGACTATCGGAAAGATCCGCAATGGTGGCATGGGTCGGGTCGGTCACCGGTGTGGATTTGATTTCCGGAACTTCCTTCTCGGACTTCTGATCCTGGGAAACCACCAGGGTATCCTGGCTTACCTCTGGATCTTCTGCCTTAGAGAAGGCCTTGTCGATATCTGCAATATCGCTGCGATCCAAATCCTCGTTCAGTCCATACTCATCCGCTTCCAAATCATTGAGTTCGGTTTCCAGCATTCTCTTGTAGTTGCTTCTCAGTCTTTCCACCTTATTCTTGAGAACGATATGCTCATCGTTCAGCTTACGAACGGTTGCCTTTGCGTCCAGAACCATGGTCTCTGCTTCCAGCTCTGCATCCCGAATCATCAGCTCCGCTCTTCTCTCTGCACTGGCAGAAATATCCGCCATCAGTCTCTTTGCGGTTTCCAGGGTGTCCAGCATCGCATTGTCGGACTTCTGTGCCTCTTCCAGCTGCTTTTCCAGGAACTTAATCTTATGCGCCATGCTTCTGTTGTCGTTCAGGCACTTCTCATAATCTACGATAATCAGGTCCAGGAATTCATCTACTTCTCTGGAATTGTAGCCCTTCTTATCTCTGGTAAACTCTTTCTTATCAATATCAATCGGCATAATCATGATGATTCACCTTCCTTTCATTATCTTTAAAACATTATAACACTGATTAATGCAACCAGTATCCGCTGAACGAATTCAATGGCAAAGAATGCCAGCAACACGGAGAAATCAAACATTCCCGTGTTGAAATTCGAAAGCAGTCTTCGAAACGGTGCCACAAAGGGGTCCGTCAATTGGGTCAAGAACCGGTAAATGTTGTACAGTGGCGATGCAGGGTTCTGTGCAAACCAGCTCAGAATGCACTGTATCAAGAGCATCGTGATCAGAATCTCTGCAAACCAGTTAATGGCCCGAATCAGTACAATTCCCATGGATTAATACCCCCACGGACTCTTGGTTTCTTTGTTGGCGTAATTACCGGAAGCCGGTGTCGGTTCTGCTTCCCGATTGCTCATCTTTGCCGCAATATCCACGTTAGCCGGTGCAAAGATGAAAATATTTGCCGTTACACGCTGAACATTTCCGCTCAGTGCGTAAGTTGCACCGCTCATGAAGTCGAAAATCTTCTTCGCCACCTCGGTCTCCACGCGCTCCAGGTTGATGATGACCGGTTTTCTGGATTTGAGGTTGTCCACTAGCTTGGTACACTCCTCGAAGGATTTCGGTTCAATTACCAGCATCTTGAATGGTGCCGATCCGTTCATGGAATAGTTCTTGTTCAGCTGACCACGGGACAGTGCTGGAGCAATGCTCTCGTAGGAATTATCCATCTTGTAGCTCTTTCCCGTCGGTGCCGGCTCTACCTTGTCTACCTTGATTGACTCGGTTCTATTGGACGACTTCGGTGTCTTCGAAGCCGATATTTTCGCTTTTTCTTCTTCAATTTCCTGTTCGGTGATTTCTTCATCGAAATCATCATCGATGCCAAGAACGTTGTTCATGAAGTTCTTTATGCCCATTGTTTTCCCTCCGTTTTTTGATAGCTCGTGTAACAATACCAGTGATTCCAATTAGCGATAATTTCTCTTTCCGAAAATCGAACTGCCTACGCGAACGATAGTAGAACCCTCTTCGATGGCAATTTCAAAATCCGCCGACATTCCCATGGACAGGGTATCCGGCTTGAACTGCGCTTCCGGAAGATCCAGCGTCTTCAG
>JAUNEW010000163.1 GCA_030525365.1 Eubacteriales bacterium
CTCCTGCAATGCCGGTGGCCACAGCGGCCGCGAATATTTTTTTGCCCATACTTTTCTTTCTTCCCATCGTGCTACTTCCTGCTTTCTCATGTAATCTAGGATACTGAAATTCTATCATATCCGAGGGTGGGCTTCAATCTCCGCGAGGTTTTCGTATGTTGACAGCCGGCAATAATCCGACTAAAATAAAGTTGCAGTTTAGTTTCGCCAGATTCAATGAAGGGAGGCCTAACATTATGACATATATTAAACGTGCTGCAGAGGACACGATTATCCACACTTCCGAAATGTTCCCAGTATTGCTTCTGACTGGGCCACGGCAAGTGGGAAAGACGACCCTTCTCCGAAGAATTGCCGAAAAGCAGCAGTCCAACGGGATTCATCGTAAATACGTTACATTAGACGATCCCGATGTTCGCTACCTGGCCAAGACCGATCCAGCGCTTTTTCTACAGCGATACACACCGCCGGTTCTGATTGACGAAATTCAGTATGCCACGGAACTCCTTCCGTACATCAAAATGAGCGTAGACAATTCCGGCAACAAGGGGGATTTCTGGATTACCGGTTCTCAAGCTTTCCACCTCATGCAGAATGTCAGCGAAAGCCTAGCTGGCCGTGTTGGAATCATTAATCTTCTAGGACTTTCCGATGCGGAAATCCACCAGGAACCTAGTGCCCCCTTCCAAACAAACAGTGATTATCTACTTAAGCAACTAGATTTGCACAAGAAAAGAGGCCTTAACGATATCTACCGTCGAATTTTCCGTGGTTCGATGCCAGCACTGTATGCGGATTCTAACGTGGACTGGGAGACTTATTACCGCTCGTATGTGGATACATATCTGCAGCGGGACATCCGTGATCTTACCCAAGTGGCAGATGAAATGCAGTTCTATCGATTCATGACCATCGTGGCAGCTCATACTTCCAAGCCTCTTGTATATCAAGAACTTGCGAACGCGGCGGATATTTCCGCACCCACTGCGAAGAAATGGCTGTCCCTTCTGGTTTCCTCTCACATTGTTGCCTTGGTACAGCCTTATCACAACAACGCGTTGAAAAGAGTGGTAAAAGCACCGTTACTTCACTTCCTGGATACCGGCCTTGCTGCATATCTTCTGAAATGGGGAAATCCGGATTCCTTAGAGCGAGGCGCAATGTCCGGTGCATTCTTTGAAAGCTATGTCTTCTCTGAGATTTATAAGAGCTATTTAAACGCCGGAAAGGAACCACCGATTTTCTACTACCGGGACAAGGATCAGAAGGAAATTGACCTGTTGCTTTACCAGGATGGTACCCTATTCCCTATTGAAATTAAGAAATCCGCATCCCCTGGAAAAACAGCCATCAAGAACTTCGATGTGCTGAATCCGATTCAGTCGAAGAGCAATTTTGACAATCTGGAATCTCTAAAAACCAAAATCGGTACTGGAAGCGTTATCTGTATGGCAAACGATTTGCTTCCGATTGACGAAAACAACTGGTACGTTCCGGTATGGCTGATATAACAAAAAGCCGACCATTCTAAACGAATCGTTTGGAATGGCCGGCTTTTCAGTTCTAACGTTCATTTCTACGCTTCAAGTTCCGTATCCTACAGCTTTCTACAGCGCTGCCTTAATCGCAGCCAGCAGCTCACCGAATTCCTCGTAGGCTGGAACCTCTGGGAACTGCTTCTGAATGGACTCTGGGCTCTTGAACAGGAAGCCCGCCTTGCTGGCCTGAATCATGCCAATGTCGTTAAAGCTATCTCCCGCCGCAATGGTCTCAAAGCCGATGGACTGAAGGCCCTTTACCGTGGTGAGCTTAGACTTCTCACAGCGCATGCGGAAGTCGTCAATCATTCCGTCTTCCCCGATGACGAGCTCATTGCAGAACAGGGTCGGAAATCCCAGCTTCTTCATCAGGGGCTGTGCAAACTGCAGGAAGGTATCGCTGAGAATAATCACCTGGGTGATAGAACGGAGTTCGTCCAAGAATTCCTTTGCCCCCGGAAGCGGATCAATCTTCGCGATGGTGGCCTGCACGTCCTGAAGGCCCAGGCCGTGTTCCCGGAGAATATCCAGGCGGTAGTTCATCAGCTTGTCGTAATCCGGTTCGTCACGGGTGGTCTTCTTCAATTCTGGAATTCCCGCTTCCTCTGCGAACGCAATCCAGATTTCCGGTACCAGTACCC
>JAUNEW010000043.1 GCA_030525365.1 Eubacteriales bacterium
CCGGAGGTCGCAGGTTCAAGTCCTGTCCCCGCAACCATGAATATTCACTCGGAGCATTGGCTCCGAGTTTTTTAGTTTCAAAGATTGGTTTGTATTTTCGACCATTTATCAATCTTGTTTGAGATCGGAATCTGCAAATTTTGCTGGCATTTTGGTGCAAATGTTGTAAAATGGTCCTATAATTTTTTATAGATGAGTGAAGAAAGGAACAGATGTTATGAGCAAAAAACGGAAAAAGAGCGTTCCTGTGGTGCAACCCAAACAGGAAAAGAAAATGGTCATCAACATGAATGAGATGAATCTGAAAAAACAGCACACGGTAGCAGGTTTCAGAACAGGTAGATTTATGACGGAAAAAGACAGACCGCGAAAGAAAAACTGGAAAAGAGAATACGAAAGAGGAAAAGGATTCGGGAAGTATGATGAATATGGAACGAATCCTTTTTTAGTGCGTGTCGTTCTCTACTTCCATAGCTTCAGCCATTGACGGCCGAACTGAATAATCCAGCCCTCGGCCGTCAAAGAAGAAACGCGGCGCTTCGAACCTGATATTCGGAATCTGTTATTCTAAATAAACACATGTTTTTACCGTAAAAGTTTAATTCGGCATCACAACATCCATATATATTAGTGAAGGCGTTACCAAGACACCATTAACGAATTAAGGAGAAACACTATGCTAAGCAAAAAGCAGAGAGGCAAAGCCGTACCTGGCGACAACTGGAAACAGGACCCAATGCAGCGGGTCGAACGGAACTACAATATCGTCCACGAAGGAATCCTATCCAAGAAGGACTTCACATCGCTGTTTGAAACCGGCGACAACAAATATTACATTCCCGCCAACACCACGAAACGCATCGACGTATATAACGAAGTCACGCTATCTGGTGGGTTCCTGACCCAGGCCGCCCAGCAAGGAATTGATGTGGCAATCTACGATAAGTTCGGGAACCTTCTGGGAACCTATGAATCCAGCCAGAATCCAGGAAATGCGGAAACCATGATTCGCCAGGTGAATCTGTATCAGAATCCCGTAGCACGTCTAGAGATTGCGAAGCGCATTGAGCTTGCGGCATTCATGAACATGAAGAAGATAGTCGCATACTACTTTCGTCAGACACAATCAGAAGACATCCAGGAAATCCGCCAGTACCTGAACGCTGTATGTTCTCAGGTCAGAAGCAGCGCAGACATCGACAATCTGATGCTGGTGGAAGCCCAGGGCCGTCAGCAGTACTATCGTTTCTTCGATTATGCAATTACGAATCCTCGGTTTCCATTCGTCAAGAGAAGCAAGCGTCCACCGGAGAACGAAGTTAACGCAATGATTAGCTTCGGCAACACACTGATGTACAATCGGTTTGCCTTGGAGGTTTCCAGAACCTCTCTGGATGACCGTATTGGAGTGATTCATGCGGTGTCCGCCAGAAGAAATATGACATTGAGCCTGGATCTGGCCGAAATCTATAAGCCACTCATCGTGGATCCGGTGATTTTCCGTCTGGTGAACAACCAGATTCTAGACCCATCCTGGGACTTCACACCAGGAGGAGGCGGAATCTACTTGAGTGACAGCGGTAAAACAAAGTTCATCGAGTCCTTCAATTCCGCCCTGCTACGCAGCATTACAGTGGACGGGAAGAAGATTACCTATGCCAAGCTAATTCGTCGCGAGGTCCGAAATTACCGATCTTTCATTCTGCACGGGACACCTTATAATCCATATCACTAGAAAGGAGAAATGCTATGTTCGTAGTACTAACTTATGACATCTCTGGCCCTCACATCCAGAAAGTCCTCAAGATATGCAGACGCTATCTCATCCACGTCCAGAATTCCGTCTTCGAAGGAACCATCAGCGAAGCGGAGCTGAACCATTTGAAAGTCGACCTAGAGAAAGTGGCAAAACCCGAGACAGACCGCATCTGTATCTACCGAATCGATAACCTGAAATACACCAGCAAAGAATCCTGGGGAATGAAGTCCTGGTACGAAAATGGAATTCTCTGAATGGCAACATCGTTGACCTCGCAGGTTTTCAACGCCGGGCTCTATTACTATTGGGGATATGACAAAAAAAGCAAATACATGGTTGAAATGTATTTTCAAAAATTGTATACTGTGTGCATAGGAAATTGGGCGGAAAAGAGATATTTTTGAGACCCGCCTATCCTGAAACCGTTGAAAGTACGGTTGTTTCGACTCTCCCTATGAGGGATTGACACGGAATGGTAACACTTTACATTCCCATACAACCCGTTAAAGTTTCGACTCTCCCTATGAGGGATTGACACGGCGATAACCGTATTGTTATCATCTACCACGCGAAGTTTCGACTCTCCCTATGAGGGATTGACACTAAAACCATCTCTTCTTTCATGGTCTTCTCCTTTCGTTTCGACTCTCCCTATGAGGGATTGACACTATAAAAAGGATTTAATTTTATCGAGTGCTTTTTTTACGTTTCGACTCTCCCTATGAGGGATTGACACGTATCCTTTCAGGGCATAGGTCTTTCCCAGAATTAGTTTCGACTCTCCCTATGAGGGATTGACACACGAGGTTTCCTTTATTCTTCAGAAAGACAATCGTTTCGACTCTCCCTATGAGGGATTGACACACTCTGTCAAAGATTTCTTCATTTTCTGGGGTGACGAATGTTTCGACTCTCCCTATGAGGGATTGAGAGCGGCTGAGACCTTCTGTCTGCGGAAACGGTCCTACGGAAGATTCCGCATCCAGAAGGTCCCAGCCATACGTGAGAACGTTTGGCTGACAATCGAGGAAACAAGAATTACGAAGATGCAAACAGACACCGCTTCAGAAGCAGATCATTACCAAACACTAACCACTGACCACTATCCACTGTCAACTAGCCACTGGATGGCAAGATGAGCGACTCTCGAAAGTAGGTGTACAACGATGGAAAACATGATATGCTTATTTGCTGACGGTATTTCGTTAATACTCATGATTGTGTTTGGACTGATTTGCTTACTGGCTCTGATTAGGATCTGTATAAAATTTCATAGAGGTGAAAAAATTTCAATATCGCCAATAGGCGTTATGAAGGATTTGCCAGATAGCATTACAGGAATGAATAAGCACAAAGATTAATGATTTAAATAGACGTATGCTATCTAATGATTGCTGGAGAGAATTCATCAATTATGAATTGCCGAATATTTCGAATGCTGGGATTGCCAACACGCCGAAAAATATTCTGCCAACACGCCGAAAAATCTCGATTTATCTAACAATTTCAAGGATTGCCACTCACTTCGAAAGCACTGACACAATCGTCAGGCTTTCGAAGTTTTTTATTTCCCGAATTTTTTTTGCAAATTTTTCTTACTCAGCTTAATTCCCATGGATAACGCCGCTACATATTTATGAGGGGGTAATTCATCACGGAAAGAGGACGTCTGTCAAGGAAAGCGCAATCCAACCCTTAGAAATGGGATAATGAAATTAAGAAAAAAACTTTCCTGGAAATCTTAATTCTGTCAAGAAATACCCCTATATATAAGTGAAAGGAGGGGAGACAACTGAATAAGAAGCCTGCGGGGTTGCCACCGCAGCGGGTCAGGAACGAGTCCCGAAAGTGTGGCAACAGCGTGTAATTGCTAAGTTCACCTTGCGAAAGCATGACGCTGAGCTGCTTCGGCGAAAGAATAGAACAGCAGAAAACGTAATCTGAATACGTGTCGGTAGAACTAAAGTATTAGAAAATTGTTTTTTGGAAGAGCTAGAAGAATAAGGAGAAATGGTTATGAGAAAGAATAATTTGAGAATTTACTGCAGAGATAACGGAAGCGGAAATCTTCAGTTCTATGTGATGGCGGAAGGCCAGGAGTATTACCTGTTCTCCCAGAGATATCACATGTCGGTGCACAAGTACTTCCGGAATGGGGTGAGCTACCGGCAGGCCCGGGATTATTCCCAGGCGGTTCCGGTGCAGAAGGCTATGTCCCGGATTCCTGGGGCAATCCGATATATCGAGAAGGACTATCAGGTAGAAATTCTCGAACAGACGAAGAAGAGAAACAACCGGAGGCGGGGTTATAAGAAATATCCCGCAGCCGTTTAAATATAGATTGCAATAACTAGAGTAATGAGAAAGGAAAACACTATGGAAAGATACTGTGTAAAATGCGGAAAGAAACTGGAAGAGAACGAGCTGTTCTGCACAAGATGCGGGACCAAGGCCGTGGTAAGCAATCGAGAGAAGATGGAGAACATTTCCGGAAAGGTGAAAGAAATGGTAGGAAACAAGAATATGAGTGCGAAAACCGATGCGAAAGCAAGTGCAAAGGCTGGAGCGAGCGCAGAAAGCATTAGAAAAATCATGATGGTTCTGGGTGTGCTGAACGCTTTACTGTTCCTGTTGGTGCCGGCGGTGACAATTGATAGCCAGAGCAACACGTTGGCAGGGCTGATTATTTCGGACTGCGGCGGAGATTCCCTGTCTGGAACGCTGGGGACGGATTACACTTACCTGTTGGTGCTCCTAGGGGTGATGCTGGCCGCGGAAATCATTTTCCCGATTGCCAAAGACTGGCGTTTCATCGGTGCCGGTGGAATCTTATCCTTGATTGGCTGCTTTAGCGTCGGGTCGTATCTCAGCAAGATTGAGGGAATCGTGAATCTGGCTTCCTGGGGAATTTCGGATAGTTCGATGACCCCGGCGGGTAGCGCATTCCGTATTCTGTGCGTGATTTATGCGGTTATGTCGGTGGTGTATTTCGTGCAGGTGAAGAGAGCTAGAGCCTAGAGGAGGTGCAATATGAGTTTTCTGGATAATATGGCAAGAAAGATTGCCGAGAAGCAGGTAGAGATGGAAGAACGGCGTGCTCAGGTTCGAGCCGAGCGGGAGGCGCGGGAAGCGCAGGAGACAGCCATTCGGCAGGCTCGAGTGGCGGAAGTGGTCGCTCGGCAGACGGCAGAGTCCGTAGGGAATGTATCGGAGCCATCTCAAGGCAACGGTTTCTGCGGCCACTGCGGAGCACCGATTCGTGAAGGTGCTCTGTTCTGTTATAAGTGCGGAACAAAGGTCCCACAGCAGAAGCCCGATGCAGAAGTGCTGGCACCGGAAGAATCCCCAGAATACTTAGAACCCTTAGAGAATCCGGAGGAGGAGGTAAAAGAAGCTCTGGATACGCCGCGAGGTGACGAGAATATTGTGGAAGTCGAATAGAGTGCGTTTCCGGGATGAATCAAGAAATTAAGAAAGCATTGAGAAAGAAAGGGAAATATTATGGAAAACAAGATGAACGAAAACATGAATCCAGAAATGAACGAAAGAATCGAGAAGAAAGCAAAGAACATCAAGAAGGTCCTGGTGGGAGTATTGGTGGCTGCAGTAGGTGCGGCATCCTACCTTGTATACGACAACTTCTTCAACTACAAGGAAGTAGACCTGTTCGAAGGGCAAGGGAAGCTGGAAGCAGTGGGCTATGATGGGGAAGGTGTCATCGATCCGTCCGTTCAGGAAGGTTATGACAATGGGTACGCGTACATGGGAGCAATAGATTATGACGAGGAAGATGAGGACTACGATGACGCGGATGAACCATCCAAGGAAGATCTCGCCATGAGTGAATTCGCTGGAAGCGTGGAGTACTCCTTCGACAAGAGCAATAAGCTTTCCAACGGAGATAAGGTCACCGTCACTGCCAAATACGATAAGGAGCTGGCGAAGAAAGCGAAGATTAAGATTAAAGATGACAAGAAATCCTTTACGGTGTCTGGCCTCAAGGAACGTTTCAAGAAGGACGGAAGCGATATTCCGAAGAAGGATGTGGAGCAAGCCAAGAGTTATTGCCAGAATAGGGTGAATTCCTGGGCGAAGGATTCCGATTACACCTTCGGTGAGCTGAAGAATATCCGTTTTGTCAGCCAGAAAGCCGCGTATATTCCTTCGGAGGGAGACCAGGATACGGACGGAGATTTCTATTCCGATTCCAACATGCCGGTGTACCTGGATGGCATCATTGTCACCTTCTCCTACAAGGAACCGGATTTCTGGGATGATGAGAAGGTAACGAAATACGGATACATTTGGATTGATGGCCTGAACAAGGACACAGACTTCGGTAAATTGTGTCAGACCAAGATGGATGAGGATCCACTGAACGGTCAGGACAGCAATATCTACTATGGATTAGACAGCATGGATGATGTAGAGAAGGATCTGAAGGATGTGCTGGATGGCAACACCGTTACAAAGCTGTAGCGGTGCAGTCATCGGAAGCCTCAAATTACAGATATAAGAGAAAGGAATGAATCAACCTATGAATAACAACGAAAAGATATTTATCAACTATTCCAACCATCCATCGAATCGCTGGAATCCGGAGCAGCGGGCCGCGGCGGAGAAATACGGACGAATTGTGGATATGGAATTCCACAAGGTGTCTATGGATGAGGATGAGCGAGATATTGAGTGGGAGGCCTATGCGGAGTACTGCCGAATCATGGCGCTACATCCGGTGGCGGTGATGTGTCAGGGAGAATTTACCTTAACCTATGTACTGATACAGCTTCTTCAGCAGGCCGGCGTCACCGTGTTGGCGGCCTGTTCGGAACGAAAGGTGGAGGAGAGCATCGATGCTGAATTCCATCTTCCACGCACTGGAAACAGCGTTGATCGCAGGAGCCACATGGGTGTGGACTCAAATCGGAGTGGTTCTCGTAATGAAGTCCAGTCGTGAGAATGAGTACGAAGCCGATGCGTTTTCTTTTCAGTTGGGTTATGGAAATGAGCTGTGCATGCTCCTTGATACCATCACAGAACCTCATGTAAAAGGACTTTTCGCCAGCCTAGCCAGCAGCCATCCGGCGAAGGATGACCGAATCGCAAGGCTGCAGTCGTTGGGAGCAACATACCGTAGCTCTTACGGGGAAAATTAAACTACCGGTTCATATATGACTTCTTGGGAAAATGATAAAATTTCAATAGTGTATTTTCCGGAAGTCTACTCATCGGCAGGTAGCTATTGTTGAAAGAAATTTCAACATTTTCCGTTAGTTCTATCGTTAAGGAAGATATTGAAGCGTAGAAACAAGACAAGGATAAACATCATGTCGAACAAGAAAATGAAGGAAAATACCATTTGCGGAGTAATCACAAGAGAACAGCAGGTGAAGGCCATGAAGACGCGGAGTTCAAACTATAACATGCCGAAATCCGGATACTACATGACGGAGAAGGACCGCCCCCTGAAGAAAAACTGGCGGAAGTGGGTGGACTAGAAAAAGGTCCTGTCCGTCAAGAGAATGTGCAGTCTGTCAACGAATGAGTTTTCGCCGAACATAAAGAGAGATAATACAGAAGAGGGTACACAACCCAATTCGGAAAGAACAATTATTAAGGAGAGCACCATGAAAAAGATTCCGACAATCAACATGAAGAAGACTGGGGAGCGGCTCACTCAGCTTCGAGAGGAACACGGCTACAGCGTGAACTATATCCGAGATGCGGTGGGTCTGCAGTCGACTCAGTCCGTCTACAAATGGGAACGGGGTGAGAACCTTCCCACCATTGACAATGCGGTGATTCTTGCGGAAATCTACGGAATTCCACTGGACGACTTGTTCGTAAGAGATGAACTCAAGGAGGCGGGGTGACGATAGATAGAAAGTCAGTAGATGGCAGGGGCACCACAGATGGAAAGAAAAGGAAATTAATAAAGGTACGCCGAAGGGAACCTATAAGGTCACGGTTTCCGCAGCCCAATCCACCAACTACAAGGCGGCAAGCAAAACCATTACCGTGAAGGTTGCGTAGTGCAAAGGCCATACGAAGAGGAACTTTCGGGTTCCTCTTTTTCTATGTCAAAATACCCACCCAACCTTAACCCACTCATCAAAATAACCGATATAAATCAATCTGAATTTGTGGTAGAATAATAAATTGAAAGAATAGATTTTTTTGCTTTTTGGAAAACCAAATCGACAGAATTGTGGATTGAATACAGGATAGTTAAGACGTTATGAATCAAGCAGTTGTTGTTTTTACAAGAATACCGGAGGCCGGAAAGACCAAGACTCGGCTGATGCCCTATTACACGCCGGAGGAGTGTGCCGGCTTGCATATGGCTTTTTTACAGGATATTTCGAAGGCACTGGAAGATACTATTGCGGACGTGTACGTGGCGTACACGGGAGGCGGCGCCTATGAGGAAGCATTTTGGACGCTGTTTCCAGGGGCGGAGTTCTTCACGCAGGAAGGAGAGGGCCTTGGCGAGCGGATGTACAATGCGCTATCCCATGTGCTTTCAGTGGGATACGAGCGGTGCATTCTGATTGGCAGTGATGTGCCGTATGCGAATAAGGTGGATTTCAATAAGGCTTTCACCAGCCTTCGAGAGAAGGATTACGTGCTGGGCCCTACGGAGGATGGCGGGTATTGGCTTATCGGGGCCAGAGCCGGGGAAGAGCGGATGATGAAGCCCATGTTTTCCCTCAGCGAATACAGCCACTCTCAGGTGCTTTCGGACACGCTGGATATGATTCCTAGCTGGAAGACCTACGCTCTGCTGGAAGAGAAGTACGATATCGACACCATCGAGGATTTGCTTCTGTTCCGAGAGGAGTCCACGGGCGTTACTCAGGCTTCGCAGGCTTTCCTGGCGGAACATCATGTGATTTCTGTTATCGTGCCGATCTACAATGAAGTGGCGATGATTCAGCCCTTCCTGGAACAGCTTCAGAAGCTTCAGAATCAATGCGAGGTGATTTTCGTGGACGGCGGCAGTACGGATGGAAGCACCGCGGTGCTGCGAGAGGCTGTGGCAACCGACGAGGGAATCCGGCTGATTGAGAGCGAGAAGGGCCGAGGACCCCAGCTGAATGCAGGGGCGGATGCGGCCAACGGAGACGTGCTGTTCTTCCTACACGTGGACTCGGAACTTCCGGAAGATCCGGTAAAAGAAATTTCCCATGTCCTCAAGAATTACAAAGCCGGATGCTTTGGCATTGCCTTCCACAGCCGGAACTTCTTCATGTGGACCAACAAGGTGCTGTCCAACCGAAGGGCGGCGAAGGGAATTATGTTCGGAGACCAAGGAATCTTTATCCTGCGAGATTTGTTCTACGAAGTGGGCATGTTCCCGGACATTCCGATTATGGAAGATTATCAGTTCTCGCTGAACCTGCAGGCGATGGGAATTCCGACGGGGATGACAGAGAATACACTGTACGCTTCCGACCGCAGATATCGAGGCGGCACGATACAGAAGCTCCGTCTCATGAAACACATGGCGGACCTTCGGAGAAGGTACCGGAAGGGGGAATCCCCGGAGAAGCTTCTGGAGGAATACCCGGATATCCGATAATTCAGTAGTTGGAACGAACTACGCAGATGATAGACAGCAGAGTGGAAAAACGACAGAAACGAGGTGACAGAAATGGAAGTCAGCAAGAAGAAATTGGAGTCCGCTACCGGAAAGCGGCGGAAATATATCTACGAATCCAGATACCAGCAGATTGCGGTAGAGCTGGCGCAGAAAATTGCCGACGGATGGTATACGGTAGGGGAGAAAATCAGCGCTCGGTCCACCCTGGCCAGCAAGTACAACGTGTCTCCGGAAACCGCTCGGAAGGCTGTGAACATCCTGGTGGATTTGGGAATCGTAACGATTCGCCAGGGCAGTGGTACCTATGTGGCTTCTCGCGAGAAGGCCCATCTTTTCGTGGAACGGTACCAGAACACCGTGTCCATGCAGGAAATTCGAAGCGAAATCTCAGAATGTGTTAGCCGCCAGCAGGAGGAACTGGATCACCTGTCCAAGCTGCTTAAGACCCTGGTGGGGCAGACGAAGCGAAGCC
>JAUNEW010000164.1 GCA_030525365.1 Eubacteriales bacterium
AAATTTTCTACGATCGTGGCGAGAAGTACGGTTGCGGAAAGCCGGATTGCAAACCGGGATGTGACTGCGACAGATACATCGAATTCTGGAATCACGTATTCTCCCAGTTCTCTAGAGAAGAGGATGGAAGCTATTCAGATTTAGCCCACAAGAATATTGATACCGGAATGGGATTGGAACGTATGGCCTGCATCATGCAGGGCGTGGATTCCATCTTCGATGTAGACACTGTTCGTCATATTCTCTCCGCTGTAGAGGAGAAGGCTGGTGTCAAATACGAAAGCGGAGATGAACAGGTGGATATCAGTTTGCGAATCATCACCGACCACCTGAGATCCATGGTGTTCATGATTTCCGATGGTATCCTGCCAAGTAACGAAGGCCGAGGATATGTGCTTCGCCGTTTGATTCGTCGCGCTGCACGTAACGGCATGTTGATTGGTATCGATCAAGAGGACTTCTTGGCGGAACTGGCGGATAAAGTCATTGAGATTTCTGGCGGCGCTTATCCGGAACTGGTAGAGAAGCAGGATTACATCAAGAAAATCATCCGCAATGAGGAATCCCAGTTCTCCAAGACCCTGTCTAACGGTTTGAATATTCTGAATGAATATATGGAGGATATGGACGCCAAGAAGGAGACCGTTCTGGCCGGAGAGCTGGCATTCAAGCTGTACGATACTTACGGATTCCCGATTGAACTGACGGAAGAAATCCTGGCAGAGAACGGAAAGACCCCAGATATGGAGGGTTTCCAGAAGAGCATGGAGCATCAGAAGGAAACAGCCAGAGCTGGGCAGAGAGATACCTCGGAGGACGCTTGGAAGGATGCCGGCGCTTACTCCCATCTTCCGGCAACGGAGTTCCTCGGATATACGGAAACAGTGGCAACGGCGAAGGTGCTGTTCAGTGGAACCTATGACAAAGATCATCACTTCTTAATCTTTGACCGCACACCTTTCTACGCAACCAGCGGTGGTCAGCTCCACGATACTGGAGTGGTTTCGGCAGGAGATGTCACGATTCATGTTGTGGATGTGGTAAAAGAAAATGGCATTTTCCTTCACGTTATCGACGCCGCAGATTCCGACAAGATGGCTGCATTTACCGAAGGAACTGCAGTATCACTGAAGATTGATTTCCTGAAGAGAAATCGCATTTCTCGGGGTCACAGTGCAACCCATCTGATGCAGCAAGCTCTTCGGGATGTGCTGGGTGACCATGTAATGCAGGCAGGCTCCTATGTGGATGAGAAGTATCTGAGATTTGACTTCAACCACTTTGAAGCCATGACTCTGGAAGAGATTCGCAAAGTCGAAGACATTGTGAATGAGAAGATTGATTCATTCCTTCCAATCCGCATGCAGGAAATGCCAATCGAAGAGGCAAAGAAACTGGGAGCGATGGCGCTCTTCGGAGAGAAATACGGTGACATCGTTAGGGTTGTCAGCATGGGCGACTACAGCGTGGAATTCTGCGGTGGTACCCATCTGGATAACACCGGAAAAATCGGTGCATTCAAGATTATTTCCGAATACGGTGTGGCATCCGGTGTACGCCGCGTGGAGGCGGTTACTGGATCCCAGGTAATCGAATATCTGGATCAGAAGGAAACGGTTATCGAAGAGACTGCCTCTATCTTGAAAGCATCGGAGAAGGATTTGCCAAAGCGTGCAGAGCAGCTTCTCCAGAATGCAAAGGATTTGGAAAAGGAAATCAAGAGCCTGAAGGCGGACCAGATTGCCGGATCCGTGGATAACATCGTAGCATCTGCAAAAGAAATTAACGGTGTGAAGCTGATTACACAGAAGTTCGAGGACACGGATGTCAATCAGTTGCGGGAAATGTCTGACGCGATTAAAGAGAACAATGACCATGTAGCCATGGTATTTGCGGCAGTGAACGGCAGTAAAGTCGCATTGATTGTTTCGCTAAGTGATGATCTGGTATCTCAGGGTTATCATGCGGGGAAAATCATCAAAGAAGTAGCGAAGGTTGCCGGCGGTGGCGGCGGCGGCAAAGCGAATATGGCTCAGGCCGGCGCAAAAGATGCATCGAAACTAGAAGATGCATTTAAGAAGGCAGAAGAACTCATCGCAGTTCAGTAAGGAGGTATTGCTATGAGCAAAGATA
>JAUNEW010000044.1 GCA_030525365.1 Eubacteriales bacterium
GCCACCGACTATTGCAGAATCAGCAGGCCCGGGCGAATCCGGTGGCGCAGAAACGTGAAATCCCCGGAAACTGCGCCACCGACTATTGCAGAATCAGCAGGCCCGGGCGAATCCGGTGGCGCAGAAACGGCAAATCCCCGGAACCTGCGCCACCGACTATTGCAGAATCAACAAGCCCGGCCGAATCTGGTGGCGCAGAAACGGCAAATCCCTGGAACCTGCGCCACCGTTTGCTGCAGAAACAACAAGCCTGGCCGAATATCACCGTTTGCCAACCCACCCCCACTGT
This sequence comes from Eubacteriales bacterium, assembly GCA_030525365.1. Lineage (GTDB taxonomy): Bacteria > Bacillota > Clostridia > Peptostreptococcales > Anaerovoracaceae > Mogibacterium_A. The sequence goes on from JAUNEW010000044.1 coordinate 290, forward strand.
GCCAACCCATCTCCAAGCACCAACCACTCCTCAGCCGGTTGACGACACCCCCCTCTCATCATTGAAATCCAATCTCCGAAATGATACAATATACAGATTATAATCGCGAAAGAAAGGGGTGCCATCATGATAAGGGGAGCAGAGAGCCGGTCCCTCCGCTCGGAATACATTTCGTATATCATTCCGTCTATTCTAGCGCAATGGGTGTATACTCTATACACGGCGGTGGACGGACTTTTCGTGGCCAGAGGGGTGTCCGTTACCGCTATGACCGCAATCAATATTTCGTCACCTTTCGTGACGGCGCTTTTCGCTATATCTTTGATGTTTGCAGTGGGAACATCTACGGTGGTGTCCATTTCCTTAGGAGCCGATCAGCACAAGCGGGCCAATGAGATATTTAGCCAGAACTTTGTCTTCCTGATTGGGTTGTCCCTGGTGATTACGGGGCTGCTGCTTTGGAAGCTTCGGGAAGTAGCGATTTTCCTGGGAGCTACCGATGCCACATTGCCCTATGTGACGAAGTACATCGGAACCATCGCACCTTTTTCGTTGGTGTTCATCGTGTCCTATTCCTTCGAGATTCTTCTCAAGGCAGACGGGCATCCGAAGAAAGCCACGAAAATCGTCATGGTAGGCGTGATTCTGAACTGTATTCTGGACTATCTGCTGGTCATCGTGTTCCCTTACGGCGTGTTCGGTGCGGCCATTGCCACCGCCCTTTCCCAGGTGGGAGTCACAGTCCTTTACCTGAAGCACTTCCTATCCAAGGAAGCGAACCTGCATTTTACCCGCTTCAAAGCCCAGCCGAAGACCATTCTTCGGGCCATGCGAAACGGACTGTCCTCCGGCATTACAGAGCTTTCCGCAGGGCTGACAGTGTATTTTTTCAACCACGCCATCGCCACCTATCTGGGAGACGAGGCGTTGGTGAGCTACACCATCGTCAACTACGTCAACGCCCTGTACGTGTACTCCATGACGGGAATCGCCCAGGGAAGTCAGCCGCTGATCAGCTTCTATCACGGCCGTCAGGACCGTAATTCGGTAAAAAAACTGCTCCGCTTCGGTATGGTTACAGCGGCCGGCTTTGCCGCAGTGACCATCGCCGGCTCCATGACGGGCGGATGGCTTCTATCGAAACTGTTCATTCCGGCATCCCAGGCTCATCTAAGAGCCTACACAGTGCACGCCCTTCGGATATTCTGCCTTTCCTTCTTACCGGTAGGATTTACGGTGGTGCTGGCGGGGTATTTCGCCTCCATCGAGCACGCGGGCAAAGCCGTATCCATCACCATGGGAAGAGCAGTTGTGGTGCTCCTCGGGGTTCTGGTACTGATGACCCATGTTTTTGGCGGGGAAGGAATCTGGTGGACTACACCGATTTCCGAGAGCATTTGCCTGATTTATGCGGCTCTTCTGTACATGTGGCACGGACCGTGGAAATCTGAAGCGCTAAAGCGGGAGTGCCGCCTCGACGAATAGCGAAAACAAATAGCGAAATCGAATAGCGGGATTCGTTCCCAGTGAATTTGCAGGCGCTTATCGAAACTAGAGAGTTCGCGCCATGAATTTAAAGAAAGAAGGAGGGGATTGTTTGCTCCGAGAGAGACAGAGTGAAAAAATATATTCCAGAAAATCCATTATGGCGGCCTGCCTGATTACGGCATTCATCACGCCATTCATGTCCAGCTCGCTGAACCTGTCGGTTCCCACGCTGGAGAAAGCTTTTGAAATCAACGCCACCACAGTTAGCTGGGTGGTGAGTGCATATACCATTTCCATCACCATGTTCAGCTTGCTGATGGGAAAGATTGCGGATAATCGGGGACACAACCTGCTGTTCCGGCTGGGAATCGCCGGATTCGGCATAGCGTCCTTCCTGTGCATCATGGCCCCTAACGTGTACCTGCTGGTGGCACTGCGGTTCCTGCAGGGGGTGTTCGCCGCCATGATGTTCGCCACCAACAACTCCATTCTGGTGCGGTCCTATCCGCCGGAACAGAAGGGCAAAGTCCTGGGGTATTCCATCTCCGCCACCTACATCGGCCTGACCACCGGCCCGGTGCTGGGAGGCTTTCTGGACAATACCCTGGGCTGGGAAAGCGTTTTCTTCTGCGCCATGATTGCTTCCATCATCGCCTTCATCACATCGGGACAGGCGGTAAAAGCCCAGGAACAGCTGGGAATTGAAGAAATCACCGGAACGGGAAGACCGGATATTCCAGGAACCGTCATCTACTTTTGCGCGGTGTTCCTGAGCCTTTTCGGCATGACGGAGTGGACCGTGCTTTCCTGCGGAAAGTATCTGTTCCTGGCGGGAATCCTGTGTTTTGTGGCATTCTTCCTGTTTGAGAGACGGGCAAAGGATCCCCTGGTACGGGTGACCTTGTTCACCGGAAGCCGGGCCTTCACCTTTTCCAGCCTGGCGGCACTGCTGAACTATGCCGCCACCTTTGCGGTGAGCTACATCATGAGCATCTACCTGCAGGTGGTAATGGGACTGCCCTCCGCCACCGCCGGAATCATCCTCATCGCCACACCGGCCTGCCAGGCCCTGTTTTCACCCATGATGGGTAGCCTTTCCGACCGGAAGAGCCCATCCCTTCTGGCTAGCATCGGCATGGGAATCAGCGGTGTGGGACTGCTGCTGTATGCGGGAATCACGGAGCACACGCCATTGTGGCTGCTGATTGCCCTCATGTGCTTCATGGGGTTCGGCTTTGCCATGTTCTCATCTCCCAACATGAACGCCATCCTGTCCTGCGTGGAGGAGAACGAGTACGGAATCGCCAACTCCATCATCGCCACCATGCGAACCTACGGGCAGTCCACGGGAATGGCGGTGCTGAACGTGGTCACCGGCATGATTCTGGGAAGCGCCAGCCTGGACATGGCGCCAAAGGATCAGCTGATGACGGTGGTCCACATCTCCTTCTTCCTGTTCGCCATCCTGTGTGGCGTGGGATTGATTTTCTCCCTGATTCGGAACAGGAAATAGGGGAGACCCCGGTAAAAGCAGCCTCCCACAAGGCGGAGGCATCCGGGAATATAGCAAATTATTTTTACATAAGATTAAGACAGAAGCGGACCGGCGATGACCGGACCGATAGAAAGGAACGTGAATGCTCCAGATTAAGAATATACGCAAAGAATACAAGACCGGCGGCCTGGTGCAGAAAGCTTTGGACGGGGTCAGCCTGAACTTCCGGGATAGCGAGTTCGTAGCAATCCTGGGACCTTCCGGCTCCGGTAAAACCACATTTCTGAACGTGCTGGGTGGACTGGATCAGTACGACAGCGGGGACCTGATTATCAACGGGACTTCCACCAAGAAGTACACCGACCGGGATTGGGATTCCTACCGAAACCACACCATCGGTTTCGTTTTCCAGAGCTACAACCTGATTCCCCATCAGACCATTCTTTCCAACGTGGAACTGGCCCTGACCATCTCCGGCATCGGAAAGGAAGAGCGGAAACAGAAGGCAGCGGAAGCCCTGACCAAGGTGGGACTGGGAGACCAGCTGCACAAGAAGCCGAGCCAGCTTTCCGGCGGACAGATGCAGCGGGTGGCCATTGCCCGGGCGCTGGTGAATGACCCGGATATTCTATTGGCGGATGAACCTACCGGCGCTTTGGACAGCGTCACTAGCGTGCAGATTATGGACATCCTCAAAGAGGTGGCCAAGGATCACCTGGTGGTCATGGTTACCCACAACCCGGAGCTGGCCTATCAGTACGCCAACCGAATTGTGGAGCTGAAGGACGGAAACATCATCTCCGATTCGGATCCATTCGAGATTACCAGCAAAGAGGCGGGACATGCCGTGCACCGGAATCTGGGAAAGGCGGCCATGAATTTCGCCACGGCTCTCCAGCTGAGCTTTAACAACCTGAAAACCAAGAAGGCTCGGACCTTCCTGGTGGCTTTCGCCGGGTCCATCGGAATCATCGGTATTGCCATGATTCTGTCCCTGTCCAACGGAGTGAACCAGTACATCCACGGTATCGAAGAGGACACCATACGGGAGTACCCACTGACCGTGGACAGCTCGGGATTCGACCTGTCCGCCATGTTCAGCAGCGCTGGAATGGGAAGCGACGATTCCAAGGGTTCCGCCAAGAAGGGGGAAGTGAAGGAGATGCAGACCGTTACCAACATGTTCTCCATGATGGAATCCAACGATCTCAAATCCCTCAAGAAATACATCGACAGCGGAAAGAGCGGTCTGGAGAAACACACCCGGGCCATCGAGTACACATATAATGTAAAACCACAGATTTTCCGGAAGAACGGCACGGATTACCGCCAGGTGAATCCGGACCAGACCCGGAAAAAGATGGGAATGAGCATCAGCTCCTCCATGTCATACAGCAGCATGATGAGTACCGACGTATTCCATCAGCTGCCGACAGACAGCAGCCTGTACAAGGACGAGTACGATGTCAAAGCGGGCCACTGGCCGAAGAAGAACAACGAGTGCGTGGTGGTGCTGTCCAAGAACGGCATGGTCAGCGACCTGGCCCTCTATGCCATGGGATTGAAGGATTCCAAAGATCTGGACAAGATGCTCAAGGACTTCTCCAAGGGCAAAGATGTAAAGCTCACAGAGGATCAAACCGAAAGCTTCAGCTACGATGACTGCTTAGGCATCAAGTTCAAGCGAATCAATAATGCGGATTACTACTCCTACGATTCCTCTCAGGGCGTATGGGTAGACCGAAGCGACGACAGCGACTACATGGACGACATCATCGCGAAGGGCGATGACATGAAGATTGTCGGAGTGGTTCAGCCGAAGGAGGATGTTGATTTTACCGTATTACAGGGAGACATCTACTATCCGTCCAGCCTTACGGACCGCATCATCGATGAGGCAGGGGACAGCAAGGTGGTCAAGGCTCAGAAGAAATCGAAGAACACCAACATTCTCACCGGCAAGGAATTCGGCGAGGAAAGCGACGGACCGGACTTCCAGTCCATGTTCTCCATCGACCAGAAAGCCTTTGCCAAAGCCTTCAACTTCGACGCCAGCCAGCTTTCCAAGGCCATGAAGTCCCCGTCCAAGAACATGGACTTAAGCGGACTCATCGACCCGAAGGACGTGCAGAACATGCAGGGCATGAGTCAGGCCGACATGCAGAAGATGATGTCCGGTGCCAAGCTGAACTTCACCGAGGACACCATGCAGACCCTGTTCAATCAGCTGATGAAGGGCTTCCTGGCCAACGCAGCTAAGAACGGCAAGGACTACACGAAGATGAACTCCGCCTTTGGCGACTACATGAAATCTGATTCCGCCAAGAAGATTCTGGCAGAGGACATCAAAGAATTGGTGAAGAGCCACGTGGACAGCGTCATGAAGGAAAACAGCTACCAGGGCACCATGAAGGAAGTCCTAAGCGGTTTCCCAGCTTACCTTAAGGAGAAGGGCATCGAGGATCCGGACAAGTTCTCCGGTGCCATTGACGATTATCTAAGTTCTTCCGAGGTGAGCCAGAAGCTTTCCGGTAAGGAGTCCGAGCTAAAAGAAAAGCTCGAGAACATTGAAGTGACCGACGCAGAATCCCAGAAGATTCTGGATGACCTGGTGGTGGGCTACGCGAAGTTCGCGAAAGAGAACAACTATCCGACTACGGAAGAGATGGCGGCAGATTTCCAGAAATACCTGACCACCGATGAAGCCCAGGGAATCATCAACATGGCCGTGGCCAAGAGCATGGATACCAGCCAGCTGGAGAAAACCATGGCTGCCACCATGACCCAGTATTCTTCCAAAGCCGTGGCTTCCATGGCGGAGAAGTTGGTATCCGGTATGATGACCAACTACATGAAGAGCATGGGCAGTCTGGATTTCTCCAAGGCCTTCAAGGTGAACACCGATGCCTTTGCGGACGCCCTTGGAATGAACATGAGTGAAGACGAGATTCAGTCCCTTATCATGTCCCTGATGGGCACATCTGCCAACACCTATGATGCCAACATGTCGAACTTCGGCTACGCGGACAAAGCCCAGCCGACCCAGATTGCCATCTACGCCAAGGACTTCGACAGCAAGGCGAAGATTAAGGATATTCTGGACGGATACAACGACAAGATGGTGAAGGCTGGAAAGTCGGATCAGGAGATTTCCTACAACGACTTGGCGGGGGCGCTGATGGGATCCGTAACGGATATCATCGATGCCATCAGCTACGTGCTTATCGCCTTCGTGTCCATCTCCTTGATCGTATCCTCCATCATGATTGGGGTTATCACCTACATCAGTGTGTTGGAGCGAAAGAAGGAAATCGGGATCCTGAGGGCCATCGGTGCCTCCAAGCACAACGTGGCACAGGTGTTCAATGCGGAGACCTTCATCATCGGTGCTTTGGCGGGGCTGATTGGTATCGGCGTCACGGAAATTCTGATTATTCCGACCAACATTATCATCGGTCACCTGACCAGCGTGGGAATGCATGTGGCACTTCCGGCGGTAGGGGGCGTGGTACTGGTCATCTTGAGCATTGTGCTGACCCTGATTGGCGGAATCATCCCGTCCCGCAAGGCGGCGAAGAGCGACCCAGTCACCGCACTCCGGGTAGACTAATTTGGATGGATTGAGAAGAATGAAAGAAGAATAACAATGAAGAACAAGACAAGCGAAGTGAATCTGTCAGATCTTCTGCTTGCCTGGTATGATGCGGAGCGTCGGATTCTCCCCTGGAGGGAGGACCCGACGCCCTATCATGTCTGGGTATCAGAGATCATGCTGCAGCAGACGAGGGTGGACACCGTCATCGACTACTACCAGCGGTTCCTGCGGGAGTTGCCGGATGTGAAATCCCTGGCCGAAGCCGACGAAGAGCGGCTCCTCAAGCTTTGGCAGGGCCTGGGATACTATTCCCGAATTCGGAACATGCACAAAGCCGCCCAGCAAGTAATGGAAGAATACGACGGCGAAATCCCGGGAACTCCAAAGGAACTACAGAAGCTCTCCGGCATCGGCGAATACGTGGCCGCCGCCATCAGTTCCATCGCTTTCCAGTATCCGGTTCCCTCCGTGGACGGGAACCTGCTCCGGGTCTACGCTCGGATGAATGGTTACGGGGAAAGCATCCGAACCACTTCCGCCCGCAAAGTGGCCACGGCCTATTACAACGAAATCATGAATCGGAACCGCCCAGGGGACATGAACCAAGCCCTGATGGATCTGGGGGCCACTATCTGTCTTCCCAACGGCGCACCCCTCTGTGAACGGTGCCCTTGGTCGGAGCATTGCACGGCCCACCGCCAGGGAAAAGAGCTGGAAATTCCGATAAAAGAAGAGAAGAAATCCCGGACCCAGACCCGCCTCACCGTGCTTCGCATTCGCGTGGGCAACCGGCTGGTCATTCGGAAAAGACCGAATACCGGCCTTCTGGCCAATCTCTACGAGTTCCCGAACGTGGAAGGGTGGCTGACCAAAGAGGAAGCGTCGGAAGCCTGCCGAGAGCTGGGCTTGCGGCCCATTAAGATTCGGAAGCTCCCAGCGGCAAAGCACATCTTCAGCCACGTGGAGTGGCACATGCACGGATACGATATTGAAGGGGAATGGATTTCCGGTACGGAGCCGGAAGAGTCTGGACGGGGCGAAGGTGCTTTTACCGCAGGGGAAGAGGAACTCCGGGAAAAGTACTCGATACCGGCGGCCTTCAAGGCGTATTTGGAATAATTTTACAGAAAGTTGATACGGAACCGAGAGGGCTGTGATAGAATAGAATCAGTGTGACCGGAAAGGGGTGCAGCGATGATACAGTATTTTTACACTCAAAATAACCGGACGCAGCCGGTGCAGGATTTCTGCCACGACTGCTGGATTAAGATGACCAATCCCTCCAATGAGGAGGCAGAGCTGATTGCCGAGAAGATGGGTGTTGAGGTGGACGACCTGATGGCGGCCATTGACCTGGAAGAAAAGACTCGAATCGAACTTCCGGAGAACTACACCTTGATCGTGGTGGATATTCCGTCGGAAGAATATCGGAATGGCGTGCGGGCCTACGTCACCATCCCGCTGGGCATCATCATCACCAAAGAGGCCATCGCCACCATCTGTTCCGAGGAAACCTATGTCCTTCGAAACTTCGAGCGGAACCGGATGAACGAGTTTTCCACTCGGAAAAAGCTTCGCTTCGTGTACCAGATTCTGCTGGAATCCGCCCTTCTCTACCAGAAAGCCCTGTACGGCATCGACCGGAAGCGGCAGGAAATCGAGGAGAAAGTCCGGGATGACGTGGAAGAAGAAGATCTGTTCAGCCTCCACGAGCTGGAATCCACCCTAGTGTACTTTGCCACCTCCATCCGTGAGAATGGCAACGTGCTGGACCGGCTCACCCGCTACTCTAGGCTGGAGAAATTCCCCGAGGACAAAGAGCTGCTGGACGATGCCATCGTCGAGAACCAGCAGGCGGTGGAGATGACCGACATCTACCGCAGTATCATCGACGGTACCCGGGAACTGATGTCCACCATCTTTGACAACCGGTTGAACAACGTCATGAAAATCCTGACCTCCGTCACCCTGATTCTGGCGATTCCAACCGTCATCTCCGGTATGTACGGCATGAATGTGCTGACGAAGTACATGCCCTTCGCCGAGACGCCTTACGGCTTCGCCATCATCAGCGGCATCGTGGTGGCCGTGTGCCTAGGCCTCTTCGTGGTGCTGAAGCGAAAGAAGATGCTGTAGGGGGGGGAGTTGCTGACCTAGCCCGCTGGCTTGGATCCAATGTGATGGTCATATGAAATGTTGGCGGTGGAAGAACGAGGCTAGTGCCCTTTCAACGTCTTCCACCGCCAACATTTTCTCGTTTACTCGAATATGGGTCACGGCTCCCAAGCGGAATCGATGGCTTTCCGAAGAATCCTCCGCCACATTTTCACATTCAATTTCTTCCATGTTCCCATTTTGGTAAAAAAAGTTGGCGGAAAGGTCTGCAGTTTCCGGCGTTCCGGCGGCTTCTGCCGCCAGCATATCACATGACGGTCACATATGGGAATCAGCTGCTACGCGAGTGGCGGCGAAGGTCATACCAAAAATCACTATCCTCAGTATAATGTGGTTGTTCAAGCTACATCAACTGAAAGGAAGGTGATTTGATAGCAATTCAAGTTCTTATTTTTGGTCTCTTCACTTTTTTCTCGGGGATTTATTTTTTGCATGAGAAATAGAGAGAAATTTGATCAATAAATTGCAAGTTCAATATCCTTACACTCATATAACCTGAACATCTATTCTTTCATTGCATAGCATGTGGCCAAACTACTATGGGAATCTAGTATTTCTGCCAAATGCGCCGCTTTTCTCGGGTTTAGATTCTCTCGATTGCTGAGAAGAGGCCATCTTGATTTCTTTAATTTATTGTATTGAAGACTTTCTGCCTTTGCGATTTTCTTTAGTTCTTTTTCTTCTTCAAGAGTCATATTTGAACTAATACTTTCCTTGATTCTTTT
>JAUNEW010000165.1 GCA_030525365.1 Eubacteriales bacterium
ACGAGACGGCGGAGAAGGAAGCGCGCAAGGTGCTGAACCGTCTCAAACAGGAGGGTCAGAACAGCCCGGAATCCGGAGGCCTGTACGATTACCTGGACTTCGTAACCAGCCTGTGCTGGAAGAAGGCGGAGCCGGAACACATTGATCTGACGGAAGCGGAACAGGTGCTGGAGGAGGATCACTTTGGACTGGAGAAGGTAAAGCACCGTATCATCCAGCAGATTGCGGTAATGGAGCTTCAGAAGAAGCAGACTGGCTCTATTCTGCTCTTTGTAGGCGCCCCAGGAACGGGCAAAACCAGCATCGGCCGCAGCATCGCTCGGGCCCTGAAGCGGGAGTACGTTCGGGTTAGCCTGGGCGGTGTCCGAGATGAGGCGGACATCCGGGGCCATCGCCGGACCTACATCGGTGCTATGGCGGGCCGCATCATGGACGGCATCCAGAAGAGCGGCGTGCCCAATCCGGTGATGGTGCTAGACGAGGTGGACAAGCTTTCTTCCTCTTATAATGGGGACCCAGCCAGTGCGCTGCTGGAAGTGTTGGACCCGGAACAGAACAATACTTTTACCGACCACTACATGAACGTGCCCTACGACCTGTCCGACGTGTTCTTCATCTGCACCGCCAACTCCACGGACACCATTCCGGAGCCCCTGCTGAACCGGATGGAGGTGATTCAGTTCTCCGGATACACGGCCACGGACAAATTCCAGATTGCAAAGCGGCACCTCCTCCCGAAAGCCGAAGACGCCATGGGAATTCCAGCGGACCGCCTGGAGATTTCCGACGATGTGATTCGTACCATTATTTCGGACTACACCCAGGAAGCTGGGGTCCGAGGCCTGAAGAAGCGGCTGGATACCCTGTGCCGTGTGGCCGCCGTAGAGCTGGTAAAAAAATCCTCTCTCCCAGCAGAGGCTTCCGGGGAGAAAACCGAAGGGAAAGTGAATCCAGAAGAAAGTCCGGTGGTGACAGTTCGAGAAGAAGACCTCCGAGACTACTTGGATATGCGGCCAATTAGCCACGACCGAATTCTTCAGAAGAAGCAGGCCGGGGTGGTGACCGGACTGGCTTGGACTCGGGCCGGCGGTGAAATTCTTTTCATCGAGACGTTGCTTACTGCAGGAAGCGGCAAAATCATCATTACCGGACAGCTGGGAGACGTGATGAAGGAGTCCGCCCAGATTGCGGTGAGTCTGGTGAAGTCCATGTACCCGGAGAAGGCGGAACTTTTCGAGAAGAACGACATTCACATCCACGTGCCGGAAGGGGCGGTACCGAAGGATGGCCCGTCGGCGGGAATCACGCTGACCACGGCTTTGACGTCTTTGGTGGAGGATAAGGCGGTTTCGCCGGAATTCGCCATGACGGGAGAGGTTTCCCTCCGAGGGGTAGTAACGCCAATCGGCGGACTGCCGGAGAAGCTGATGGCTGCTCAGCGGGCGGGAATCAAGACGGTCTTCATTCCGAAGGAAAACGAAGACGATCTCCGGGATGTACCGGAGGAGGTTAAAGAAAAGCTGGAGATTCTGCCGGTGTCCACCGTACAGGAGGTGCTGGTGCGGACAGGATTGCAGCCGGAAGAGTAAGACAAGCGGATGCGGGCGCCCCGGCAGGGGCGCCCGCTGCTTTTACCGGAAAGAAATCCAGGGTTGAAACCGTCTGCCGAGTGTGCTTAAATGAAATTACAGTGCGCGGGCCGGGCCTGCGAGTCGAGAAAGCAAAAGGAGTAATGGGATGAACAATTTTGAGTTTGAGAATCGGACGAAAGTCTATTTCGGCAAGGGGATCGTGGGGGAGAAGCTGCCAGAGCTGGCGAGAAAGTACGGCGGCAAGGTGCTGCTGGGTTACGGCGGCGGCTCCATTCGAAAGAACGGAATCTACGACGAAATCGTTGGAATCCTGCAGGCTGCTGGGGTGGAAATCGTGGAGTTCAGCGGAATCATGTCCAATCCGACCCTGGACAAAATGCTCGAAGGCGCAGAGCTGGCCCGGGAAAGCGGCGTTACCTGGATTCTGGCAGTGGGTGGTGGCAGCGTGATGGATTGCTGCAAATCCATCTCTTTGGCGGCAAGATATGATGGAGATGTGTGGACGGATTTCTGGGAGAA
>JAUNEW010000166.1 GCA_030525365.1 Eubacteriales bacterium
AGAACAAAAGCGTATTTTCAATGTAGGAGCATGAATCGATGGATACTTCAATTATAGCGGTAGGTACAGAACTGCTTTTTGGACAGGTAATCAACTCCAATGCAGCGTACCTGTCGGAGAATTTAAATCACATGGGCTTTAACGTCATGTATCACTACGTTGTAGGAGATAATGACGGAAGACTCGAACAGATCCTGCGAAGAGCCTTGTCGGATACGGATTTGGTTATCTTAACCGGCGGCTTGGGACCGACACAGGATGACATGACCAAGGAAGTGGTGGCGAAGGTAATGGAAGCGCCGCTTTACCTGGACGAGAACTGCCTTGCCGATGTGAAAAGTTATTTCAAGAAGCGAAACCGAGAAATGGCAGAGAACAATGTTCGCCAAGCCTATATGCCGAAAGGCGCTGTGATTTTCCGCAATGAAGCGGGGACGGCACCGGCTTTTGCGGTTTCTAAGGACGATAAGTGGGTCATCTGCTATCCGGGTCCACCGAGAGAACTTCACTGGCTCTTCGAAGATAGCGGTAGAGACTTCTTGCGTCGCTTTATGGACAAACAACTCTGTTACCGGGTGATTCGTACCATTGGAATCGGTGAATCGGACCTGGAAACAGTACTGATGCCATTAATTGATAATCAGACGGATCCCACCATTGCAACCTATGCGAAAGAGGGAGAATGCACCATTCGAGTGGCTTCGCAGAGAGATACCATGGAAGAAGCGGAAGCAGCGGTAGAACAGAAGATTGAAGAAATCAAAGGCCTTGTGGGGTCCTATGTATATAGCCTGGATGATGAAGAACTGAATGAAGTGGTCGTTCATAAGCTCCGAAAGAAAGGTTTGACGCTTTCTTCGGCAGAGTCCTGTACCGGAGGAGCCTTTGCGGCATCCATTACCGATGTTCCGGGAGCATCCCATGTCCTGAATCGAGGATATATTACTTATGATGAGGAGGCAAAAATCACCATGCTAGGCGTTGATCAGACTTACATCGATCAGTACAGCGTGGTCAGTGCTGAAGTGGCAAAAGCCATGGCCAAAGGGGCTCGTTATGAAGCAGGGAGCGATATTGCGGTTTCCATCACCGGCTACGCCGGACCGGATGCGGATTACGGAAGAGAACCAGGGAATGCATTCATTGGATATGCCTGCGATGACAAAGTAGGTGCCATAGAGTTGAATACGAAACGGAACGACCGTAAATGGAATCGCAATTTCTTCCGCCTACGGATGCTGATGGTTGTAAATGACATTCTAGACGATATGGAATAGTACAAAATCATCGAAAAGTACTTTTACCGAAAAAAAGAAAACCAAACCCGCCTGTTTTCAAACCGCTGAAAATTGACCCGATACGGGAAATAGCGGTATAATGAACAAAGCGAGGTTGACAAAATCATCGTGAGTGGGTATTATGAAATAGAACAAATGTTCTTATTGTATAACAGGAGGAAATATGGCAGGTAAAGCAGCAAGTTCTGCAACAGATAATAAAGAAAAAGCCCTTCAGCAGGCGTTGGAACAAATCCAGAAGCAATATGGCAAGGGCGCAATTATGAAATTAGGCGATGAAGGGCTGACCGGCGCGGTGGACGTAATTTCCACCGGTTCTATCAGCCTGGATTTGGCCACAGGGGTAGGCGGATATCCGAAGGGACGTATTATTGAGATCTACGGACCGGAATCCTCTGGTAAGACCACATTGACGCTTCACGCAATTGCAGAGGCGCAGAAGGCTGGCGGAAAGGCGGCTTTCATCGATGCGGAGCACGCTTTGGATCCGGTATACGCCAAGAATCTGGGCGTGGATGTAGATGAACTTCTGGTGTCCCAGCCGGATACTGGAGAACAGGCGCTGGAAATCTGTGAGATGCTGGCTCGAAGCGGAGCTATTGATTTGATTGTCATCGACTCGGTGGCAGCGCTTGTTCCGAAAGCGGAGATTCAAGGAGAGATGGGCGATTCCCATGTGGGATTGCAGGCGAGGCTTATGTCCCAGGCCCTTCGCAAGATTGCCGGAACGGTGAACAAGACCAACACCTGTGTAATCTTCATCAATCAGCTTCGTGAGAAAATCGGTGTGATGTTCGGCAACCCAGAGA
>JAUNEW010000167.1 GCA_030525365.1 Eubacteriales bacterium
ACTCATTCTTGTAGTAAGTAAAGCGACCGAACGGATTCTCCGCCCGGCCGTATAACTCAAAGAACTTCATACATCCCATCCGAGTCTTGCTTCTTGCAGGACTCGGTCATTTTTTTGACACGAACGGTAAGTTCGCTAGTTCCAAATGTCACCTTGATGACATCATCTAGTTTCAGCTCCACCCCTGGTTTTGCCACCTTACCGTTCACTTCAACTCGACCTTGCTCACAGGCCTCCTTTGCAACCGTTCTTCTTTTAATTATCCTTGAATTTTTCAGAAATTTGTCTAGTCTCATCGTTCTCTCTTTCTATACTTCGCAATCATTTACAAAAAAAGCAGGCCGCAGAGCCGCCTGCTTTCTCATTACCGGTTCACGGCATCCTTGAGATTCTTTCCTGCCTTGAACACTGGTGCCTTCGATGCTGGAATTTCGATAACTGTATCCGGTTTCTGCGGATTTCGTCCTTGTCTTGCTTTTCGATTTCTGGTTTCGAAGCTCCCAAATCCAATTAGCCGAACGTTATCGCCTGCCACCAGTGCTTCTTCAATCGTATCCAGAATCGCATCCAGCACGGTCTCGGAATTCTTCTTGTTGAAGCCGGTCTTTTCCGCTACTTTACTTACTAATTCAGCTTTATTCATCCTATGCACCCCCTTATAGATTTCCACTACATTATACAAATCCGTTTTTTCTCTGTCAATGTAGTTTCCATCAATTCAAAAGTGCCTATAGAAGTTACAATTCACTTAAAATTTTCTTTCGAGCGGCATCCGTTTCCGACATAACCTTCTCTATGTCAAGAGTGCAGTACTCTCCGTCCTTGTACAGGACTTTTCCATCCACCATTGTAAGAAGAACATCCTTTCCAGAAGCCGAATACACCAGATTGTTCCGTACATCGTGTATCGGCTGCATATTCGGAACATCCAAATCCACAACAACCAAATCCGCCTTAAAGCCCTCCTGCACCAGCCCACAATCTTCTCTTCCTTGGGCCAACGCACCTGCTCTGGTTGCACTATATAGCACATCTTCTGGTCGGATGATGGTATCATTACCACCTTTGATTTTGGCAAGAAGGGCAAATGTCTTCATTTCTTCAAAGAAGTCTAAGCTATTGTTGCTGGCAACGCTGTCCGTGCCGATTGCTACCGAGACTCCGGCCTTCTGCAGTTGCGGAATATCGCATATTCCGCTGTTCAGCTTGAGGTTGCTGATTACATTCGCAGCAACCGTCGCCTTCTTATCTCGCAGAATTGTTCGATCTTCGTCATTCAGCCACACACAATGTGCTGCCGTCACCGGCACATCGAAGATTCCCATGTCCGCCAGATACTGTACGGGAGTCCGATTCTGATGACGCTGCTGGCACCCCTCCGTTTCGGCGGACGTTTCGGCCACATGCACCTGCGTCCGAACGTCAAATTCTTTTGCCACATCTGCAACAGCTCGGATTGTATCCTCGTCATTCGTGTACTCTGCGTGCAAACACGCATCCGTGATAATTCTTCCATTTTCAAATCCATCATACATGAGTATGAGATCTCTCATGTTCTTAAGAGATGGGTTTTCTTCCGGCCGTTTTCCATCAATGTTCGTCACGGAATGGCAGATATTGCTTTTCATCCCACTTTCGGAGATGCTTCGAATCATATCGTCGCAGAGCATATACATATCCGATGTGGAAACGATTCCGAACCGCATGGATTCTGCCATGGTCAGAAGGGTGCTCCAATACACCCCTTTCCGATAAAGCTTCGCTTCAAATGGAAAAATTCTCGTGTTCAACCATGCATCCAGGGGAAGATTTTCTCCGTATCCCCGCATGAGGCACATCGGGGAATGCCCATGGGCATTTACAAACCCCGGTAAAAGAACTTTTCTTTTACCATCGTATACCGGCCCTGCAAAATGATAGATTTCTTCTGATGGCCTTTCTTTCCCGATGTAGACAATCCGGTCTTCCCGGGTTGCAACATACATGTCGGATTGGAATTCAAATTCAGAGTCTATAATCCCTATTTTTTCAAAAATCATTTCGCAACAACCTCCTGACTAGGTTCTTCCGTCTCCAAGGCACGGAGCAGTGAAAGTATTTGT
>JAUNEW010000045.1 GCA_030525365.1 Eubacteriales bacterium
AGACGAAAGTTCACGAATCTCCGAGGAAAACGAGGCGCCCTTCGTGAACTGCGAGAGCCCGGCCGGCCCTGCGATAGGCGAAAGTTCACGAATTCTCGAGGAAAACGAGGCGCCCTTCGTGAACCACGAGAGCCCGGCCGGCCATGCAATAGACGAAAGTTCACGAATCTCCGAGGAAAACGAGGCGCCCTTCGTGAACTGCGAGGGCCGGCCCGGCCAAGACCTATGCCCCGGTAGCAGGCGCCAAAATAACAGCAAGCTATAGCACAAAGGGCGAAGACGGTGCAGACAAGATAAGAAACTTGCATTAAAAGTAGGCGGCAGCCGCATTCTCGCAAATGCGGCTGCCGCCGTTTTGTGATTGACCGATTAATGTTAACGAATCTCCTGAGATGTTCGCGAAAACCTGGGTCGGGAGGGTCCACTTACCATAGGAAATCCCCTATAGAAACTTTTAGAGGATTCTCTTCGTCACCTAATGTAAAGGTTACTTGGCTATTTGAAAAACCATCTTCGTGCTCTGAAATTAACTCCTGCAAGCGAGCCAATTTGCAATCCAGCGCAGCCTTTCTTTCTTCGGGACCTTGTCCGGAGAATTCGTAAAAAGCAACCCAGTCTCCAATGTTTTCGCTGATGTCTTTGTGCAAATTCTTGCAGAATTGAAGCATGTTGATGGGAGAAACGTCCGCCTGAATATTATCTTCTTCTGAAGGCTGTGGCTCCTCGTTTTCGCATAAAACATAGCAATTCCAGAAGCTCACTAGACATAGGAAACGACCAGGTTCTAAGTATGCTTCTACACAGAAAGGGGAACTCGTTTCAAGCCCGTGGATTGCTTGATCGAGCCATTTAAATGGAATATCCGTCAAATAGCTTAAGCCCCACTCTCCGGTGCCTTCTAGTTGAAAATCGGTCCATCCATGAATTGGTTTTGATAACATAGGGTGTTCCTCCATAGTAATTCGATTTTGCATAAAATGAATTATAGATTATAGGTTCCTGTGACTTTCTTCAAATCTATTATACTAATAACCGAGAAATTTTGAAACGAATCTATGGTTGAAAAAATTGACGAACCGTTTTCTCGAATGAATACTCGAGGAAATGTGTTGGCGCCCGAGCTGAAAAATCAGTGCGTGTGCGCCACGGGCTTTGCCAGACGATGGCTCAGAAACGGGAAAACCCAGAAACCTGAGCCACGCATTTCGCACAGGTCATTTATAAAGAATATTTATTGGAAGAAAAGAAAAAATCCGAATAGAATGTAAGACGGGTTTATAAACTCCAACCCGCCAATTACAGAAAACAAGAGGATAGAATTCATGAAATATCGAAATCGAATAGCAAAGGCGAAATCCGTTCTTTTCGGATGCCTAATCCTTGCGATTGCAGGAATCGTTGCGATGGAGCTTGCAATGCAGACGAGCTTTGCGGGAACAGAATCCCGCGCGAATGAAGACGACACGCACCGCGCGCTGGAGAATCCGACTATAGTGGCGGACTCCAATATGACATCCGGCCAGAAAACCACCTGGGACATCATCTACTACGGCTATTATCCCCAGACGGAAATTGTGGGGGACAGCGCTCAGTGCGGCACCATCAAGAACAAAATCTGGGCTAGTAGCACCGATTACAGCGTGGAGCCAGCCGTCTACGCAAGGCTCCAGAATGCACAATATACGAAGACCGGCGATACCGTCATCGACGGCGTCAAGTACCGCCGCCTGGCCAAGTCCGACTGCACCTACATCGCGCCGGCCCAGGAAATCACGAAGCACTACTTCTGGAACAAGGACTACTCGTACCACTATTTCCGATACGAACCCATTCGTTGGCGGGTTCTTCAGGTCAGCGGGGAAAACGCTTTACTTCTGGCGGACAAAGTGCTGGACGATCAACCCTATAACAGCGAACAGCAGGATGTGACCTGGGAGAAATCCACACTTCGAACCTGGCTTAACGGGGCAGATTCAAGTCAAACCGGAACTTCTACAGCTACATTCCTCACCACTGCATTTCGCCAGGCGGAAATCCGGCCCATCGTCACAACGGAAGTTCCCAATGACGATAATTACAATTACAGCACCAGCGGCGGTGCCACCACCCATGATCGGATCTTCCTGCTTTCGGAGAACGAGCTTTACGGCACCCAGAGCGCGAAGTCCTATGGTTTCCTGTCCGCCTATGATCACAGCCTGAGTCAGGCTCGGGACACGGAGGACGAGGCCCGTCGTTCGAAGAGCACTACCTACGCCAAAGCCCTGGGTGTCTGGTGCAATTCCGAGACCGGCTTCGAGGGCAACAGCATGTGGTGGATGCGGACTCCAGGACAGTTCCAGCGGAACGCCGCCTTTGTCTGCAACAAGGGCTTCATCCGCTACTACGGTAGCGTGGTGAACACCCGGGACGTGGGCGTCCGCCCGTCTCTGGTCCTGAACCTGAACCAGGCCGAATGGACCTACGCCGGCACCACCGCTTCCGATGGCACCCAGACGGACGAGTCTGCGCCGGCGATGGATATTTTTACCAAGGAAGAACTCGGCCTGACCGACGAACCGTCCCAGCCTTCCGCCACGAAGGTTACGAAGATTACAGTCACCGCTGCGCCTTCCGTGAACATCGCTGCCGGCAAGAAATTTACGGTAAAAGCAGCCGTCGCCCCGGCGAGCGCTGCCGACAAATCCGTGACCTGGAGCAGCAGCAACACCCGTTACGCCACCGTCAGCAGCAAGGGCGTGGTGACCACGAGTAAGAAAGGCGCCGGCAAAACCGTCACCATCACCGCCACCGCAAAGGATGGAAGCAAGGTGAAAGGATCCGTCAAGGTTCGCATTCGGAAACATCGGGTCAAGTCCATCCGGCTTAAAGCCCCGAAGTCCATCAAGCGGGGAAAGTCTGGGAAAGTTCGTGTCACCGTCAAGACCACGGGAAAGGACGCGTACAAAAAACTTCGTTTTACCAGCAGTAATAAGAATGTAAAGGTATCCGGCAGCGGCAAGGTGACGGTGCCGAGGAAGGCGAAGAAGGGAACGGTTCGGATTACAGCTACTGCACAGGATGGAACGGGCATTCGGAAGACTGTGAAGATTAAGATGCGATAACAGAAATAGAATTACTATTCTCATGCCCTATAGTTAGATATATAGCTATAGGGTTTATCTATAATATAGAAAATCAATTATACATAGCACAAGTAATGCGATATAGTAATACAGCATGATATATCTATGACAAATTCGGTGATAGAATTTGGGGAACAAAGAAAGGAACACAATGCGAAAGAGAACGCAGAGAATCTCGGCGATTCTGCTGTCGCTGGCCATGGTGCTGACCGCACTGCCGTTCAATCTGGTGTACGCCGATTCGGACGCAGCGAATCAGGAAAACCCGGCGAACGAAACTACGGAAAATCAGCAGAACAATGCCGATGAACAGAATGCTGCAGCGGACAAGGAAAACGCAGAAAGCGCAAGCAAGTCCGAAGCCGCAGAGAAGAAAGCAAGTCCGAAAGTCAGCGAACCGAAGGCCCAGGCGGACGAGAATGCAGACAAGGAAGATGCTTCCGATAGTAAGAAGGATGCGGACAATAAGGATGCAGACAGCAAGGAAGAGAAGACTGTTACCATCAAGTCCATTCCGGTAGCCTATGCCGATGGCAAGGCCGTAGAAGATGGCCACAAGCTAGACTTCTTCCGAAGCGATATGGACGATGAAGGAACCACTTACACTGTTAAGGATGGAAAGATTTCCGATGTGAAGTTGGTTGCCGGCGTACCTTATAAGATTGCAATTAGCTGGAATGATCCGGACGAGTATTTCTCCTGGGATTACGAGATGGCTTTTGCACAGGATCTATATGTTCGTGTCATCGTCAGCGAGAACTCCAAGTACATGATGGGCTACGATAACGACGCGAAGAAAGCCACCGGAAAGGCGGTTACCAAGCTGGTTATCAAGGAAATGGATGCATTAGATCCAGCGGAGGAGACCGTCACTATTCCATCCGTTACAGTACGGTATGCCAACCGGAAGCCGGTGGAAGATGGCCACGTGCTTAATTTTGCTAGAAGTGATCAGAGCACCGAGGGCGAGGACTACACCGTTAAGAACGGTAAGATTACCAATGTGAAGCTGGCAGCCGGTGTACCGTATAAGGTAAGCATCAGTTGGGATGATCCGGATGAGGACTTCCCCTATGATTATGAAATGGCCTATGCGCAGGACGGTTACGTTCGCGTGACAGGCGTGACGGATTCCAAGACCCTGATGGGCTACGACAAGGAAGCTCAGGAAGTAACTAGCCCAGTTCGAGAGCTGGTTATTAAAGAGTACGATGCAGCGGACCCGGTTCCACAGGACAAGGAAGTTTCCGTAGCTGACATCCCGGTAGTCTACGAAGACGGAACACCGGTTCCGGATTCTGAGAACATGGAGCTGGACCTCATCAACATGAAGTCTCTGCTGGACGATGTTCAGCATTATTACACCCGTTACAAGGTTAAGGACGGAAAGATTTCCGGCATCAAGATGAATTCGGAGACCGAGTACAAGATTGGTTTCGACACCACCAACCCGTTCTGGAAGACCCACGAAGTGGTAGGTGCGTACAACAGTAAGAAGCTGATGCGTATTTTTGCAAGATACAACGACAAGCTGCCGCTTCAGTACGATTACGACGAGGGAATCGACGGCGACGAAAATCAGGTGACCAAGATTGTGGTTAAGAAGACGGAAACCGCTCAGGATCCGTGCCTAAGACCAGCTTCCTGTTGGATGAGCCTGCCGATTTCCGACAACGGATACTATGCGGAGAGCGGCTTCTCTTGGAAGCTGACCCGCCTGGACACCGGCAAGTCCAAGACCGTCTACAACAGAGAAGGTGACCTGACCCTCATCGGTGAGGAGAAGGTTCCGTACCTGCTGACATTGGACGAGAACGACACATACGAACTTGATTTTGACAGCAATCCGCTGTTCAAGCAGTACAAAGACCGTGGAGGCATCCCATTCCACTGGGAAGCAGACAGCCAGGGCAAGACTCAGGCCGTTCTGGACGGTTACGACGTGGAAGATGTGGAAGGTCGACTCAACTACAACTATGTGGATGTTAAAAGAATCGACGGCAAGACCAACAGCACCGGCCACAAGTTCTCCGACGATGACTGCGAGGACACAGAGGATGTTAAAGTAATCTACAACAAGGACATCGTTACTCTGAAGGGTATGAAGGTGAACGAGGTCAGCGGAAACAGCGTGGCTGCGCTGAACAAAGACGTGACCTTCGTATTCTACGACAGCTCCACTCAGACCGTGGAAGCAAAAGTGAAGTCTTTGAACGGCGTACTTCCGGACGTAAAGATGTACAAGGATCACCACTACATCGTCTATGCGGAAGACAGCCAGTACCAGATGGACAACTACTACATCAAGCTGTCCACCGATGGGGGCACTCCGACCACCTACAAGGGTGTGCTGAGAGATGTTACCAGCTTTGACATGACCAAGCGTGCCACCGAGCTGGCAAAGCCAGAGGATGCCGCAAGGGTTCACATCAAGATGCCAGTATACTACGTTGACCAGGACGGCGACATGAGCACCGTGGGCAACGTCAAGGTTAGACTGGTGAACCAGTACGACACCGTAGAAACCACCAGCGATGCAGATGGTAACATCGAAGCAGACCTGATGGAAGACTACAACTACATGGTTCTGGTAGACAGCGAGCGCTACAGCATCGAGTCCTTCCCGCTGACCGTTAAGGACAAGTCCGAGTACGGTGCCGGAAAGTACACCTACAACCACTTCAGCTGCGGAAGCGTAGGGGCCCTCTACCTGGTAGACAAGGGAACCGAGCACGACAGAGACGTCAAGATGATTGGCTCATCCAACAACACCACCGTTACCGGACTGAATTTCGGAACCGGAAGCTACTACATCAACGACCGGGTGATCGATGAGAAAGTTCCGTCACTGGAGGGTAAAGACTACGAAGTTGTGGATATCGATGCCATCAACATGTACAGAACCGAGATTTCCAAGCTTTCCGCGGGGGACTTTGTAATCACAAGAGTCATTCCAGAAGGCAAAGAAGTCGAGAACGTATACTACATCGATGACAACGGCGACCTCCACAAGCTGGACTTCACCGTTAGCAACGGACTGGTAACATTCAAGATGGGCTCCATCTCCCTGTACAACAACGTAATCCAGTACAAGAGCAAGGAGGAACCGTCGAAGCCAACAGATCCGACAACTCCAACCAATCCGTCGGTAAATGCAGCGCCAAAGGTAACCCTTTCCAGCACAAGCTACACTTACAACGGTAAGACAAAGACACCGTCCGTAACCGTCAAAGTGAACGGAAAGAAAGTCGCTAGCAAGGACTATACCGTAAGCTACTCCAGCGGCCGTAAGAAAGTTGGAACCTACACGGTAAAAGTAACTCTCAAGAGCAACAAGAAGTCCGCAACAGCAACCTTCCGAATCAACCCGAAGAAGACCACCCTGAAGTCCGTGAAGAAAGGCAAGAAAGCCATCACCGTGAAGTGGCTCCGCAAGGGACCACAGGTAACCGGCTATCAGGTGCAGTACAGCACTTCCAAGAAGTTCACCGGAAAGTCCACGAAGGTTAAGACCATCAAGGGATACAAGCACAACCATAAGAAGATTACGAAGCTTGCGAAGAAGAAAAAGTACTACGCAAGAGTTCGTACCTACAAGGTTGTCAAAGGAAAGAAATACTATTCCACATGGTCCAAGGCAAAGTCGGTAAAGACAAGATAAGAAACTAGAATCAAAGCAAAGTAGGCGGCAGCCGCATTCTCGCGAATGCGGCTGCCGCCGTTTTTTATGCTTGTCATCGTTCGTATGTTTGCGCCGTTTCTATGCACGTTGCCGTTTTTATGAATGCCGCCGTTTTGTATGCTCGAATGTGTTGACGCGGTGATATGGTGGTGGGAATCCGTCTGGATTCCCTTATTCCATGGGCGCGTCCCACCACAAAAAAACTGAAATTCTAGCTTTTCGTGTTTGCTATTGAAAGAAACATGGTGGGATGTCGCCCGAAAACCCTTATGTATTCATATCATCCCACCATGTCGTAGGTTCGTTATAAGTGAAATACGGTATTCTTATGGTGGGATACCTCCGAAAACAAAGGGTTTCCCGCTTGCTCCCACCACCATATCACCGCGTCAACACAATTGTGGCGCAGGGTAATCTTAACGCCGTCAACACAATTGTGGCGCAGGGTAATCTCAATGCTGTCAACACAATTGGGTGCGGGGGAAACCGAACACGGATGACTTCACCTGCATCATGCCGTCAACGCAACTGCATCGCAGGTTTATTTTACCTACTCATCAACTCAAGTGTGTACTGAAGGGGAATTTTATTTATGAGATAATACTCATGGGAGGTGAGTATGGACTATCTTATTAAAAACATTGTTCTCAAAGAATTGGAACGGCAAAAGCAAATGAAACGGACATACGAACGGAGGCGCAGTAAGGTTCAATCCTTTGAAACCGACAGATTGGAACTTAATATAAAGAATGGCCAAACCTATTACTATAGCCGCAAGGGGAAGGAACGGAAATATCTAGGAAATCATTCCAATGAAACCGTTATGGCTATTCAAGAATTTCAGTTGTGCAATACGATGCTGGATATACTGGATAACAATATTCGGGCATTAGAAAATCTGATAGATGACTTTCGTTGGATTTCCTTAGATATAATTCAACAGGAATTGCCAAAGGTCTATCAGCCGAAGACCATTAACAACAATTTCATTGATCAGAGATTCTGTAGCCAGTGGATTCGAGAGATGACTAGAATCAAAAACGCTTATCCGATAGAGCATCCGGAGAATTTGAAAATCACCACTTGTGATGGAACCAAAGTACGAAGCCGTGTGGAGGCGATGCTATATGATATGTTCGTCGCAATGGGATTTTTGGTAATCTATGAATTTCCGATTTGGATTGACGGCGTATGCTATCGCCCAGACTTTACATTACTCCATCCATTCTTATACAGAATCTATCTCTGGGAACACCTGGGAATGTGGTATCATGAAAGTGAAAAGCGAAACTACAGAAGAAGTTTTCTGCGCAAAACAGAAGAATACGAAAAGATAGGATTCTATTTGGGCAACAACCTTCTTACCTCTTATGAATTAGCAAATGGAGGGATTTACATGAATCGATTCCAAGATACGTGCGACAGCATTCTGGAACAGACAGGGGAGGAGCCAGTCTATGTGGACGCAAAGAAATTTCTTCAGGATCAACGGAAGCACATGAGGAGATCAAACAATGCCTAACAATTACCCCATCCCGCTCGGTGCCCAGACTATTCTGGAACGCTTGAAATCAGCAGGCTACGAAGCCTACCTGGTGGGCGGTTTCGTGCGAGATATATTAATCGGAAGAGAACCTTCCGACTGCGATATCACCACCAATGCCACGCCAGAGGAGACGCAAATGGTTTTTCGCGATTGCCCCACCCTGGATATCGGTAAAGCCCACGGAACCATCGGCGTTATCATGGATAAACTGTATGAAGTGACCACCTACCGGGTAGACGGAACCTATAGCGATGGCCGCCACCCAGATGGTGTGACCTTTACCCGCTCGCTAAAAGAAGACCTCCTCCGCCGGGACTTCCGAATCAATGCGGTGGCCATGGACCTGGACAGAAACATCCAGGGCGTTCCCGGTTATGAAGAGGATTTCAAGGAGCACCGTATTACCGCAGTAGGGGACCCGGAAACCCGATTTCAGGAGGATGCCCTCCGGATTATGCGGGGACTGCGCTTTGCCGCACAGCTGGACTACAGGATTGAGGAGAACACGGCAGCGGCCATCCACAGAAACCGCGCCCTTCTCGGAAACATCGCCGCCGAGCGCATCCGGGTGGAGCTGGACAAAACACTGACCGCCCCTAATCCGGCCCCAATCCTTCGGGAGTTCCGGGACGTTTTCGCCCAGGTGATTCCGGAGCTGGCGGAAACCTTTGATTTTGGCCAGAACAATCCCTACCACTGCTACGACGTATACGAGCACATCCTTCACGTGGTGGAGAACATTCCACCGCAGCGGGAGCTTCGTCTGGCGGCTCTTTTCCACGACATCGGAAAGCCTCGCTGCTACACAGAGGACCGGGGCCGAGGCCACTTTTACCACCACGAGCAGGTTTCCGCCGACATGACGAGGACCATCATGAAGCGCCTCCGCTACGACCGCAAAACCACCGAAACCGTTACCCAGCTGGTGGAAGTCCACGGACGAGTGTTTAGTCCGACCTGTAAATATGCCCGGCGCCAGCTCAGCCAGTTAGGGGAAGAGCAAACCCTTCGGCTGATTGCTTTAGAGCGGGCCGATGTCCAGTCCCAGGCACCGGAGTACCGGGAGGAACGGGTCCGGCACATCGATGAGTTCCGCCGAATTGTGGAGCAGGTGGCGGATGAAGAGGGCGCCTTTAAGATCAAGGATCTTGCGGTAAAAGGAACTGATCTCCTCG
>JAUNEW010000046.1:0-7581 GCA_030525365.1 Eubacteriales bacterium
AGGCATCCTGCCGTGGTAGTTCCCAGAATAATCTTGCTCGGGCTCACTGCTGCACCGATCGCACCACCTGCGGTCTGTGCTCCCAGAACGGCAGACGCATTCACTCCCAGAAGGGAAGAAGTGGTCATCTGGAAGTCGCCGAACAGGATGTTGGAACTCATGTTGCTTCCGGTCATGAAGGTTCCCAGAAGTCCGATGAACGGTGCCAGAATCAGATATTTGTTACCCAGCACATTGGCAATTCCCTGAGAGAGAACCACCGTCTGGCCAGTTCCGCTCATAATCTTGGACATGATAACCAGTCCGATTACCGCCATGCCAGATGGCATGGTCATGGTGATGGAACGACCGAAAATCGCTTTGGTGCCACCCTGCTTAATCCAGCCGTGCTTCTTATAGTACCAAAGTCCGATGATGGCGGACAGGAACAGGAACATGCTGGCATGGGTGAAAGGCACGATTGGCGAGAATGCATCGGACGCCGCATTGACATAGCCGTATCCGGTGGATGTTTCCGGTACCGAAATGCTAATCTGGAATTTGCTCAGGAGATTGTTCACCGGCGTTACCGTCAGAACGATAATCGTCATAAGAGACAGCAGTACGTACGGTACAAAGGCCTGTACCAGTGTCATATCCTTCGGCATATCCAAAGTCTCCGCCTCGGACTCCTTGCGAATCATAATCTTGGAATCCTCAATCTTCCACTCATCTCGGTACATCTTCATTCTTCCCATGAGCATCAGTACCACCAGGCACACGACTGCAGGGATGAAGTTACTCAGCGTGGTGTTCACCTGTGAAAGAGCCAGCTCGCCGCCGCCGCCGATTACGGTCATAGCCAGAACGGCTGGAAGGCCTTTTTTTACCGCCTTACCCTTACCGTAGAACCAGCAGATAATGATACCGGTGAGGAAATCCCATACTAACAGGAACACGGCCGCCCAGAAAGCAGCTCTGTAGTATTCCGGGCTGCCCACCTGCATTCCAGCAGATACTGCCAGAGAATCCCAGGCTGCACCCAGAGTTCCGAAAGTATTACCCCAGGCCTGACCCAGAAGTGGAATAATGATGGCATACATCGGTGCCACACCGATTCCAATCAGAAGCGGTGCCCCTACTGCAACTGGTACGCCGAAACCGGTGATACCCTGCAGGAAGCTTTCGAAAATCCAGCCCAGAGCCAGCACCAGCAGCAGCTCATTCGGAAGCAGCTTACTCATGCCCTCTTTGATGACGATAAAGGCCTTCGCCTCGTCCCCCACCTGATACATGAGGATGGCCGTCCAGATAATCAGCAGGATGACCAGCGCGCTCCAGATACCTTTGGCGCTCTCCACTGCGATGGTGGTAAGGTCTGCTTTGTACACCAGAAGACCCGAAAAAACCGTAATAAGCAAGCCAACCGGGGCAGCCTCAGTGGCGCCCCAGTGGAACTTGATCATTAATACGATTAGCACGATAATCGGCAGGAAAGCCATTATCCAGGTTAGGAAATTTACAGGTATATTCATGTATAATTACTCCTCTGTTCTTTCTATATCGTATTATTTGTAAAAGAAGGATTACTTATGGATAACTGTACCGGTTTCTCCGTTGATACCTTCTCTTGCCTTCTCGAGGAGTGTAATCAGAGCGTTTCTGCCTTCGCCGGATTCAGCGAAACGGATGGCAGCTTCTACCTTCGGAAGCATAGAACCCTTTGCGAACTGCTCTTCCTTGATGTATTCCTTGGCCTGATCTACGGTGAGATCGGACAGCCATTCCTGGTTCTCTTTACCCCAGTTGATGGCAACCTTCTCTACAGCGGTAAGGATTACCAGGTAATCTGCACCGAATGTGGAAGCCAGCAGGCTGCTTGCGTTATCCTTATCGATTACGGCACGCGCACCCACCAGTGCACCGTCGTGGTCCACAACTGGGATTCCGCCGCCTCCGCAAGTGATGACGATGTGACCTGCTTCAAACAGAGTGCGAATAGTTCCCAACTCGCAAATTCTCTTTGGCATTGGAGAAGCAACGACTTCACGATAGCCTCTTCCTGCATCTTCTACAACGGATACGCCCTGTGCAGCCAACTTATCTGCCTCTTCCTTGGTCAGGAAACGGCCGATTGGCTTGGTTGGGTTCTTGAATGCATCGTCGTTCTCATCTACCAGTGTCTGGGAGATGATGGTGGAAACCTTCTTGTCGATGCCTCTCTTCTTCAGCTCGTACTTGATGGCATTCTGCAGGTCGATTCCGATGTAACCCTGGCTCATTGCGCCGCAGGATGCCAGCGGAACTTCACCATACTGATGGTTGGATCTTGCCAGCATGTCCATCGCATTCTGAATCATACCTACCTGTGGTCCGTTACCGTGTGTAACGATCAGGTCGTGACCTTCCTCAATCAGGTCTACGATAACACCTGCAGTGTGTGCAACAGCCTTGCGCTGCTCTTCTACGTTATTTCCCAGTGCGTTTCCGCCCAGAGCGATGACAATCTTCTTGCCCATTATTTTTTGTCCTCCATAAATATCCTTATATATGTAACGGCCTGAGATTGCTCAGGCCGTTACTGAAGTCATCTTCTTTACTTGCTTTACTTGCAATCTATGATGGATTGTTTCTCGATGGATTATTCCTCGAATCCCAGCTTCTTTGCATATGCAAGAACGGCCTTCTGGAATGCTTCGATTGGTGGATGTACAGTACCTGCACCAATCTGTCCGAATCCAGCAACCTTATGTGCGATACCCGTGTTGATTACCGGAGTGATTCCCTTCTCCACAACCAGTCTTGCATCGATTCCCAGGCAGGTTCCTCTGAAGTTCCAGTTCGGGATGATGTAGTTCGGGTTTCTGTCGATAGTGATCTCGGTCATCTCGTTACTTGTGTTGAGAGCATCCTCATATCCACCTGCACCAACGAATCTGGTTACAGCTGGAGCTGCGATCATAGCCATACCGCCAACACCTACGGTCTCAGTGATTGCGCTGTCGCCGATATCTGGGCAAGCATCCTCGCCGTCATAGCCGGTGAAGTACAGACCCTGTGGTGTGTTAACCGGACCGGTGAACCACTCGTCTCCCATACCTGCGATACGGATACCGAAGTTAACTCCGTTTCTGCACATTGCAGTAACAACAGTACCATCGGTGAGAGTTCTTGCACCATCCATGATTGCCTTACCAGTTGCCATCATGATGTTCAGGAAGAACTGGTCGGTATCTGCCAGGAACTTCATAACGGAAGACTTCTCATCCTGCGGCATATCCATGTCGGTGATGATTGGAGCCATTTCCTTGTAGAAGCACAGGGATGCAGCGATGTTTCTCTGGTGGAACTCATCGCCCATTGCGATTGCCTTTGCAATCAGCGGATTGATTGCCAGACCGTTGTCCAGGGAGCGGATTGCTCTTCCCAGTGTTGGGCCCAGAACGTCTCTCATCCATCTCAGACGGTTCACAACCTCTTCGGAGTATGCACCGAAACGCAGTACCTTACCGATACCTTCGTTCATCTGGCAGTATGCGTAGTTGCCATCGGTCTCGTTCTGTACAACGAATACCGGCATGTGCTGTGTGGTGATTCCACCCATCGGACCTACTGCGTTGCAGTGGTGGCAAGGGATGAACTTAATCTCACCGGACTCCAACAGCTTACGAGCATCTGCTTCGTTATCTGCCCACTCCTCGAAGAGAACTGCGCCGACACAAGAACCCTGTACAGTTGCAGGCATATCCTTGTATTCGATTGGCGGACCTGCGTGCAGGATTACCTTGCCGTTGTTTTCGTTGAGCTGTGGAATTACGGTCATTGCTGGAACATTGTCCTTGAGGACTGGCTGTGCTGCAACAACCTTTGCAATTACCTTGCGGTTTGCTTCGTCAATATCAAATCCTTCGTAGTTTCTCAGGAAGTTCAGTGCCTTAATCAGCTTGATGTCTCCGCCTGCCGGTGGCATCCAGTCATACTGTACCACGTCACATCCGAACTTAGCAGTAACTTCTGCGAAGCTCTTCAGACCGATGTTGATTACCTTCGGCTTGCTGGAAAGCATCTTCACCAGCTTCTCGGATGGAGCAGATGGTGTGCACTCTCTTACTTCCTTCGGACGGGTTTCCTTCTCTTCTACTTCGAAGTCATAGCCGATTGCCTGCAGTGCAGTCTTTGCAGCCAGCATGTTAGTCTCTGCAACGATAACGCCTGCTTCCTTCAGCTTTGCAACGGACTCATCGTAACCCTGGAAGTCGTTTCTGGTTCCGCATACTTCTGCAACGAAGAACACCTTTCTGTTCTCTGCAGCAGCCTTCTCCTGAAGAGTCTTAACTGCCGGAATCAGTGCCCCTGCCATATCTTCATGGGAACCGTATCCCAGTACAACGTCGAACAGGATAACGCCGGTGCTTGGATCGTCAACAGCCTCTTCCATGCACTCTACTCTTGTTCTCGGGTCGATCATTGGATGCGGCTTACCCTGTGTGTATACATCATCACCCAGGTCGATAACTACGTTACCGTCTGCGTTCAGCTTGAAGCCTTCCTGATGAGCGCAGTCCTGCAGTCCCAGAGCTTCCTTAATCATCATTGCAGACTCACCTGCCAGTGTACCACCGGAGTAGTATGCCTTGATGGTCTTCTTATCTTCCTTCTTGAAGAACTGGCTTCTGTCGCAATCCACAGTGCCCTCTTCTACCTTCTGACCTCTTACCAGGCTAACCGCCAGGCGAGCACACTCGTCCAGTGTGTAGGTCTGATAGAATCCTTCTTCGTAATATTCTGGCTTCTCGCCCAGGAACAGGCATACAACTGGCTTCTTGCATACGCTCAGTCTTGCTGCAACCTTGTCTCTGACTTCCTTTGCCGGTGGTTTCGAGATAACGACAAGTACTTTTACCGTCTGATCCTCTTCCATGGCATCGATAACGTCCAGCATGGTGGTTCCACCAACTTCTGCGGACAGGTCTCTTCCGCCGGTACCGATTGCGTTAGTTACGCCCTCGCCCAGACGGTCGATGATGGTGGTCAGCTCCTGAATACCGGTTCCGGATGCACCGATGATACCGATGGATCCTGGGTTAACAGTGTTGGTAAAAGCAATCGGAACACTCTGGATGATTCCGGTTCCGCAGTCTGGGCCCATTACAACCAGACCCTTCTCGTGTGCTTTATCCTTAATCTTCTTCTCGTCTTCAATCGTTACGTTATCGGAGAACATGAATACGTTCATATCCTCGTCCAGTGCTCTCTCTGCTTCCAGTGCAGCATATGCTCCCGGAATGGAGATTACAGCCAGGTTTGCATCTGGCATCTGAGCCAGTGCCTGATCCCAGGACTTTGCAGCAGTAGCGCCTTCCTTCTTGGAATCTGCGTTTGCTTCCTTTGCGAAGTACTCGTCTACCTTCTCCATCAGAGTGTCCAGAACGCTTTCCTCATCTACATCTGCAACGACTACCATGTCGTTCGGTGTAGCTGCCATCAGCTCCTCGGTCTCCAGTCCGCTCTGCTTGAAGATGTCTTTGTTCGCAGGGGTTGCCATCATGATGGAAACCTTCTTAACACCTTCTACGGTGGAGACTGCGTTGGTCAGAAGCATCAGTGTTACGGAATCGTGGTAGCTTCCGGCTTTTACGATTGTCTTTAACATTAAGTCTCTCCTTATTTCCCTACAAAAGTAACGGTTTATAAAATCTATTAATTAGTCCGCAAAACGGTTCTTGTGGTCGTATCTGTTGAAGTGAATCGGCTCGCCCTTGAGGTATTCTACCAGTTCATCTGCAACGTCTACACCGCCGGTTGCGTACGCTTTGTCCATTCTCATTTTCGCTCTCTCGCCTGGGTAATTTACCTTATCAAATCCTGGAGCCGGCTTAATCTCGCCAATCTCGTCCAGGCAAGCGGACATGGTCTTCATGAATTGCTCTGCTCCGCAGAATCTCTCTGGATCAATTACGATGTGCATCTGACCCAGTCTTCTTCCCTCGGAAAGATCGTGATACATGGAGCTTACGTGTCCACCGAACGGAACACCCAGCAGAATTCCGGAGAAGATGTCTACCATCATCATCAGTCCGTAGCCCTTTGCGCCTGCGATTGGAACCAGCGCATTTACCTTGTGTGGATCAGTAACCGGAGCACCGTGCTCGTCTACTGCCCAGTCTGCCGGAATTTCCTGATGCTTGGATCTCTTGTCCAGAATCTTTCCCCATGCCTGTACGGTTGTTGCCATGTCGAATACAACCTTACGATCGTCTGCTGTTGGAGCAGCGAAGGAAATTGGGTTGGTACCATAATATGGTTCAGCACCACCGTAAGGTACTGCCATCGGATCGGACTGGCAGAAGGAAATTGCACACAGACCTGCATCTGCAGCCATCTCGGTGTAGTAACCGATGGAACCACTGTGGGACAGGTTTGCCATTCCAACTACTGCAATACCGTTCTCTTTTGCCATCTCAATGGCTTTCTCCATACCTTCTTTCGCAACAACGAATCCGATACCGTTATCTCCATCAAGGATACCGGAGCACGGACCTGTCTGCTTCCATGTGATGTTAGGCTCAACGGTAATGCCGCCCTTGAAGATTCTTTCGCTGTAGTACTCTACACGAACTGCGCCGTGGGAGTAATAACCTCTCTCATGTGCCCACATGAGGATTTCAGAAGTTGTTTCCGCATGATCTTCATGCAGACCTGCCTGCATCAGCTTGTTCTTCATCAGGCCTTTCAGTTCTTCTCTCGATAATTTCACTTATGATACCTCCGAATAATTGGGAATCTCATCCCGAATAAACTTATTTTTACAGAATACAGGTCCGTGGAATCACGAACCTGTATTTGATAGCGATGTGTCTCTACTTACAGAGCAACGTCTCTGTTGCAGTCCTTGGAGTAGATGTAGATGAAGTCCTCTGTGCCTACGCCGTAGCAAGCCTGTGGTACATAGGAATCCATGAATACATAGTCACCCTTCTGCAGCGGAATCCACTCGTCGTCCAGACGATACATTCCCTTACCCTGCAGGAAGTACATTCCGTGCTCCTGGATGTGTGTTTCGATGTATCCGTGGCAAGCACCTGGTTTGAACTTCAGCAGATGCATGTTCATGTCGAAACCGAAGTCATTTGCAGCCGGCAGGAAGTCCTTGCTGTGGCAGTTGTTCATGCCTTCGTATTCCTTCCACTCAGTGTCGTTGATGTTAGCAACAACAGTGTGTGCGCTCTTTCCTTCGATTGCAACGTATCTTCTTCTGTAGATGTATACGAAAGCATCCTCGTCGCTGTTGTTCACAAAGCTCATTGGCTTGTCTGCAGGGGAGAAGATGTATCCACCCTCTGTCAGCTCTGCTTCCTGGTCTGCGTTCTTAACGGTCAGCTTACCGCTTACAACGTACAGGAAGGATTCGATTCCGTCTCCACCGATGGAATCGTTCTTTCCACCTGGATGAACGGTGGAGATGTAATCTGCGAAGGATGCGCCCATCTCTGGGGAACCCAGAATTGTTGTATCGCAGTTCTCATATCCTGGAATTGCGTTCTTTACGATGCCGTCTGGTTCAAGAATAACGTAGTTCTCTTTCTTGTACACGGAACGTGT
>JAUNEW010000046.1:7681-9499 GCA_030525365.1 Eubacteriales bacterium
TTCTCCAAGAATTTCTCTCAGGTGGTCAACCAATTTTTACACTTCAATAATGCCACCTTTCAACCAATTTTGCAAGTACAAATTTAAAGATATTTGTATTAAAATCGGGACTTATTTCCGGATTAAATATAGATTTTTTGATTCATTTTTCTAGATTTTCCGGCGAATTGTGTATATTTCCATGTTTTTGGTGATTTTATATAGAAAAATAGATATTTCTAACAAGTTTGACATTTCATCATTCAATAGAGTAAAATTAAAAAAATAAAAGTTTATAAAATTTTATTACATTATTA
Source organism: Eubacteriales bacterium (assembly GCA_030525365.1). Lineage (GTDB taxonomy): Bacteria > Bacillota > Clostridia > Peptostreptococcales > Anaerovoracaceae > Mogibacterium_A. Next base: position 7,978 of record JAUNEW010000046.1, read on the forward strand.
AAACCGGTAATTTTAAAGATAACCGCACATGCCTGGACATGGGCTATGGATTACAAATTCGAAATCCCGGTAGCGGTATCTTTCTATGGAGGAATTCGTCATGCTTAAGACTTCAACTGTGGATTTACACACTATCACCCCTTGTGACTTTGAGAAGAAAGCCACCGTCTACTGGGAGGATTCGGCACCGGTTCGTGCCGCCCTCATCTATCTCCACGGCGGCGGATTACTATATGGAAACCGTGAGGATCTTCCGGAACTGCACCGGAAGACCTTCACCCAGGCCGGCTATGCCATCATCGCCCTGGACTACCCGTTGGCACCGGCGGCACGGCTTCCGGAAATCACAGCAGATGTGATTCAGTCCGTCAATCACTACGGGAATATTCTTCAGGCCGCTGGAATTGGTGAGAATGGGGAAGCAGCGGTTCAGGAGCTTCCCTACTTCCTGTGGGGCCGCTCCGCCGGTGCCTACCTGGCGCTACTAACAGGAGCCTCCGAGGAACTCGTAACCCAGCCGGCAGGCATCCTGTCCTACTATGGATACGGATTCTTGACCGACGGCTGGTACGACCAACCGAGCAATTGGTATCAGAGCCTGCCGGCGGTGCCGGAATCCTGCCTGGATTCCCTGCCGAAGGAACCCCACTGCAACGGTCCTCTGGAAACCCACTACAGCGTCTACGTCTACGCCCGCCAGAAAGGGCTGTGGAAAGACCTGATCTACAGCGGCCGAGAGAAGTTCTTCTTCCTTGACTACTCCCTCCGCTTAAAAGACACGCTGAAAGCTCCCCTGTTCGCTGCCCACAGCACTGGAGACAACGATGTACCTTTCACCGAGTTCAACGCCCTGGCCGCCAAGTACCATCCGGTCAAGTACATCGCTGCCGCTAGGGAGCACGACTTCGACCGAGATACGGAAAGTCCTTTTACCGCGGAACTGCTGGAAAAGACCGTTAAGTTCGTGGAGAACAGGATTGGGTAAAGAAATATCCATCCCACGCAAATGGGCCTTTGGCAATCATTTGCTTTGGGATGGATATTTCTTTTGTCGTTTTTCACATTCGGGCGCCAACATCTGGGCGAGCGTGTGGCAAAGCACGTGGTGCCCATTCGCCAACGAACGAATTTAATGATACAATACCAGTAGCAATCATAATTTTGAATATAGAATCATCTTGAAGGAGGAATACACATTGGAAAATCAACTCTATCCTTTGACTGCGAAAGATCAAGAACTAATTGATTCCGCAAGCAAAGTAATACAGGCTAATTATGACAAAGAAAATCAGAATCACGCGGTGGGTGCTGCCATCCGATGTACAGATGGAAAAATATTTGTCGGTGTAAATGTCTACTCTCTGCACGGTGCATGTGCTGAGCAGGTCGCCATCGGAAGTGCTGTTGCACATGGAGAAAGGGAGTTTGAAGCAATCGTTGCAGTTCGCGGAGAAAACGGAGATGAAATTATCCCGCCTTGCGGAAACTGTCGTCAAATGTTATCCGACTATATGCCAGAATG